>CACBTT010000001.1 GCA_902542235.1 uncultured Pelagibacteraceae bacterium
CAAGTAGTTCCTGATGTTAATTGATCTCTTTCAAGTAATATTACATCTTTCCATCCAAATTTAGCTAAATGATAAGCGCAAGATGTTCCTGCAACACCTCCGCCAATAACTACTACTTTAGTACTTTTTGGTAACTCCTTCATATGTAATGTAATTTATACAATTAAATTTAAAAGCAAACAATATGATCGATGTGAATGGGTCTTTTTATACCAAATTTTTCATCAACTTCATGTTGATGAATATGATGAGAATGCACAAAAACTGGTATTAATTTATTGCTTAATGTTTTTAATGTATAAATAAAATTTGATCCTCTGAATTTTCTATCTACTACTTCAAGTTTAAGATTACTTGTATCATCATGTTGTAAGTCCTCTGGTTGTATTAATAATTTTACTTTAGATCCTATTGGGAACGGTCTAGCGAAATTTCCAGTTATTGTACCTAAATCCTCGTTTTCAAGACTCTTTGGACTAGTAACCTCTGCAGGTATTAAAATTCCTCTATTTAAAAAATTAACTACTTCAACTGAATTAGGTAAATGATAAACATTATATGGATCATCATATTGCTTTAATTCACCATCTAAAATTATTCCACATTTGCTACCCAAATAAAAAGCTTCATATGAATCGTGGGTTACAATTATTGTTGTTATTTTAGAATTGGTTAAAATTTGCTTTAATTCAACTTGTATTTCCTCCTTAAAACTTTGATCTACATTAGATAGTGGTTCATCAAGCATTAATAAATCTGGTTGAGAAACCAAAGACCTTGCTAAAGATGCTCTTTGGGCTTCACCAGCGCTTATCTCATGCGGAAATTTATTTAATATTTTATTTAAATTTAAAAAATTAATTACTTCTTTAGTTTGTATTTTTTTATCATCCTTCACTCTATCTGAGCCAAGATTAATATTTTTTTCTATATTGTAATGAGGAAATAAACTGTTCTCTTGAAATGATAGAGCAATATTGCGATTTTCTGGCTCAATATGAATATTTTGAGATGAAAGAGTTCTGCCTTTTAGATTAATTTTACCTTTATCAATTTTTTCTAAACCTGCAATAGTTCTTAATATTGTGGTTTTGCCTATGCCAGATGGGCCAAGTAAACATACAATTTCACCTTCATTTTCAATTTTTAAAGAAACATTATTAACTTTATTTTTCCCACCAGCAGCAAAAGATACATTTTCAATTTCAAAAAAATTATTAGCCATTAGTCTTTCAAAATAAATTTAGACGTAATCAAAATAAATGTACTTGCAATTAATATCAAGAATAATGATGGAACTGCTGCAGCCTCTAAGAGATCTTGAGATGCAAAAATATATGCTGTTGTAGCAAAAGTTTCAAAGTTAAATGGTCTCAATATTAAAGTTATAGGTAATTCTTTTATTACTTCTATCGTAATCAATATTCCAATTAGAAATACAGAATTTTTTAAATAAGGAATATGAATTCCTAGGAAAGTTTTTATTTTAGAGTAACCAAGGAGATAAGAACTCTCGTCAATTGACCTATTAATCCTTTCGTAGCCAGTTTTCAATCCATTATAAGCTAATGAATAAAATCTTATAAAATAAACTATCACTAAACCAAAAATAGATCCTATAAATATTTTCTTAATAGAATTAAATTCAAAGGCTTTAACAAAAGTATTATCAAACCAAGCAATAAAAGTGATGAACGCAACAGCTAAAATTACACCAGGTATCGCATATCCTGTAATAGAAAATGTTGTAAGAAAGTTTAAAAATTTACTTTTAGTTACTCTATTTCCATAATTTGAAATAAATGAAAAAACTACTAATACAATACTAGATAAAAAAACTAGATAAATGGTGTTTGAAAACAATTGAAAGGTATTTAAATCAAATAAATTTTTTGGAAAAATTATTGTCCAATATAACATTTGTAAAACGGGAAATAAAAAACTTATAAAAAAAACCAAAAAACAAAACACAAAAGCCAAAGTCCCTTTAGAAAAATTTAGTTTAATTTTCTTCTTTTCTTTAATTCCTCCCTTAACTGGAGAGTAATATTGAGCACGTTTTCTCGTAATATTTTCAATAAAAAAGAGGCCTAAAATAAATAATAGTAAAAAAAATGAAAGCTGATTTGCAAAAGCTAAATCATCAAATGATATCCATGAGTCATATATTCCTGTGGTAAGAGTTGCTATGCCAAAAAATGATACTGCCCCAAAATCAGATAAAGTCTCCATTGCAACTAAGGCTAATCCAGCAACTATTGCGGGCCTAGCTGATGGTAAAATAATTTTAAAGAAAGATTTATATTTTGAAAAACCTAGATTTTGTCCTAATTCTATTAAATTTTGAGATTGATAATGAAAAGATGCTCTAGTTAGAACGTAAACATATCCAAATAGTGAAAAAGAAACTGATAATATGGCACCAAGCATACCATCAAATTTAGGGATTGACCTATTATATTCACCAGGTCCAAATAAAGATTTTAAAATTGAATACAGTGTTCCAAAGTTTTCAAAAAAAGCTGTTAATGAATAAGCATAAATATAAGCAGGTACTGCAAAAGATAATATTAAGGCCCATTTAAAAAATTTAACACCTGGAAAATCATAAAATGAAACTACATAAGCACATCCAACACCTAAAACTAAGGTAAGTATTAATACTCCAATAAGTAAAATTAAAGAGTTATAGATGTACTCGATTAGAAAAGTATTTTTTAATATATCGTAGTAATTTGTTGTTTCTTGGAAGAAACTTGCAAACACAGTTAAAATTGGAATTGCAACAATAAATGAAACTATAAAAGATGATAAATACCAGGAATTAAATTTCATATATTATAATCCGCCTTATAATCATGAAAATCAAAAGTGCCCATGGTTTAGGAGACCAAACCATAGGCACAAACTTTAGAAAATCAAAAATTAAATACTTTTAGGATATGCGGAACCTCCTTAGTTTTAATTTCAGACAATTTTCTATTATTTACACGTTTATTGATTTTTTCACACTCCAAAGCACATGCAGGACAGGCTTTGGTAGATTTATTATAATCAACTTCCGTAGTAAATTTTTTTTTAACAGCTGTCATTTACTTCCAACCAGCAGCTAACATTACTTCTAATGCATCTGCTTGTTTTGCACCATATGACTTAACACTTGTTTTAGTATCCATTACAAAGTTCATCTCTTTGCCTGGAACTAAATCATTAGGTGTTACACCACCAATCATTGGATACTCAAAAGTATTATTTACAATATGATTTTGAGCTTCTGTTGATAATAAAAACTCAACTAATTTTACAGCATTAGCTTTGTTTGGTGCATGTTTAAGCATACCAGCTCCACTAATATTAATGTGCGTTCCTCTATCTTGTTGATTAGGGAAAAAAGGCATTACTTTTTTTGCTGCTTCTTGTTGTTCAGCACCTTTTTTTCCAGATAACATCAACGCATGATAGTACGTGTTTGCAACAGCAATATCAGCTTCTCCTGCAGCAACAGCCATGATTTGAGCACGGTCATTACCTTTTGGAGTTCTAGCCATGTTTGCTACAACAGCTTTAGACCATTCTGCAGTTTTTGCTTTACCATTATTCTTAACAAGTGAGGCAACTAAAGATTGGTTATAAATGTTGTTAGATTTTCTTATTACTAATCTACCTTTCCATATTGGATCAGCTAGACCTTCGTAAGTCATGCCATTAAGTTCGTTTGCATTTACTCTTTCAGGTGAATAATAAATTATTCTTGCTCTTTTAGCTATTCCAGTCCATTTTGCAGATCTAAATTGTGCAGGTACGGCATCCTTAATAGCTTTTGACCAACCTGCATTTTGCATCATTCCTTTTGCTGCAAATGCACCTAGTCTTCCAGCATCAGCTGTGATGTATAAATCTCCAACACAGTCTGCTCCCTCTTCTGTAATTCTTTTCTGCAGGGCTTTGTCTTTACCTGATACTACGTTTACTTTAATTCCTGTTGCTGCTGTGAACTTTTCATATAATTGAATGTCAGAATCATAGTGTCTAGCACTAAAAATATTGACCTCAGCTGCAATCGTAAAACTTGAAATTAAAACAAAAAACAATGAAATTATTGTTAATTTTTTCATTCTACTCCTTAAATTTATATTTATATTAAACGTAATTTGTCTTGCAATGCGGATGATAACTATTCTCAATGAAAATGATTATCAATTGCATTATTGTCGCAATTGATAATCAATCGCAATTATATTCGTTTTTTAGATAATTTTATTAAAATTCCCACTCGGAAATTTTACTATAAAGGAAGTTTCTAAAAGCTTGGACTCTAGCAACATTTTTAAGTGATTGAGGGTACACAAAGTGTGCCTCTGTAGTTGGGCCTTGAACGCTAGGTAATACTTTTACTATATTTGGTTGTTTGACAGTTAGGTAATCTGGAATTGCGGCTAATCCTACACCACTTTGAACGGCTAATAGTAAACCATAAACACTATTCACTCTCATTACAGTTTTTCTTTTTTTATTATCTTTCATTCCAAGTTTTAATGCCCAATCTGGATTATAAACAGGAGATGGAGCTCCTCTACCAAATGATATAAAGTTATGCTTATTTAAGTCATTAATTGTCTTAGGATATCCGTGTTTTTCAAGATATTTTGGTGATCCATATATATGATAGTTGATATCAATCAGCTTTTTTTGAATATAGTTTAGCTGTTTTGGTCTTCTCATGAATATTCCAATATCTGCTTGTCTTGTGCTTAAATCTAGCTCTCTATCATCAAATATGAGTTCAACTTCAATTTCTGGATTTAATTGCATAAATTCTTGAATTCTTGGTGTTAACCAAGTTGTTCCAAAACTAACTACGGTTGTTACTGAAAGTTTTCCGGATGGTTTGTTTTTTTTATCTCCTAAAGTTGTTTCTACCTCTTTTAATTTTGAGATTACTTCATGTGCTGTTTTAAATACATATTCACCATTTTCAGTGAGTGTTAAACCTCTTGCATGTCTCTCAAATAACTTAACTTTTAAGTCTTCTTCTAAAGATTGAATTTGTCTACTTATTGCAGATTGACTTAAATTAAGTATTACAGTTGCACTAGTAAAACTACCTGCCTCAGCAACTGCATGAAATATCTTTAATTTATCCCAATCCATTATTTATTTACATCCACTACAATTTTATTTTTTAAATTACCTTTTAATATATCGGGATAGACATTTAATAATTCGTCTAATCCTATAGTATTTACTGATTTTTCTAAAATATTAAAATCTAGCAAAGCAGGAAATTCTCCCCATATAAACTCTTTTCTTTTTTTACTGATATTAACAGAATCTACTCCCCATAATTTTACTGCTCTTAATATAAATGGGATTACTGAAGTATTTAATTTATTGCCGCTAGCATTTCCACATATAGCAACAATTCCTTTTGGTTTAGTTTGAGCTATTGCATTAGATAAAATGTTACCACCCACGGTATCTACAACTCCATCCCATGTTCCTTTATCTATTAATCTTGCTTCACCCTCAAATTCTTTACGATCTATAACGTTTTTAGCGCCAAGTTCTTTTAGATAATCTGCTTTATCTGGTTTACCAGTTATCGCTGTAACGTTAATTCCCATTTTAGCAAGAACCATTACTGCCACCATTCCAACACCTCCTGTAGAACCAGTTACTAATACATCATTAACTTTTGACTGCATCAATAGTTCCTCTCTTGCTTTAACTGCAAAAGCACATAATAAACCAGTAAGACCAGCAGTTCCTAAAATCATAGCTTGTTTATTTGTCATACCTTCAGGTGTTTTTGTAATATGATCCTTTTTAACTTTTGCGTATTGAGAATATCCACCATCAAAAAGTTCACCTGCTCTGCAACCTGTTAATATAACTCTGTCTCCTTCTTTAAATTCTTCACCATCACCTTGTGCAACAGTCCCAGAAAAATCAATGCCAGGTATTCTTGGATACTCTTTCACTAACTTACCACCATCTTTTAGTATCATTGCATCTTTCCAATTAAGATCAGAATAATCTATCTTAACTAGCACCTCTCCATCTTTAAAATGGTCTAAACTTAATTCTTTGACTTCTCTTGTAAAATTTTCGTTCTGATTGTTTATTACAACTGCTTTAAATGAGTCCGCCATGTTTATCAGTAAATATTATTTTGCAATAAATCGCAAATATCTATTTTGATAACTTAAATCGTCTTTAAACTGTCCAAGATAAAAATTTGTAACTGTAGTAGCTTGCTCTTTTTTTATACCTCTCATAGTCATACACTGATGAGTTGAATCTATTGTTACCGCAACACCTTTTGCATCCAAAGACTCCATTAAAGTATTAGCGATCTGAACAGTTAATCTTTCTTGTGTTTGTAATCTTTTAGAAAATACTTCTACTACTCTTGCTATTTTGCTTAATCCTACAACTCTTTGATTTGGAATGTATGCTACATGAGCAATTCCTATAATTGGTGCCATGTGATGTTCGCAATGACTTTGGACTGAAATATTTTTTTGAACAACCATATCGCTATAGCCTTCAACATCACCAAATGTTTTATCTAAAACTGCTTTTGGATCTTCTTTGTAGCCTTTGAAATATTCTTTAAATGCTTTTGTAACTCTCTTTGGAGTTTCTAATAAACCTTCTCTAGTAGGGTCTTCACCTAACCATTTAAGGATTTTGACAAAAGCTTCTTCGGCTTCTTTGTCTGTTACTTCATTAATTTTTTTTTCGTTTTCGTTTTTTACTAATTTCATGACGTGCTTTTATATATATAAAACCTTAATTTTAAAATATTTAATATATTTATTATTATGTTAGATAATTCCACATATATGTTTAAAAAAAGAGAAAATGTAGCAGAAATAGAAGAAGGCAAGCTTTTATCTCCTAAATTCGATAATGATGGATTGATTCCAGTTATTACAACATGCTCAAAAACAAAAGAAATATTAATGCATGGGTATATGAATGTGGAAGCCTTCAAATTAACTATTGAAACTAAAGAAGCTCATTACTGGAGCAGATCAAGACAATCAATTTGGCATAAAGGAAAAACAAGTGGATTTGTTCAAAAAGTAAAAGAGATTCGAATTGATGATGATCAAGATGCAGTTTGGATGACTGTAGATATTGGCGAAGGCTCTAGTTGCCACGTTGGGTACAGATCCTGTTTTTATAGATCTGTTCCTTTGGGAAAAATTGATAATGCAAGACAAATCGAAATGAAATTTGAAGAAGAAGAAAAAAAATTTGATCCAGAGGTTGTTTATAAAGGACAACCTAATCCAACAAAAATATAAAAAATTGATGAAAGTTTTAAGTCCGTTTGGACCAAAAATTGCTGTTATTAAAATTCCATTAAACTTGGTAAAAAAAATTAATGATGAAGTTGAAAGTATTATTAAAGATAAAAAAAAATCAAAATCAAGTGACTATTCAAAAAAATTGGTAGGTCAAGTAGAACAGGAAATTGAATTAAAAAATAAATTTATAAAAAAAAATTTAAAAAGTTTTATTTCTAAATCTGTTAATCAATATTTAAAAAAAAATCTTAATAAGAAGTCAAAAAATATTAAAATTAAGAATTTATGGGTTGTAAGACAATTTAAAAATGATTACAATCCTATTCATTTCCATGATGGTAATGTTTCTGGAGTTGGTTATTTGAAAATTCCAAATAATTTAACAAAGGGAAACAAGAAAATAAAAACTAACGGAACAATTGATTTTATTTATGGCTCTAAATCTTTTTTAAATAATTCTATATTTAATCATAAACCAAAAGTTGGCGATCTTATTTTGTTCCCAAATAATTTAATGCATACTGCATATCCATTTAAATCTGATGGTGAAAGAAGATCCTTTTCATTTAACATAGATATTGATAAAAAATTAACAGAATTATTTCATGGCTGATAAACAAAAAAATGTTTTAGATGAAGATTTGGAGTTATGCTCTAATGACCCTTTAACAGGATGGTATAGAGACGGATGTTGTAATACAGATGAAAATGATCATGGTGTTCACACTGTTTGTGCAAAAGTAAATACTGAATTTTTAGAATGGTGCAAAGAAGCAGGGAATGATTTAGTTACACCTCATCCTGAGTTTGGTTTTCCGGGTTTAAAAGATGGAGATAGTTGGTGTGTGTGTGCAGGTTGGTATGCTAGAGCTTTAGAAGCGGGAAAAGGATGTCCTATTTATTTAAAAAAAACTCACAAAAACACTTTGAAACTTATTCCAATTGAAACTTTAAAAAAGTTCGCAATCGATTTATCTTAATTACATATTTCCGTATTTAGGTCCGCCTCCACCTTCTGGGGTTACCCAAGTAATATTTTGAGACGGTTCTTTAATATCACACGTTTTACAATGTATGCAATTTTGAGCATTGATTACAAATTTTTGAACAGAATTTACTTCTTGAACTTCATAAACTCCTGCTGGACAATATCTTTGTGCGGGCTCATCAAATTTCTCTAAAGTATATTTTATAGGCAAATCTGGATCTTTAAGTTTTAAATGCACTGGTTGATTATCATCATGAATTGTACCCGTTAAATAAACCGAACTAGTTTTATCAAAAGTAATAACGTTATCAGGCTTAGGATAATCAATTTTTGGCATTTTATTTGCTGGTTTTAGAGCTTCATGATCAGCATGTTTATGTTTTAATGTGAAAGGAAGCTTTCCTCTAAATAAAATCTGGTCAATTCCAGTAAATAATATACCCAAAATTAATCCCCAAGAGAAACTTGGTTTTACATTTCTTGCCTCATGTAATTCTTTGTAAACCCAACTTTCTTTAAATTTTTGTTCATATGTAGATAAATTTAAATTTTTTGTAAGATGCTCATAAATTGTTTCAGCAGCGATCATTCCACTCTTCATCGCAGTATGAGATCCTTTTATTTTAGGCATATTTAATGTTCCTGCATCACATCCAACTAACAAAGCACCTGGCATAAACATCTGAGGTAAACTCTGTATACCACCCTCAATTAAAGCTCTTGCGCCATAAGAAATTCTTTTTCCGCCTTCAATTATTTTTTTTATATCTGGATGAGTTTTAAATCTTTGGAATTCATCGAAAGGTGAGAGATGAGGATTTTGATAATCTAATCCAATTACGTAACCAAGAAAAACTTGTTTATTTTCTGCATGATACATAAAACTTCCACCGTAGGTGTTATTGTCTAAAGGCCATCCAGCAGTATGCATTACTAAACCTTCTGTATGATTTTTTTCATCTATCTCCCAAATTTCTTTAAAACCAATTCCATATTGTTGAGGATTTTTACCTTTGTCTAATTCAAACTTCTTTATTAATTCTTTTCCTAAGTGACCTCTGCATCCTTCTGCAAATACTGTAACTTTTGCATGCAATTCCATTCCAGGTTCATAAGTATCTTTTTTATTTCCCTCTTTATCGATACCCATATCTTGAGTAGCAATACCTTTAACTGATTCATCGTCATTATATAAAACTTCACTTGCTGGAAATCCTGGGAATATTTCAACTCCTAATCCCTCAGCCTGCTCTGCCAACCATCTACAAAGATTTGCAAGACTTATAATATAATTGTTATGATTTTGTTGAACCTTGGGAAGTAACCATGTTGGCCAACTTAATGATTTTTGTTTTCCTAAAAATAAAAATTTTTCTTTTGTAACTTTTGTTTTAATTGGAGCATTTAATTCTTTCCAATTAGGTATTAGTTCGTCTAAAGCACGTGTTTCAAACACGTTCCCTGACAAAATATGCGCACCTATTTCAGATGCTTTTTCTAAAAGGCAGACATTAATATCTGGATTTAACTGCTTTAATTTAATTGCAGTTGAAAGTCCTGATGGTCCGCCACCTACGATGACAACATCGTATTCCATCACTTCTCTGGACATAATGATAATTTCTTACAGTATTTGCTATTTTTGTATAGTGTTTAATTTGTTCAATTCTGACAAAAATTGAGGAAGCGCTTCAAAAAGATCTGCTTCTAATCCGTAATCTGCGACACTAAAAATTGGAGCTTCACCGTCTTTATTTATTGCAACAATAACTTTACTTTCTTTCATTCCTGCTAAGTGCTGTATTGCACCTGAAATTCCAACTGCAATATATAAATCTGGAACTACAACTTTACCCGTTTGTCCTACTTGATGATCATTCGTAATATAACCAGCATCAACTGCTGCTCTTGATGCACCAATTGCTGCATTAAGTTTATCAGCAATATCGCTGATTAATTTGAAATTTTCACCATTTTGCATTCCTCTGCCGCCAGAAATAACTATTCTAGCTGTTCCAAGCTCTGGTCTGTCTGACTTAACTTCTTCTTTTTTTAGAAATTTAGTTGATGAACTAGCTTCTGCTGGATCGGATTTTGTAATTTCAGCAGATCCACCACTCTTATCAGCAGGATCAAACGATGTCGGTCTTATAGTAACACATTTTTTCTTGTCATTACTTTTAACCGTAGCAAAAGCATTTCCTGCATAAATTGGTCTTAAAAAAGTATCTTCAGAAATAACTTTAATTATATCACTTACTTGGGAAGTATCTAGTAACGCTGCAATTCTTGGCATTAAATTTTTGCCAAATGTATTTGCTGAGCTTACAATGTGTGAATAATTTTCTGCATGCTTGATTATTGCTGCTGTATAATTTTCAGCAATGTAGTTTTCGTAAATCTCATTATCAACATGAATAACTTTTTTTACATTTGGAACTTCAGATATAGATTTTGCAACATCGTCAGCTTGATGACCTAAAACCAAAACATGAAGATCATCATTTATTTGAGAAGCTGCTGTAATAGCATTATATGTAAATGGTCTTACTTCTTTATTGTTATGTTCTGCAATTAATAATACCGACATTTAAATTACCTTAGCCTCATTTTTTAATTTTTGCACCAATTCTTCAACACTAGCGACTTTTATTCCAGCTTTTCTTTTTGGTGGCTCTTCAACTTTAATTTGTTCGATTCTAGGATTAATATCAACTCCTAAATCTGAAGCATTTATCTGTTCTATTGGTTTTTTCTTAGCTTTCATAATATTTGGAAGTGAAGCATATCTTGGTTCATTTAATCTTAAATCACATGTAACAATTGCGGGAACATTCACTTCTATGGTTTCCAAACCTTCGTCAATTTCACGTGTTACCTCTAATGCATTATCCTTTACTTCGATTTTAGATGCAAAAGTCGCTTGTGGCCAATTTAGTAAAGCTGCAAGCATCTGACCAGTTTGATTACAGTCATCATCAATTGCTTGTTTGCCCATAAAAACTAAATCGGGATTTTCTTTTTCTACAATTTTTTTTAAAATTTTTGAAACTGCCAATGGTTCAATCACATTATCAACTTTGACATGTATTCCCCTATCCGCTCCAACTGCCAATGCTTTTCTAACAGTTTCTTGTGCTTTTTCTTCACCAATTGTAATTACAACTATTTCTTTAGCTTTGCCAGCCTCTTTAATTTTTACTGCTTCCTCTATTGCATTATCATCTGGTGGATTTGTTGACATTTTAACGTTGTCAGTAACAACACCTGAACCATCTTCTTTAACTCTTATTTGAACGTTGTAATCAATAACTCTTTTAACTGCGACTAGTATTTTCATTAAGCTCTTAATAAATTGTTTTCTGGATCGTAAGGACTTTCATCTAAAATTGTTGCATCGTATTTCTCACCTAATATTTCAATTTTTAGTTTTTGTCCAACATTTGCTAATTCTGGTTTAACCATTCCTAAAGCTAAAGATTTTCCAATTCTAAAACCAAAATCTCCTCCTGTTGCTCTTCCTATAACACTTCCATTTTCGTAAATTGGATTGTTTCCTAAAACATCTGCATCTTTTGGATTATGAACCTCTAAGGTAACAAGCTTGTTATCAAAGCCTTTTTCTCTCCATTTGTTCAATGCATCAAGTCCAATAAAACTTCCTTTATTAGGGTGTATAAATCTATCAAGACCACTTTCATAAGGTGAGTATTCTATTGATAGTTCTGTTCCAACTAACTTATAAGATTTTTCTACCCTCAAACTATTCATAGCTCTAATACCATAAGGCTTTAGTCCAAGATCTTTTCCTGCTTCCATAAGTTTATCAAAAATGTGATTTTGATATTCAATTGGATGATGAAGTTCCCATCCTAATTCACCAACAAAATTAACTCTCATAGCATTTACCGGTGCGTACCCAACATCAACCATTTTTGCACTTAGCCATTTAAAGTTTTCATTTGAAAAATCATCTTTTGAAACTCTTTGCATTAACTCTCTAGCTTTTGGACCTGAAACAACCAAAACTCCATTACTATTAGTTAAATTTTCAAACTGTACTGAACCATCTGAAGGCATCCATTTTAAAATCCAATCATGATCTAATCTTTGGAAAGCTCCCGCTGATACTAAATAAAAGCTATCATGTGACTCTCTCATAATAGTAAATTCAGAATGAACTCCGCCTTTAGTATTTAAAGCGTGGCATAAATTAATTCTTCCAACTTTTTTTGGTAATTTGTTTGCAACTAAATTATCTAAAAATTCCTCAGCACCAGGTCCTTTAATTCTACATTTTGCAAATGCAGTCATATCCAAAAGACCAACATTTTCTTTTACGTTTTTGCATTCTTTTTCCATTGCA
This sequence comes from uncultured Pelagibacteraceae bacterium, assembly GCA_902542235.1. Lineage (GTDB taxonomy): Bacteria > Pseudomonadota > Alphaproteobacteria > Pelagibacterales > Pelagibacteraceae > Pelagibacter. The sequence goes on from CACBTT010000001.1 coordinate 12,674, forward strand.
TTGAACCATTTTGATCTTCTAAATGACCAATCATCTTTTTGCTCCATTCCTTCTGTTGCAAAAAAATTAGGTCTTTCCCATCCAAATTTTTGACCAAAAACTGCTCCTAAATTTTTCATTCTGTCATAACATGGTGCAGTTCTTAATGGTCTTGCTGCCGGTCTTTCTTCATCAGGAAAATGAGTTATGAAAACGTGACTGTAGGCTTCTTCATTTTTAGCTTTTAAATATGATTTAGAGCAATAATCTCCATACCTTCTTGGTTCAACACCAAGCATATCGATTGTTGGTTCACCATCTACGATCCATTCAGCAAGTTGCCATCCTGCTCCACCTGCTGCAGTGATACCAAAACTGTGACCTTCATTTATCCAAAAATTTTTCAATCCCCAAGCTGGACCAACAATTGGGTTACCATCTGGAGTGTAACAAATTGCTCCATTATAAACTTTCTTAACTCCCACTTCTCCAAAAGCAGGTACTCTATGTATTGCACCTTCAATATGAGGCGCTAATCTATCTAAATCTTCCTGAAATAACTCATACTCAGAATCTTTTGATGGTCCATCTACATAACAAGCTGGTGCACCATCTTCATATGGTCCTAAAATTAAACCGCCAGCTTCTTCTCTCATATACCATCTGCTATCACTATCTCTTAAAACTCCCATCTCTGGTAATCCATCTTTTTTTCTTTTTTGTATTTCTGGATGAGGTTCAGTAACAATGTATTGATGTTCTACTGGTATAACTGGAATATCTAAACCAACCATCTTTCCAGTTTGTCTTGCAAAATTTCCTGAACAAGAAATAATATGTTCACACTCTATGGATCCTTTATCTGTTTCAACAACCCAACCATCTTTGGTTTGTTTCATTCCAACAACATTTGTATTTCTATAAATTTCTGCTCCTCTATTTCTTGCACCTGTTGCAAGTGCTTGAGTTAAATCAGCTGGTTGGATATATCCATCTTCAGGGTGTTGTATTGCACCAACTAAATCTGATGTATTACATAATGGCCAGATTTCCTTAATTTGGTCTGGAGTTAAAAATTTTACATCAACACCAATTGTTTGAGCAACACCAGCGTATTGAAAGTATTCATCCATTCTATCTTTGGTGCTTGCTAATCTAATATTTGATACAACGCTGAAACCTACGTTCTTACCTGTCTCTTCTTCTAAAGTTTTATACAAATTGACAGCATACTTGTGGAGTTGTCCCACAGAATAACTCATATTAAATAGTGGTAATAAGCCAGCTGCATGCCAAGTTGAGCCTGATGTTAGTTCTTTTCTTTCAATTAAAACAACATCTGACCAACCTTTTTTTGCTAAGTGATAGAGTGCACTAACTCCTACTACTCCACCGCCTACTACAACAACTTTTGCTTTGGATTTCATTATCAGATTCCTACTAAATTTTAATTACTAACGAAACAAAATTCTATTATTCATCATCTGCGTCACGCCAGCCCATTCTGAACATTAAATAAGCGGCAACTACAACGGAAATTGTACCTACTACCATACCAATATTAATCCCAACTTCACTTCCCCAAAAATACCATCCAAGTTGAGTGGATGAGATTGTTGGAAAGCATAAAATAAACATTAGAATTGCGTACCTAATATACATTGGAGGTTTTTTCATTATATTGATGATCCCATTGGTATTGGTTGTGAAACTGCTGTTGTTAGCCAGCAATCTAAAAGATTCCCCTCTTTATTATTTTTTTCAACTTTCCATTTAAATTTAAAATATTGTTTATCCTTATCCAAGACAACAACTTCATAAGTTGCCATGGTACTTGATTTGTAAATTTCAGTTACTGTATTTTCTTTGTGATCAATTAACATTGAGTATGAAGCACCCTTTAACATTCTTTTAAATCTATCTAAAGGACCTGTCATCCTTTGATTATTAGGATGTGCAAATTCCCATGTTTGCTCAATCCCTCTATCTTTATATGGACTGTCATTTTTCATTAACGCATTTAATTGAATCACAACAACTTGTTTCGGATCTATATTCACACTTGGTTTTAAAACATCAGCAAATGAAGAATTAAAATAAATAAATGTAATTAAAAAAAATAAAATTTTGAATTTCATATTTTAAATTTATCTTAAATTTAAAATGAAATAAAAGGTCTTAATATCACACTTAATAATTTGATATTATATAGTTTTGAATAATCTATCGTATTCGTTTTTAATACATTTATTAGAGATATAATAAATTTTATTTTGGGAGACTAATTTAGCTGCATTTTCGTTATGAATTCCTAATTGCAACCATAATACATTCGCGCCAATTTCTATTGTTTGTTTTGCTATTTCCTGAGCCTCTTCACTGGGTCTAAAAACATTAACAATTCCAACATGATCTTTTATATCAGTTAGTTTTTTATAAACTGGTTCTCCATGTATAATTTTATTATCTGTTACTGGATTAACAGGAAAAACTTTGTAACCTGTATTTCTTAAATATTTCATTATTATATTGGAAGTTTTTTTTGAGTCTGGGCTTGCTCCAACAATAGCTATCGTCCGATAACTTAAATAAAGTTCTTTTATCTTTTCGTCTACAAGTGTTGTGTCCATAATTTAATTTAAATTTTTAGATCTAGTCGCGGTTTCCAAAATGGTCTGAAGAGTTCAATTTTTGGACATCTATTCATAACTACTTTTAAACCTGCATCTTCAGCAATTTTTGCTGCATCATGATTAATTACACCAATTTGTCCCCATAATACTTTTGCTCCAATTGATATTGCCTCTTCAGCAATACCATAGAGATCCTCGGATTTTCTAAATACTTCGACCATATCAACAGGTCTATCTATTGCCGATAAATTTGGATAAACTTTTAAATTTCTAATTTCCTTTACTCCTGGTTTAGGATTTACAGGTATCATGTCATAGCCAGTTTCATGCAAAACTCGTAATACACCATAACTAAATTTAGTTTTGTCTGGACTAGCGCCAACCATTGCAATTGTCTTAACTGAACTTAAAATATCTTTTAAATATTCAGCGCTATAAGGTTCATTGTGGTTCATCTTTATTTTTTTTCTTCCTTTTTACTTGCGATATCTGCTTTTAATTCGTGTGGCTCTAAAGGATCAAGGAAAGGATTTCGGTATAATTTATCATGACTTTCAACTCCTATCTCTATTATGCAATCTGTTTTTGCTTTAGCAACACATAAAATAATATATCCATCATTTATTTGTCTATTATTTAAAGCAACTTGAGAACGTTGATCCACTTCCCCATTAATCAGTTTAGCTGCACATGTAATACATCCTCCATACTGACATCCGTATGGAAGATCGACACCTTGATCTCTTAATTCATTTAATAAAGGTTTTTTTCCACTTACTTCAAATGCACTGTTATTTCTGTTTGAGATTGTAATTTTTGTCATAGCCAAATGTCGCTTGTGCAATCTCCACCTGGATATCTACTTTCATGGCACCTACTAGGTCCATTTGGCTCTTTACCAAAATCAACAATAAAATCTTTATTAATTTTCATTCCTCCATTTTCAACATCACAATCAATCATAATCATTGCTCCACCCTGTTTTCTAATTTCAGGATAAAATTGATTATCCCAAGTAGAAAATAATGATGTTGTTACATACATCCTTTTACCATCTAAAGATAATTGATACATTTGGGGTCCACCAGCAATTTTAACGCCATTTACTTCTGGAGCCTTTCCTAACAATCCACCCATCCAAACTTGACCTGTTAATTTTGGTTTGTGTGGATCTGAAATATCGTATTGTCTCATATCTCCATGAAGCCAATTATTTATATAGAGATATTTATCATCCATTGAAACTAATATCGCTGACATAACTCCAGGTACAGGGATTGGCCAATCGGGATGTGGTTCATTTTCAACATCAATTATTTTTTCCCATTCCCATTTTCCCTCTTTTGATTTCCAAAAATGAATTACATTTGCACTTAGCGCTGCACCACAAAATCCATGACTACTGTCAGGATTATGCATAAATTTTACTTCTAATGGTATTAAACCATCTTCACCTAAATACATTGTTTGAACTGGCTCTTTTTTTTTAAAATCCCAAACATGAAGTCGTCTACCATATTTCAAATGACCAACTTCCTCTAAATCAAATCCAGGCATAAAAGTATTAGGAGCAGCCCATTCAGAACTAACCATCACATTATGTCTTGGTTGGTACCAGAAGTCATAACTAAAAGGTATGTCTCCCATTGAATTTTCCCATCTACCTATAATTTCAAAATCTTTGTTTAAATGTAAATATCCTCCTGGAGCTTCCCCTCGTGCATCTCCTAGAAAAGAAATGATAATTTCAGAACCTAGGCAATGAACTGTATGCGGTCCTGATAAATTAGTTTTTTTCTTTATTTCAGATCCATCTACTACTTTTTGTATTTTTGGAGCTCTAGGATCGGATGCAGTATCAACAACATAAATATTATTTGATCTAACACCTGGAACTAATAAATATTTTCTGCTCATTTTTGAGTCGCCATGACAAGAAGAACATGCATTCCATCCCATATGATGCAATTCATCTCCAATACCTGGCATTTCAAGTCTATGAATTACTTTAGAATAAGTAGGGCTTTGAGGATCAACATCGACGGTTGCTAAGTAGTCTGGTTTTTGTATTCCTGTCCCTGTGTAAATCGCTATAGTATATAAAAGCTTTTCTTTTGGTGCTTTTATTGCTTCTGCAGGACTAGCATATCCAGGACCACAACATCCATCCATGATTGATTTTCTCCTTTAATTACAACTTAATCTTTTTTTTAAGTGACTTCAACTTAATGGTTATTTGTTTTTCCAAGTTGGATTTCTTTTTTCTATAAATGCACTTATACCCTCTTTAGCATCATAAGATGACATGTTAAGTGTCATCATCTTACTTGTATAATCATAAGCTTTGTTAAGAGGCATTTCTAATTGTTTATAAAAACCCTTTTTACCTATTTTGATAGTTAAATTTGATTTTGAAGATATTTTTTTTGCGATATCTAAAACTTTTTTATTTAAAGTTTTTGGACTGTAATGATCATTAATTAATCCGATTTCCTTTGCATATTTTGCACTAATTGGATCACCGGTAAGTAGCATTTCCATCATTCTTTTTCTGCTAATTTTTCGGCTGACAGCTACCATTGGTGTACTGCAAAATAATCCAATTTTTACTCCAGGTGTAGCAAACGTTGCTGAGTTCGTACTATATGCAAGATCACAACTGGCAGCTAATTGACATCCTGCTGCATAAGCAGCACCATGAACTTTTGCTATTACTGGTTTGTTTCCTTCAACTATTTGCATCATTAGTTTTGAACAAAGTTTAAAGAGTTTTAGATGATTAGATCTATTTTTTATACCTCTTACCTCTTTTAAGTTATGACCTGCACTGAATCCTTTTCCAGCCCCTTCTAAAATAATGACCCTTGTTTCTTTATCATTATCTAATTTTTTGAATGCCTTTAATAAAGATGAAAGAGTTTTGTAGGATAATGAATTGTAAGTTTTTGGATCATTAATTAAAACTCTTTTAACGCCTGGTGATAATTTATTTATTTTTACAGTCACTTATTTTAATTTACCTTCTTCTCTCATCTTAGCTCTAATTTTTGTTGCTGAAATTTTTTGAATTTCTTCAGGCAAAACTATTTCTTCAATTTTATATCCAACACCTCTTCCATAACAAATATTTGTAATATTAGGGACAAGCATAATTTTAAACCTGCCCTCAAACTCTGGATTAAGTTTTTCCTCAATATTTTTTTTGACAGTTTCAAAATCAAATGGGTTATCATCAACACCTTGTACATCTCTAATTTGAATACATACTTGTCCTGTTTTTTTTATAATTTCCTTAAATAGAGTATAGTGACCATCATGAAACGGTTGCCATCTTCCTAACATTTGAGCTGTTGGTTTTTTATTATCCCATTGATACGTCATTTGCTTATCTCCTTTAAAATCTTTGGTGCCCAAGATTTAGCATCTTGTGTGGTAACATGAAAATTATATTTTTCTGGTTTAATAAACATTTTATTAGTGTCATCAAATCTACCTTCTTTTATTGTATCTACCCAAACTACATAATCTGCAGGAAATAAACTTCTTGCTTTTGGAGTTGGGCAAATAAAATCTGCAATCACATAATTTCCTTCGTCTTTTAATTTTAATGCAAAGTCAGCCATTCTTTTTGCTTGTCTTGTTCTACCCTCTTCTGAAAAATCCCAATCGTTTGCGGCTTTTCTTACTTCATCTGCATTTAATCTTTTAGCATTTAACAATGGAGCAAGTTCATCAGCCAAAGTTGTTTTGCCTGCTCCAGGTAGTCCCATAATTAATATAATTTTCATTTTTATGTATTAGCTTTAAATTAAATTATCAGCAACCCACTTATGAAAGTGATGAGTTGGATTGTCCATTTTAGGAGAAAAATTACCACCATTATAAGCTGGAGAGTTTCTACCTATTTGCATACTTTGAATTATATCTACATCTTCTTTTTGAATATCTTCCCATTGTTTGTGATTTTTTTGTCTTAATGTTTTATAATTTGTTGAAGTTGCCGCTTCATCTCCAACATAATAAATTTCCATATGCTCTATTGTAAACTCATGATTGATTGGCTCTAACCAATAAGCATAATAATGATCTTTGTGAATTCCTAACATTACATTTGGAAATAACGCTACATACTCAGCTATATTTTCTTTATCTTTCGGCCAATTAGGAAAACATGGAAACTTTTCTTTTCCTTCAAACCTAGGATTATAGACTACTGTTCCTTGTCCGGCGAAACGATTTGGAAGACCTTGAATATGATAGTGATCTTCTAACTTTGAATAAGAATTTAATCCTGGATGAACCCAAGGCAAATGATAGCTTTCACAATAATTTTCAATTGCAAATTTCCAATTACATTTTGCATCTAATTTAAAATAACCATAATCATTTGCATGATGAATTAATTCTCTATCTTTCAAAGGCCAAAATTTTTCCCATCTTTGACTTAAAGGACTAATGTAATCCTCAAATGAAATTTCATTGTTGTTAATATTGATCATAATTAGATCTAACCAAATATATGATCTTATCTCTTTTAAATTACTTTTTGATTTATCAAATCCAGGTGTTTGATGAATATTCATGCCTCCTATATGAGGTGTAGCAACTAATTTTCCTTCTAAGTCATATGACCATGAATGATATGAGCACCTCATAACATTTCTAATTTTGCCAGCTTCTTTAACTAATTTAACTCCTCTATGACTACAAATATTATGAAAAACTTTTATTTCTTTATTTTTTGTTCTAACAATAAGTAAGGGTATTCCAAGTAAATCAATTGGTTTTGCATCACCTTCATCTGGAATAGAACTTCCAACTCCAATAACGATCCACTTATCTTCAAATAATTTTTTTCTTTCAATTAAAGTATATTCTTTACTGATGTAACATTCATTTGGTAAACCATGAGCTTCACTAATTGGTTTAGATACAATATCTAACTTTTGTTTATCTATAATATTGTAAATTTCTGACATGGTTTATTTTATCACTTTATATAACCCTAACCAAGCATTTACGTCTTTGCTCGCAATGTAATCTGATTTAAAAAATTTTATTTCTTTCCATTTATTTTGCTTTTTAAGTTGTTCAATTTTTTTATCAAAACCATATTCTTCATGTATTCCCTCATTAATAGTAAAACAGATAAATCCATCATTCTTTGTAATCCTGATAAATTCCTCTAAAGCTGGTGGCTTTACATGTCCAAAAGTAAATGTACCAACACACATAACAGAGTCATATTCGTCATCTTTTTTATTAATGGGTTTATTCAAGTCTACTTGTTCAAGCTTTTTATAAAGATCATTTGGTACTAATTCTAATAACTTTTTTGAAAGATCTGCCCCATGAAAATTTTTAAAACCATATTTTTTTAATTCAACACCCACCAATCCAGTTCCACAACCAGCATCATAAATTTTTGCATCTTTGTTTTTTTGGAATTCCGAAAATACTTTTGTTGTTTCTTTTGGTCCTGTGTAATTCCAATCGACCATATCCTTATCATATTTATTACCATCTCCCCATTCATCGTAATATTTCATCACTTCATCGGTATCTTTTAACTTATAAATGGGAATTTTGTTACCTACGTCTTTTTGAGCCATAATAAAACTTACTTCACTTTTAATAAAAAAACTCCAAAATAATTTTTTTTATCTGAAAAATATTTTAAGACTTTAAATCCAGATTTATTAACTAATTTAACAAAGTTATTTTTTGAATATTTATGAGAATTTTCAGTATGAATGGTTTCATCTTTAGTAAATTTAATATTCTTTTTATTAATTTTTAAAGTGAAATTTTTCTTTGAAATAAGATGCATTTCAATTCTGTTTTTTTTTAAATTGTAGAATGCTTTATGATCAAAACTTTTAGTTTGAAAATTAGAATTACAAATTTTGTTTACTACATTTAATATATTTTTATTAAATTTTGCAGTAACTCCCGATTTATCATTGTAAGCATTTTCAAGAGTTTTTTTATTTTTGATCAAATCAACCCCAATTACTAAATAAGAATTTTTGCCTATGATTTTTGAAAAATTTTTTAATATTTTTTTTGCATTTTTGGGTAAATAATTTCCTATGGTCGATCCTGGAAAAAAACTGACTATTTTTTTTTTATTTTTTAAAATTTTATTCAATCTGTTTGTCTGACTAAAATCTGCACATATTGCTGTTACTTTTAAATCTGAGAATTTTTTTGCAATTATTGATGCATTTTCAAACAAATATTCCTTGCTAATATCTATAGGAATATATTCTTTGGGTTCACTTAATGATTTTATAAATTTATTTATTTTTTTATTTGAGCCACTACCAAATTCTACAATTGTTGAGTTAATTGGTAATTTCTTTCTTATCTCTTTTTGTAAGTTACCTAATATTTCTAACTCTTTATTTGTTGGGTAATATTCTTTAAGATTTGTAATTTTATTAAATAACTTCGAGCCTTTTTCATCATAAAAATATTTAGGTAATAAATATTTTTGTTTTTTATTTAATAATCCTTGTAAGATTAATTTTTTATCATCTTGAATTTGATTGTTTATGTTTATTAATTTTATATTAGTCACTAGATGTCATCAGCTAGTCTGACACCACAAAACTGCCAGGTATCACTTGGGTAAAAGAAATTTCTATAAGATGCTCTGACATGATTAATAGACGTAGAATGTGAGCCGCCTTTTAAGACAAACTGATTACACATGAACTTATTATTATATTCTCCGAGATTTCCTTCATAAGGTTTGTATTTTTTGTAAGGTGTGTAATTACTACTTGTCCAAGCCCATAAATTTCCATAAACATCGTCTGCTTTTTCTTCTACTTCATGAAAAATTTTATTTTCTAAAAAATTACCTTTTTTCTCAGATTGTTTTAAAAAATACTCTAGTTCAAATTCAGTTGGTAATCTTTTGTTTTTGTATCTTGCAAATGCATCTGCTTCATAGAAACTTATATGAGAAACTGGCTTTTCATTATCAATTTTTTTTACACCGTTTAATGTAAAATGATTATTATTATCTATCCAATACATTGGTTTTTGTAATTTGTTATTATTTACAAAATCCCATCCATCAGATAACCAATACTCATGGTTTTTATATCCTCCATCATTAATAAATTCTTTCCACTCTCCATTAGTAACAAATGAATATATTTTAAAAGGATCTAATTGTGTTTCTGATACTGGTAATTCATTATCGTAACAAAAAATATCTTCGTTGTTTCCATATTTAAATTTTTTACTAGTTTTTAATGTCAATTCATTTTCTTCTTTAGCAGTTGGTTTATCATCATTAGAATTATAAGTCGGCATCAATGGATTGTTGTAAAAAATATTTTTAATATCCATTAACATTAATTCTTGATGCTGTTGTTCGTGATTTGAACCTAGTTCAACTAAAAATGATGTCCTGTTATTTTTTGTCCTTTTTAAAAAATCAATAATATTTTCAGTTACATAGTGTCTATATTTTACAACATCTTTTAAGATGGGTCTATTTAGTGAACCTCTCTTATTTCGAGGATTGTACTCACCTACAGAATTATAATACGAATTAAATATGTAATTATAATCTTTGTTAAAAGGTTTGTAACTTTCATCCAATTCTGACAAGATGAATTTTTCGAAGAACCATGTGGTGTGACCAAGATGCCACTTGAGAGGACTAACATTTTTGCTGGGCTGTATGACCATATCCTCAGCCTCTAAATTCTTGCACAGGGATAGAGTTTGTTGTCTTGTTTTGGAGAATAATTCTGTAATTTGAGATAATTTATTTTCCATGACTAAATTTAATTAAATTTTCAGATCATGACAATGGGTTACAATGTGTTCAACTGTTTAATATTTTTATAGACACGGAATATAAAATAATTAAGAATTTACTTATGAATTTTTCTTTAGAAATAGGTCCTAAAACTGATTTAAGCACGTTGCCAAAGGTAAAAGATGTTTATGTTACAATGCTACCTGGAGGTGATTATAAAGAGACCGCTCAACAGTCTGGAGAGTTAGTTAAAGAGGGATTTAATCCAGTTCCTCACTTCCCAGCAAGGTCAATAAATGATGATAATCAGCTGAAAGATTATGTTTCTAGATGTAAAGATTTGGGTGTTAAGCAGGTCTTGGTGATAGGTGGAAGTCGTGACCCGATCGGAAAATTTGATAGCTCATATCAAATGTTAGAGACAGGGTTTTTTGACGGTATCAAGATTGGAATTGCTGGACATCCTGAAGGGAGTCCTGATATATCCGACTCTGATTTAGAAAAAGCTATGATAGATAAAAAGCCTTATGCTGATTATATAGTTACACAGTGGCTAATGGATACTCAGCCTATTATAGATTTTATCTCAAAACAAACAATACCAGTTCATGTTGGAATAACTGGGCCAATGAAAATATCTAGCTTAATTAAATTTGCTAATATTGTAGGGGCAAAAAATTCCATTAACTTTCTTAAATCTAATTTTAGTAAGGCGTTAGATTTATTGAAACCTAAAGACCCTAATGATTTAATTGGGAAAGTTAAATCGCATACTGATTATTTCCACATTTATACATTCGGCGGCTTGAAGGAAACTAACAAGTGGTTGAAGGAGAATAACTATGTCTAATGAATTTGACTATAGTAAACTAAGACATACAACATCAGTAGATCAGTCTGACAGAAAAGTACCATACAATTTAAGACAAAGCGGACCTACTAAAGTTGAGATGCTAATATCAACAAGAGTAAGGAAATCCCCATACTGGCATTTATCTATGAAAGCAGGATGTTGGAGAGCAACTGTGTATAACAGAATTTATCATCCAAGAGGTTATGTGAAACCTGAAGATGGTGGTGCAATGGTTGAGTACGAAGCGATAAAAAACCATGTAACGATGTGGAATGTTGCAGTTGAAAGACAAATACAAGTTAAAGGACCAGATGCAGAAAAATTTGTTGATTATGTAATTACAAGAGATGCTACTAAAATTTCTCCAATGAGAGGAAGATATGTAATTTTGTGTAATGCATATGGAGGAGTATTAAATGATCCTATTCTTTTAAGAATATCTAAAGATGAATTTTGGTTTAGTTTATCAGATAGTGATATTGGATTATATCTGCAAGGAGTAAATGCAGATGAAAGGTTTAATGTTCAAATTAATGAGATAGATGCTTGTCCTGTACAAATTCAAGGTCCTAAAGCAAAAGCTTTAATGAAAGATCTTTGTGGAAGTGAAGTTGACATAGACAACATGCCTTTTTACGGTTTGGCGTCTGCAAAAGTTGGCGGAAGAAGTTGTATTATTTCTCAAACAGGTTTTTCAGGCGAATCTGGATTTGAAATATATTTAAGAGAAGCAACTTTATATGCCGAAGATATGTGGAATGCTGTTCTTGAAGCAGGTAAAAAACATAACCTAATGGTGATTGCTCCTGCACACCATAGAAGGATACAAGCTGGAATTCTTTCATGGGGACAAGATATGGATCATGAGCATAATCCATTTCAATGTAATCTTGGATATCAAGTTTCTTTATCTGGTAAAGGTGAATGGAACAAAAAAGCTGATTATATTGGTAAAAAAGCTCTCGAGAAAATGAAAGCAGATTTAAAAGCAGGCCATAAACCTTACAAACTTCAATTAGTTGGACTTGAATTAGGAGGAAAACCTATTGAAGAATATGCTCCAGATTTTTGGTTAATTTCAGAAAACGGCAGTGAGCCTGTAGGATTTATAACTTCTCCTTGGTATCACCCAGAAAAAGGGAAAAATATTGCTATGGGATACGTTCCATTTGATGGCACGCTAAATGCAAATGGTTTTCCAAAAGGTAAGGTTGGATCTAAATTTAAAGTCCATCTACCAGAAAAATATTCTGATAAACCTGGAGAACCGGTCGATGCAGTTGTAGTCGATATTCCATTTACAGAATCTTACAACGCAAATACAAGAGAAGTAGTCAGTAAGTGATAAAAATTTTTTTAGGGGGAATTTAATTTCCCCTAAATATGACGAAAACCTTTTTCATAGTTGTTTGCATTATAATCGCTATTGCTCTAATAATATTCCCATTAATCGTTTCATATAAGGCGCAAAAAAAAAATAAAGATAATTAATGTTTGCTCAGTTTTTAGATATTGTTTTTAAATCGTTAAAGCTTGATAAAACTCTTTATAGAACTCCAAGATATTATGGAGAAGCAGGAATTTATTTTGCAATTCTAATTATGATTTTAGATGGGGTTGCGGGTGCTATTGCAGCTAATACAATTGTAAAAACATCAGTTGGTATATCTGGTTTAACAGCATTATTAACATGGCTGGTGTGGGCAATTTTTATATTTGTAATTGGGGTTAAAATTTTTCCTGATAAAGATAGAAAAATTCCATTTAAAAGAGTTCTTATAGCTGTTGGATACGCTCACGCTCCAGGCCTCATAAGATTTTTTGCAGTTACACCAGAACTGGTTCTTTTAATTATTTTTCTTACTCAATTTTGGATTTTTGCTTCATTAATCATTGCAACAAGACATATTTTAAATTTAAAATCAAACTTAAAAGCATTTGGAATTGTATTTTTGTCTTTTTTAATTATTTCTTTTTTAACAATTTCATTTGTAATGACAAAAATTAATTCATTACCTGTAAGTACAAATATTTAAAGTGGAAATAAAGTTTTAGATGTTCTGCAGGAGTTACAAAGTTTATATCCTGTGAGTATTAAATTTTGAGTTACTGTCTCATCTTCTTTTTTACATTCATCACAAATATCATTTAATTCATTATTATCTGATTTGTCTGATTTATATTCAAAGTTATCAGTCATTATCTGTTAATCCTGCTCCTGCAGTTTTTTGTTTTAACTCATCAGTTTCTTCCACAAATGTGTTTTCTGATAATTTTGTTAATTCTTTCCAATCTTCTTCAGAAAAATTATTCTTATTTTCTAAGAATTGAATTTTAATTACATCAGCTTTTTCTACAATCTCACTACTTAAGTAATTCGAATAAATTGATTGATTGAAATTTAATAAAAATTCTTTTTGATCTATCTTTAAAAAAATTCTCTTACCCGTTATTTCCGAAGATCTGCTGACAAACGGCAAAAATATCAATGGGTAAGCCATTTTTTCAATTTCTATATCATTTAGTTCTTGTATAGAGATAGATTGATCAAAAAAACTTAATCCAAGTTTAATCGGACAGTAAAAGTTTTGAGGTCTGTTGCTTTTGTTAAAAGATTGGCAATTTTCAAACTTCTCATTGCTAAAAATCTTAAAATATTGGTTTATGTTTTTTATTCCTGGTAAACCAAATAACTCAAGTTGTTTAATGTTTTTTCCTATTTCTTCGGCAACACCCCAAGAGAAACCTTTTGCTTTAGTTGAACGTTTAACAATTGTATCGATTTCACTATAACTTCTCATTAATTACTTTAGTTATATATCCAATATTGATTAAATGAATTAAGCTCATTTGGTAATGGAGCTCCTTGAAACATACAAATCCTTAACCATTTGTCAGATCTTGGATCAAACTTTACTGCCCCAAAAAAAGATAGTTTAAGTCTTAACATATCAATAGGAACTAATTTTGAGCCGATGGTGTTATCTTGAATTTCAGAATATGGATATTTCTCTGTTATAAACACTCTTCTTACAACATGTCTTAAATCATTGTTCCGTACTAGAAAATTGCCAATCTTTAAGCTGTTTTTTAATGTAAAAATAGTTTCATAAAGTTTTTTTATATCTCTAGCAATAGCTGTAGGCTGCTCAAGTTCTGAACCATTATCTTCAAACCGATCTCCAATTCTAGGCTCTTCTTTATTTTTTGAAATGAACCAAAATTTTTTATTATTTTCATTTTTTGAAAAATCAATTTTTAAAATATCTGAATAATTTTTTTCAATTATTTCTCTTAGTTCATTTATAGTTCTGTCTACAGGTATATTAAAACTACTATCCTCGTCTGAACTCATTTGAGAAATTAAAGGATCAGTTATTTCATTATATGGCTCCATCATTATAGAAACCAAATACTCAACTCCTTCTTCAGATAAATTTTCCTCTGCCCAGTTATATAATTTATCAAATATATAAAAATTTGATTTATCAATATTATCTTTCAAATAATTTATTAAATTTTGTAAATCATTAATTAAATTGTTTATTTTTTTCTTTTGGTATTCGCTGTCAGTATTCCATGAAGTTACATTTTTTAAAGATTTTGTTAAACAGTTGTAAAAAATTTTAAACTCTTCTTCTGATACTTTTTCTATTTCTCTTATTTTTTTTAAAGCTGTCTCTTTAGCTAGAATCCAATTATTTAACAATGAAGGGTGATTAACAATAAATGGTGCCATTCCTAATCCAGTTGAATTTCCAATTCCTAAATTTTTGCAAATATCCAAGTCTAATTCTACTGCGTCTTTGGGATTTTTATGTTTTGCTATATGATTGACTTGATCAAAAGTGAATTGTCTCACAAGGTAAACTAACATCATTTCCAATCTAAAAGGACCATTTATTTCATCTCTATTTTTAATTCTAAACCTGTCTGCTAATCCAAATTTTCCTGAGCCGTATACTGCAGTTGTTCTGTACAAGTATCCAACTTTTGAAAGCTCATTAGTATTGGGCTGGATACCTTTTGATAAACACTCAACTACATAATTAAATGCTCTAACTGACCTATTTGCTCTAGAAAGAGTTAGCTCTTTATAAGAAAGTCTCCCTACTTCTTGTTTAGGGACATTTTGTGAAAGTCTATCAATATCAATTTTTGAAGGAATGCCATCATACAAGGCAAATGCAGCATCCCATTTAGTTGCTATTACTCTATCAGATCTTTCCTCATCTTTAAGCTCGTTAGCAAAACAAACTAAAGAATATGTTTTTTTATCTTTTGAAAATGAATAAATAGCTACTCCATATCCCCTATTATTCAAGTCAAACAAATCTCTGTTATATTTCCAATCTTTAAACTCATTTAAAAATGATCTTAGAAAAGATAATTTAGATTGATGAAACGACCCAAGCCTAGAAAGTTTCATTACAATTTTAGGATCTCTTAGTGGAACTTGCATTAATTAATTCCTTTATAAAAATTAAACCAGTTATTGCCAAGTATCTTGTGTATCTCTTCTTCGTGAAAACCTTTATTTTTTAGTTCTGTGTTTATATTATTAAATCCTCTGGCATCCAAAAACCAATCTGGTTGTTTTGGAAAACCAGGTTTATCTTTACTGCCTTCACCAAAATTTTTTGACTTTGACCAAGTTCCATTTCTCATCCACTCAACTACACTGTCTGGTTGGTTCAAACATAAGTCTGATCCTATTCCAACATTATCAATACCCATAATTTCAACTGTTCTTGCAACCATTTCACAAAAACTTTCTATTTTACAATTCGTTCCATCTTTTAAATGGTGGGCATACAATGACAATCCTAACATTCCTCCACTATCAGATAAAACTTTTAATAATTCTGTAGATTTATTTCTTTTTGCTTCAAACCAAAAAGTTGGATTTGCATGAGTGATCGCAATTGGTTTTTGACTAATTTCAATTGCATCAAGTGTACTTTTCTCTGCTGAATGAGACATGTCAACAACGATACCTACTCTATTCATTTCTTTAATAGCCTCTTTTCCAAAATTAGTAACTCCGCTATCATTTTTTTCATAACATCCCGTGGCTAATAATGATTGGTTGTTATAAGTTAATTGCATAAATCGACAACCTTGTGAATGTACTTTTTCTATAAGACCTATGTCATCTTCAATTGGAGAACAATTTTGAAATCCAAAAAAAATTGCAGTTTTGTTTTCTTCTTTTGCTTTTGTAATATCATTGTAGTTATTGCCTAGAAATATAAGATCTTTATTTTCTTCAAAATGTTTATTCCACTCATGTATTCTTTGTTGTAATTCATCATAGTCTTCATGATAAACTAACGTTACATGAACCGCATTTAATCCAGCTTTATTATTTATTTCAAAGATTTCTCTAGACCATTTACAATATTGAAGATTATCAATTCGATAATTCATATTTTGTATACACTATTATTATTATTATGATTGTCACTAACTTAAACTGTCCTGAGCTAAAAATTGCAATTTAAGGGAAATATCTGTAAATTGATATTGGTTTCATGAAATACAAAAAAAAATCACATAAAGTATCAATTGTAATGGGCAGTCAGTCTGATTACAAAACAATGAAAAATTGTGAAAAGGTTCTTAAAATTTTAAAAGTTAATTATGAGACAAATATCGTCTCTGCACACAGAACGCCTGATAGACTTTATACCTATGCAAAGAAAGCAGAAAATAATAATATTTCTATTATTATTGCTGGGGCCGGAGGATCAGCACATTTACCTGGTATGATTGCTGCAATAACTAGAATTCCAGTCATAGGTGTTCCAATTGAAAGTAAAAAGTTAAAAGGTTTAGATAGCCTACTATCAATTGCTCAAATGCCAAAAGGAATTCCTGTTGGTACAGTTGCTATTGGAGAAGATGGTGCAATCAATGCTGGTTTATATGCTGCTTCAATTATAGCTACGTATGATAACAATGTAAAAAAAACACTTTTAAATTGGCGAAAAAAACAAACATCAAAAGTAAAAAAAAAACCAAAGTAATTAATGTCTAAACCTGATCTAGGAATAATAGGTGGAGGACAATTAGGAAGTCTATTAGCATCCGCAGCAAAAAAACTTAATATTAAAACGGTTATTTTATCAGATGATAAAGATGCACCAGCAATCAATTTTGCAGATGAATTTATTTATGGAGACTACCAAGATATAAATATTATCAATAACTTTTTAGAAAAAGTTGATCTTGTTACTTATGAGTTTGAAAATATCCCATATAATATATTGAAAAAAATTAATGAAACCAAATCTGTATTACCAAGCCCAGAAATAAATAAATTAATTCAAAATAGAATGACTGAAAAAGAGTTTTTAAATAAAAATAATATAACTACAACACAGTTTGTAAGTATTAACGATTTATATGATATAAAAATAAACGATAAATTAATACCTGGTTTATTGAAAACTTGTACACTTGGTTATGATGGAAAGGGCCAATATAAAATAAATAATGCAAATGATTTAAATGAAGATTTTGATTTTTCAAAAGGCTACATCTTAGAAAAGATAGTAAATTTAAAAAAAGAAATTTCAGTAGTGGTAACAAGATTTGGTCATCAAAAATATGAAATTTATGATCCAATTGAAAATTATCATGAAGACCAGATTTTAAAACACTCCAAAATTCCCGCTGATATAAGTGATGAAATTAAAAATAAATCATTGGACTGGGCAAAAACAGTGGCTGAAGAGCTTGATTATATTGGTACCATGTGCGTTGAATTCTTTATAGATAAAAATAATAATTTATATGCTAATGAAGTTGCACCAAGAGTACATAATTCTGGACACCTAACTATAAATTCACACAACATTAGCCAATTTGAAAATCATATAAGAGCTGTATGTGGACTTGAAAAATTAGAAACAAAAAAAATTTATAATGCAAAAATGCTTAATTTGATTGGTGAAGATATATTAAAATATAAAAATAAAAAATTTAAAGAAAATGAATTTTTTTATGATTATTTAAAAAAAGAAGTTAAAGCTAAAAGGAAAATGGGACATTTAACAACTATAGAAAAATAGTTTTAAGAAATTGTTTGTATCAAAGAAATATTATTGTTTGTAGGTTTATTAACTTCCTTTGAAACTTCATGAAAGTTTAATTTTGTTTTTTTACACTCTTTCAGAAAACTCGATCCTGTTAATTCAAGATTTAAATATCTATTAACATCATTTTCATTAATTATAACAGGCTGTCTATGATGTATTTCTTTAATATTTTCATCTGCATCCTCGGTTATTAAACAAAATTGATCATCGTCATAAATAGCCGCTAAATACATAAGCTTTTTATCCTCTCTTAAAAAATAATAAGGTGTTTTATTTTCTTTTTCTCTTTTCCACTCATAAAAACCGTCTGCTACAGCTACACATCTATGTAGTCGAATTAATTTTTTGAAAGACACTTTTTCATCTATAGTTTCTAGTCTTGCATTTATCAAAGGTTTAAAATCTTTTTGCTTAGCCCAGCTAGGTACTACTCCCCACTTTAAATTTTCTAGGGTATTTCCATTATTATATTTTTTAATCACAGGTAATTTCTGAAATGGATGTGCATTATAATTTTCATTATCTTCAACTTGTATAGCTGACTTAACAAGTTTTTTTGTTTTTGTAACGGGGTTAGTTATTACGTATCTTCCGCACATATTTAATTTTCTTGGTTTAATCTAAATTTAGATTATATGTTTTTCAAAACTATGAAATCAATAGAAAATAATTTTGATGATCCGCAAGTAAATGAGTTGCTAACTAAGCATTTTATTGAATTGAGATCAGTTTCTCCTGAGGGGAGTTCGCATGTATTAGATATACCTGGATTAAAGGATCCAAGTATCAAATTCTGGAGTTTATGGGAAAATAATGAACTAATTGGTTGTGGAGCTTTAAAATTATTTGATGAAACACATGGAGAATTTAAATCTATAAGAGTTTCAGATAAGTTTAGAAATAAAAAATACGGTGGAAAAATAATTTCACATCTTATTGAAAAATCTAAACAAATAGGAATTACTAAACTAAGTGTCGAAACTGGAGCAGGTGATTTTTTTGCGCCTGCCAGAAAACTTTTTAAAAGTTTTGGCTTTATAGAGTGTGGGCCTTTTGCGCACTATAAAGACGATCCTAATTCGTGCTATTATTCAGTAGACATTTGAGGAGTTTAGTTTGGAAACTGATAAATCAAGACCATTTGTATTATACGTGGCTGAAATCATTTATCGAAAGGTATATGAAATCAAGATTAAAAATTCAAATTTAACTAATATTCAAGCTTTTGAAATATTTATTGCATCAGATGATTATAATGAAATTAGCTCAGGAAATTTTCATGATAAATGGTTTAAAGAACTTGAGAATAACGACTACGTAGATAAATCCACGAAAAAAAAGATTAATCAGGAAACAATAAGACTTTTACAAATACAAAAAGATACTATGATTAAACAATTAATGAAAATCCCGAAATTGTATTATACAAAAAGTCACTTTCCTTTGGAATTATCTCAAAGAGCATTTGATCATTTGTGGAGAGTTTGCGAAAGTTATGAACTTTGGTGCAAAGAAACTAAACAAAATGGATTAATATTATTAAATTTAACAGAATAATTTATGGGTAATAAAATTTTGAGATTTATAGATAGTACTTTAATAGATTTAGGTAGACAGTTTAAGTGGACCTATCTACCACCATTGATGATTTATCTTGCCGCTGGTATCTCAGGACTAACAGGTATCGTTGGAACTTTTTTTGTTAAAGACTATTTAAACTTATCTGCTGCTTTTCTTGCGGGGCTTGGTTTTTGGGCTGGGATTCCATGGGCATTAAAGATGCCTTTAGGTCATCTTGTTGATCTTATCTGGAATAAAAAAAATTATATGGTTTTTGTTGGAGCATCCTTAATCTCATTAAGTTTAATTATAATGTATGGTTTAATAATTCATACTGAATGGATGTCATCAATTTTTTCAGTTGAAACATGGTTTGTAATCAGTGTTTTGCTTGCTCCGATTGGTTATGTTGTGCAAGATGTTGTAGCTGATGCGATGACTGTAGAAGCTGTTCCTTTAGTTGATGACAGTGGAAATAAATTTTCAAGAGATGAAATCAAGCTTATGCATACAACTATGCAAACTCTTGGAAGATTTGCAATAATTGGTGGAACTGTTTTAGTTGCTTTAGCTAATGTAATCCTCTTTAAGGGAGTAGACGATCTTGAACAAGTTGATAAAATAAATTTATACGGTTCAATTTATATATATGCTTTAATTATACCAATTGTATCAGTACTAGGAATATTTCTTGCCTCATATTTAAAAAATCAAAAGAAAAGAAAACTTATTGAACAAGGTCTTGAGGGTGATCAAGATTATACTCCTTCAGAAAAAACAGAGGTAAACTGGTGGATATTAGGTGGAAGTTTGGTTTTTGTTATTTTCACTTTAGGTATTGGTTCATTCAAAGTGCCTTTTGCTCAAGAAATTGTTTTTGTAGGTTCAATGGCAATTATTCTATTTTTAATGAATAAATTAGTTAAAGAACTTCCTCAAGATTTAAGACTTACTATTGTAGGAACGGCAATAATAATTTTTATTTTTAGAGCAATGCCAGGACCTGGTCCAGGTTTATCTTGGTTTGAAATTGATATACTTGAATTCAATGAACAGTTTTTTTCGGTCTTATCACTTATAGCTTCAGTTTTAACCCTTGTAGGTATTATCTTATTAAGACCATTTATGGCTAACAACTCAATAGCTAGAATAATAGTGATTTTATCTATTGCTGGCGCAATTTTATTTTTACCAAGTGTTGGTATGTATTATGGATTTCACAATTGGACATCATCAATTACTAATGGAGTTGTTGATGCCAAGTTTATTGCAATATTAAATACTGCACTTGAGTCACCTTTGGGACAAGTCTCAATGATACCTTTGCTTGCATGGATTGCTAAAAATGCGCCTTCGCACTTAAAAGCAACTTTCTTTGCAGTATTCGCATCTTTTACAAATCTTGCTTTATCAGCAAGTGCTTTAGGGACTAAATATTTAAATGAAATTTATGTTATTACTAGAGAGGTAAAAGATAAGGTAACAAACACTATTCTTACCACTGCCGATTATTCAGATCTAGGTATTTTGTTGATAACAGTAACACTTATAACTTTAATAATTCCAATTGTGTTTGTGGTTATTATTCAAAAAACTAAATTTAAAACTTCAGAATAATTTTTATTCAGCTTTATAACCAAATTCTAAACAAGCATCAGTTATTGAATGATAAAGAGATTCACCAAAACTTCTTAAAGTAAATATTCTTACTTTTCTTGGATTTGAACTAATAAAATCAATAGTTATTGTAATTGCATGAAAAGCAGAATTAGAACATTTTCCTTCATCAAGACCATCTAAATTTAACGGACAACCTTTTTTCAATACTTCATCTACCAAAGAACCTTCTAATTCAAGTATTGTTCTTGAGTGAGACAGATCAGTTAATGCAAAATCATCATGACTTAGGTTTTCTAAAATAGATGTTTCTATTTCTTTATTCGTTGAAACGACTAACCAATTATCAGGTCCCATCCATAAAATTCTTGTATTCGAATTTGAAGATACTGAAAGAGTCTCGGGTAAATTTAAATTATCTATTTTTAATTTATCAATACTAATTGAAGATTTTTTATATTTAACAATTTGATAAATCAAAATATCTTTAATTTCCCTAATATTTATCAGTTCATCTTTGCTATCGTGATTGCCATATAATCCATGTTTATGAATATTTTCTAGTGCAGAAACACTTTTCATGATCTAACTCTTTTGCCTTCTGGGTCAACATAATGTGAAGATATAACTTCTACTTCAATTGATTTATTTTTTAATGGTGATACTGCAAAAAACTTTTTACCTATCATGTTTTTTCCATCTTTCATAATTGCTAGAGAAAATGGATTATTATTTTCTACACTCCAACAAGAAGAAGAAACGTGACCAAGTTTAGGATTAGGTAATTTTGCATTCTGGTCTTGGACGATATGAGATCCTTCAGGAATACTAGACTTTCTATCAATTGGAATAAGTCCAACAATTTTTTGTCTACTCTCAACATTAAATGCTTCTCTTCCTAAAGAATTTTTGCCAATAAAATCTTTTTTCTTTGAAACTAATCCATTTAATGAAACATCTGATGGGATTGTTCGGCCATCTAATTCTGGTCCTGCAACGTGTCCCATTTCAATTCTTAATGTTGATAAAGCTTCAGTTCCATAAGGCTGATTTCCAAATTCTTTTCCTACTTCTATCATTTTCTCCCACATAAACATGCCATGATCTGATTTGACATTAATCTCGTATGCAAGCTCACCTGAAAATGAAATTCTAAAAATTCTTGATGGAACACCAAAAAAGTCTGCTTCTTTATAGCCCATAAAAGGCAACGCATCATTAGAAACATCCAAGTCTGGATATAATTTTGATAACATGTCTCTAGATTTAGGTCCAGCAATTGCAGCTCCTGCCCATTGCTCAGTTGTAGATACAACATTTACATTTAATTCTGGCCAAACAATTTGAAGATAATATTCTAAGTGAGACAAAACATTTGCAGCTTGTGCAGTTGTTGTTGTCATATGATAATGATTTTCTGAAATTCTTGTTGTTGTTCCATCGTCCATGACAATTCCATCTTCTCTAAGCATTAATCCATATCTTGCTTTTCCAATAGGTAATTTCATCCAAGCATTTGTATAAACTCTGTTTAAAAATTCTGCTGCGTCTGGACCTTTAATATCAATTTTTCCTAATGTTGTTACATCGCATATACCAACATTCTCTCTAACGTTTTTTGCCTCTCTCTTTGAAGCTTCAAATAAAGTTTCATTTCCTTCTTTATAATATCGAGGTCTTTTCCAAGCACCTGCATCAACAAATACAGCATTATTTTTCTCATGCCATTCATGCATTGGAGTTTTTCTAGTCGGCATATATTCCATACCTACTTCACGACCAACTATTGTCCCGATTGTAATTGGTGTGAAAGGTGGTCTAAATGTTGTGTGTCCCACTTCAGGAACTATTTTATTTTCTATATTAGATACCAACTGAAGACCATTTAAATTACTTGTACGGCCTTGATCTGTTGCCATTCCAAGAGTTGTATATCTTTTGACGTGCTCTATTGATCTGTAACCTTCTCTTAGTGCGATTTCTATATCAGAGACAGATACATCATTTTGAAAGTCAACAAATCTTTTTGGATTTTCATTTTTAGGTAACGGCATACACCAAAATTTATCATGAGCTCCGTATTTCTTTTCATTTACATTTGGAATTGAGATTTCTGTTTTAGTCTCTGTAATTTTTGCGGAAAGATTTGAACCATTTTCAAAACCATGTTTTAAACTTTCTTCTAATGTAAATGATCCATTTGCTGCACCAACTGATGTCTCATGTTGTTTTTTCTTATCTGGAATAAATGCATCAATTTTTTCTTCATACTTAAGTTTATTTCCTGATTGTGATGCTAAATGAACAGATGGTGTCCAAAATCCAGATACACAAATACAATCACAATCTACAATCTCTATTTTCTCAAAAGAATTTTTATCTTTATTTAGTTTGCCAATTTTTGCAGATTTAACTTTTTTGTATCCATTAGCGACAATAACACCGTGGGAAAATCTTATATCAATTCCCTTTGATTTAGCTTCATCAATTAATTCTGATGAATGTTCTTCTCTTGTATCTAATATAATTGGTTCAACATTATTTTTTTTGAACTCTAAAGCTGTTTCATATGCACTATCGTTATTTGTAAATATTAAAGGTTTCTTTCCAACTAATACTCCGTAGACTTTCATATATTCTTTCGCAGCTGCTGATAAAAATATTCCTGGAGTATCATTGTTTCCGAATACAATCGGTCTTTCAATTGAACCAGTTGATAAAATTGTTTCTTTGGCTCTAATATACCAAAGTCTTTGTCTTGGAGTAAATTTTGATTTTTTCTCTAAATGATCACTAACTCTCTCAAACATAACCAGCATATTATGATCATAGTAACCAAAAACTTGAGATCTATTTTTTACAGTTACATTAGGCATGGATTTTAATTCACTAATTATTTTTTCTGCCCAGTCTTTTCCTGATAAATTATCGATGCTTACATCGTCGGTTAAAAGTGTTCCTCCAAATCTTGGTTTATCCTCAGCTAAAATTACTTTTGCTCCATTTTTTGCAGCAGCATAAGCGCTTGCTAATCCAGATGGCCCAGATCCAGTAACTAGTAGATCGCAATACTCAAATTTATGCTCGTATCTTTCTTTATCTTTTTCTATTGAAGCAACCCCTAAACCTGCAGCTTTTCTTATGAAAGGTTCGTAAATTTTATACCAGAAACTTTTAGGCCACATAAATGTTTTGTAATAAAACCCAGCAGGGAAAAACATTTTTAAAAAATTATTAATTGCACCAATATCAAAATTAACTGATGGCCAACAATTCTGGCTAGTAGCTGATAAACCTTCAACGAGTTCCATTTCTGTTGCATTAACATTAGGTTCTGAATGACCATTGAATTCTACCTGTAGTTTTGCGTTTGGCTCCTCTACTCCTGCACCAAAAAAACCTCTCGGTCTATGATATTTAAAACTTCTACCAACTAGGTGTATTCCATTTGCTATTAAAGCGGATGCAATTGTATCACCTTCATATCCAAATAATTTTTTACCATTAAAAGTAAAAGATATTTTTTTGTTTCGATTAATTAATCCCTCTTTATTTAATCTAAATGGTTGGCTCATCTAATTTCTTCTGTGACTTTTGCTGTTTGGAAAATTTCATGTGTAGCGGTGTCTCTTTGCACCTTAATCCATTGTCTACATCCAGCTATATGTTGCCATAACTCTATATGTTTCCCTCTTGGACTTTTTCTCATATAAACAAAATTATCCCAATCCTCGCTTGATACTTCTTCATTTATATTAGGTCTTTTTACAGTTGCATCACCTCCATATGAAAATTCTTTTTGTGCTCTTAAACCGCAATAAGGACATTTGATATATAACATTTTTTAACCAATCCAGGTTTTAGTTCCTAAACCTTTTTCATCTAAAAGATGGCCTGTAGAAAATCTATTTAATCTTAAATCTGAATTTAATTCATGAACTTGATCTTGCGCAATTGTGTGAGCAAATGTCCAACCTGAGACAGGAGTTGATTTAAAACCTCCATAACACCATCCGCAATTTAAATATAAACCTTCGATATGAGTTTTATCAATTATTGGTGAACCATCCATAGACATATCCATGATCCCACCCCATGTCCTTAACATTTTTAATCTACTTAAAAATGGAAACAAAGCTAAGCCACCTGTCAATACATGTTGTATAGTTGGTAAGTTACCTCTTTGAGCATAACTATTATATCCATCAAGATCACCACCCATTACCATCTCACCTTTATCTGATTGACTTATATAAAAGTGGCCTGCACCAAAAGTTACTACTCCGTCTAATAATGGTTTTACAGGTTCTGAAACACAAGCTTGCAGTACATGAGTTTCTATCGGCAGTGTCATATTTAATTTTTCAGCTAATATATTTGTGCTACCTGCAACACATAATCCAACTTTTTTTGCTTTAATATCTCCTCTTGAAGTTCTAATTCCTTTTATCTTTCCGTTAACAACATCAAAACCAGTGACCTCACAATGTTGTATAATATCTACTCCCATATCATCTGCTTGACGTGCATAACCCCAAGCAACAGCATCATGTCTTGCGGTACCAGCGCTTGGTTGCATTAAGCCTCCAAAAATTGGGAAACGTACTTCATCACTAAAGTCAGCCATTGGAATTAATTTTTTAACTTCGTCTCTATCCAATAATTTTGCATCTATTCCATTTAATCTCATAGAGTTTCCTCTACGAGCATATGCGTTCATTTGAGCATCTGAGTGGGCTAAGTTTATTATTCCTCTTGGAGAAAACATCACATTAAAGTTCAGTTCTTGACTTAAGTTTCTCCATAAATCCATTCCAAATTCATTAAATCTTGCATTAGCATCGTACATAAAATTTGATCTTATGATCGTTGTATTTCGACCAACATTTCCACCACCAATCCAGCCTTTCTCAATGATAGCTACATTTCTAATATTATGTTCTTTTGCTAAATAATATGCTGTAGCAAGACCGTGTCCTCCGCCTCCAATGATGACTACATCATATTCACTTTTTGGAGTTGGATCTTTCCAAGCAACTTCCCAATTTTGGTGATTGGAGAAAGCGTTTTTGATTAGACTAAATACTGAATATTTCTGCATCCGTAAGTTTTATAAAATTAAATATAAGTTTTTGCTAATTTTTTTTATATATATTTTTTAGATGTTTAAATACGTGACAAAAAAGGATAGTAATTCTGCTCATTAATAAGTAATTAGATTTATGTCAAAATCAGATATCCAAATTGCACGAGAAGCAAAAATGAAACCCATAAATGAGATTTTGGGTAAAATTAATGTTCCAGACGAACCAAGTGCTTTTAGCCCTATGGGACGTCATATTGCTAAAATAAATTTAGAATATTTGGATAGTTTAAAAGATAAACAAAATGGAAAATTAATTTTAGTTACTGCTATTACACCAACTCCTGCTGGTGAGGGAAAGACAACTACGTCAGTTGGTTTAAATGATGGATTAAATAAAATCGGTAAAAATTCTATAGTGTGTTTACGTGAACCTAGTTTAGGTCCTTCATTTGGAATGAAAGGTGGAGCAGCCGGCGGCGGATATGCTCAAGTTGTTCCAATGGAACAAATCAATTTACATTTTACTGGGGATTTCCATGCAATTACATCTGCTCACAATTTATTGTCAGCATTAATTGATAATCATATTTATTGGGGAAATAAATTAAACATAGATGTAAGAAGAGTAGTTTGGAGAAGAGTTATGGATATGAATGATAGATCTTTAAGATCTATCAATATTAATTTAGGTGGAGTTGCTAATGGTTTTCCAAGAGAAGACGGTTTTGATATTACAGTAGCATCTGAGATAATGGCTATCTTTTGTTTAGCAAATGATCTTGAAGATTTGGAAAAGAGAATAGGTAATATTACAGTTGCTTATACTAGAGATAGAAAGCCTATTTTTGCAAAAGATTTAAATGCTCATGGACCAATGACTGTTTTGTTAAAGGAAGCAATTAGACCTAATGTAACTCAAACTTTAGAAAATAACCCTTCAATTATTCATGGTGGTCCTTTTGCGAATATCGCTCATGGATGCAACTCTGTGATAGCAACTAAAGCAGGTTTAAAACTAGCTGATTATGTTGTAACTGAAGCTGGATTTGGAGCAGACCTAGGAGCAGAAAAATTTCTAGATATTAAATGTAGAAAATCAAATTTAAAACCAGAGTGTGTAGTTATTGTTGCAACGATTAGAGCATTAAAAATGCACGGTGGTGTAGCTAAAGATGATTTAAAAAATGAAAATGTAGACGCGTTAAAAAAAGGTTTAGTAAATTTAGAAAGACACATTGAAAATGTAAAAAAATTTGGTTTACCGGTAGCGGTTGCTGTTAATCATTTTGTTGCTGATACTGATAATGAAGTAAAAGAGTTAATAAATGCTTGTGATAATATAGGAGTAAAAGCTACTTTATGTACTCATTGGTCAAACGGTGGTGAAGGAACAAAAGAGCTTGCCGCACATGTTGTAGATTTAATTGATCAAAAAAAAGCAAATTTTAAATTTTTATATGATGAAAAAACACCTTTGTTGAAGAAAGTTGAGACTGTTGCAAAAGAAATTTATCGAGCAAACGAAGTTATCGCTGACAGTAAAATAAAAGATCAATTAAAATCTTTTGAAGAAGCGGGTTATGGAAATTTACCGATATGTGTAGCTAAAACACAATATAGTTTTTCTACTGATCCAAATGCAAAAGGTGCTCCAACAGGTCACTCATTACCAATTAGAGAAGTAAGATTATCTTCAGGTGCAGAATTTATTGTTGTTATATGTGGAGCCATCATGACAATGCCTGGACTTCCAAGGGTTCCTGCAGCAGACTCTATTAAGCTTAATGAAAAAGGTGATATAGAAGGCTTGTTCTAATTTAAATTACTTAGCCAATTTTCTAATTCTCTCATCCTTGCATCTTTGTTAGAAATTTTATTTTCTTCTTCTATAATTTTTACATGAGAGTCTATTTCCATTTGGTCAATAAAGGCTTTTTTTTCTAATAGTCGATCTCTCCTAAAATGAATTAAGCTTATCATTTTGGCATAGGTTATCTCTGGGTGATATTGAATTCCCCATATATTTGTTGAACCAACGTTAAAATTTATACCCATGACTTTATTTATTGGGTTTGATGAAAGTAATGTAGAGCCCACGGGTAATTTTATAACTTCATCAAAATTAAATGCAGGAGTATTAAATTTTTTATTTTTATTTTTATAAAGTGGGTGTTTAAGTCCATTTTCATTTATTTCTATATCATGAGCTATTCCTCTATGAGCACCATTAGGGCATTTCTTCACTTCACCACCAGCAACGGTCACAGCAACTTGCATTCCCCAACATATTGCGAATATGTTTTTTATATTCTTTTGACATTCCCTCATAAAGTTTATTTGTCTTCTTATTTCTGGAGTATCATTGTAAATATTTAAACTACTCCCACCCCATATCATTCCATGATATTTAGTTAAATCTTTAGCTACTTCGTTAATGTTTTCATCCGAAGAAGGATTAACAACATCAATATCTAATTGATCTGTAAAATAACTAATACTGTCTTTTAAACTTTCAGTATGAGTTTTAATTCCACCATCAGTAAAGCTTTGATTTTCTTCTCTAAGATTACCTTCAACTATAAGAATTCTTTTCATTAAAATAATTTACCTGAAATACTGTGTTCATAAAGTGCTTTCATGTCATCCTTACTCATTGTCCTTGGATTGGTAGACGTTGATGGATCTTCTAATGCCATAACTGATAACTGCTCTAAATTTATTTTATTTACATCAACAATCTCAGATAATTTATGTGGTATATTTAATTTTTTTCTTAGTTCTAAAATCCAGTGTAAAAAACTATCAAAACTTTTATCGAGTTCGAGATAATCACATATAGAAATTATCCTTTTTTCAATCATTTCTTTGTTAAAAGTTAATACATAAGGCATAAAGATTGCATTTGATAAACCGTGGTGAACATTAAATTGCGCATTAATAGGGTGGCTTAAAGAATGAATAGCACCAAGCCCTTTTTGAAAAGCGGTAGAGCCCATACTAGCTGAAGCTAATAATTCTGCTCTAGCATTTAAATCTTTACCGTTCTTAAATGCTTTAATTAATGAGTTTTTAATTAACTTCATTCCCTCAATCGCAATTCCATCAGCCATCGGGTGGAATCCTGGTGCACAAAAAGCTTCTAAATTGTGTGCCAAAGCATCCATACCTGTCGCAGCAGTCAATCTTGGAGAAAGATCTAAAGTTAAATTAGGATCTAAAATTACAATTGAAGGTAAAAATTTAGGGTGGAAAATAATTTTTTTTATACCTGTTTGTTTATTGATTATAGCTGATGCTCTTCCAGTTTCTGATCCTGTTCCTGCTGTAGTGGGCACAGCAATGATAGGTGCAATATTAGTTTCATCTGCTCTTTTCCAATAATCACCAATATCTTCAAAATCCCATATTGATCTAGACTGTCCTGACATAAAAGCAATAGCTTTACCTACATCAAGGCCGCTGCCACCACCAAATGCAATAACTCCATCACAACCTAATTTCTTAAACTGCCCTACTCCCTCTTCTACATTTTCACCTACAGGATTACCTGAAAAATTTGAAAAAACTTGAAGATGATTAAAGCTTTTTTTTAAATCTAAAATTATATCTTTAACCATTTTTAGATTAATTAAATCCTTATCTGTGACAAATAATGGTTTATCAATTTTAAGATTTTTACATGCTAGGCCTAAATGTTGAATTCTATTCTTTCCAACCCAAATTGTAGTAGGATAATTCCAATTAACTTTCATTTTTTTGATTTACTAGGTCTAAGTATAAAGCAGCACTCCAAGAAAAATTATTTGCGCCCATAACGGATCCATCTTTACAACTATAGTATTCGTGAAATCCTTTATTTTCAATTAAAGATATTGTTTCATTTTTAATTTTAATTGAATACTCTTTATCTTTGTTTTTTATCCCTTGATAAATTAACCAGTTGCAATTTATCCATACAGGACCTCGCCAATATCTTTTCTCTTCAAAACTTTCATGATCAGGTTTTATAGTAGAAAAAAAATATTTTTCGTTTAAATTGTGATTTTTTAGATTATTTATTATTTTATTATTTAATTTATCATTTTTTAAATCCGCAATTAAAGTAAAGTAGTTTGTAATCGAAGGTATTAAAATATCTTTATTGGTATTTAAATCTCTAGAAATAAATTCATCAATATCATGATTGTATAATTTAATTATTTCACTTTCACTTTGTGCAATATATAATTCAATTTCTTCAAAATTTAATTTAAATTTATTTAACAGCTCTACTAAATCTTTATTTGCTTTTAAAAAAAGTGAATTAAATCCAACATCAATTACATTAAATATTGACAGTTCATATAGTTTATAGGGGTCGTAATTAATATCTCTAAATTGATCTCTTATAGTAACATATCTGTCGTAATCTATTTTAAGAGGTCTTTCATCAGAATTCGAAACTTCTAAATCTCTTCTTTGATAGTTTAGCTCTTTATCTACTGAGATATTATTCATAGCCTCATCCCAAATTGGTGAATTATCATAACCACTTTCCCATGGATGCAAAATAGACACTAATCCAGTTTTATTTGGATCTCTGAATTTTATAAACCATTCATGATATTTTTTTATTTTTTTAAGAATTTTTAAAATTCTAGAAACTTGATCATCATTAAATTTATTATTTTCTATAATTTTCTTTAACACAATAGCTAGAACAGGTGGCTGAGTAATTCCTGATGATGGTATGTTTTTTCCACATTTCCAAGTAGTATGATTAGGAAAATAAGATGTATCCTTATCATGAAATAGAATATGAGGTACCATTCCATCATCCCATTGACCTTCAAGTAATGTTTCTATTTCCTCTAAAGCATAATCTAAATTAAAATAAGAGTACCCAAGAGCAATGAAAGCTGAGTCCCAATTCCATTGAGCTGGATAAAGTTTATTATTAGTAGGAAGAGTGTAACCATTTTTTCTGTTACTCAGCAATATTTTTTTTGCCTCTTCTATTCTCTTTGACATTATCCTTTGACACTTCCAGCGGTAAGACCACTTACTAAATATTTTTCAAAGTAAACAAAAATTATTAAAATTGGCAAAGTTACCACTACTGACCCTGCCATCAAATATTGTCTAGGAGTTTCAGCTCCAACATTAAGAAACTGAATTGCTCTTGATAATGTAAATGAATTAGGTCTATCTAAAAACATTAACGAAAATAAAAATTCATTCCAGGCTATCATGAATACATACAAAGCTACAGATGATATAGCGGGTAAACTTAATGGAAGTATAATTTTAAAAATTATACCAAGCCAATTTTGACCATCTATTATCCCTGCTTCTTCAAGCTCTTTTGGAATGCTTTTAAAGTAACCTTGCAACATATAAATGGCTACAGGTAGAGTTGTAGCTGTATAGACAACAAGTAAACCCTCAATAGAATTTCTCAAACCAAGTTGACTAAAAATTGTGTACAAAGGTATTACTAAAACTATTGCTGGAAATAAATAAATTATCAATATGGATGTTGATAAAAAATTTTTCCCAAAGAAGTTAAGTCGAGCGACTGCGTAAGCAGCTGGTATTGCAAAAATTAATGTTATAATGACAGTGCCTAAAGAAACAATTGTGCTAGTAAGCATATATCTTCCAAAATTGTAATCTTTGAATACCACAAAATAAGACTTGAATAATTCTGGCAACCCTTGTGCAAAATTAATACTAAAGTCTAAAGGGTTTAATAATAATAATGCTTGGGTTTTAAGGCTTGTAACTAACATCATGTAAAAAGGGAACAGAATTACAAAAGAGAACAGGGTAATTCCAAACAATGTTAAAAAATTAAAAAATAATTTTTGAGATGAGTGATTTTTTGTTAAAAAGTTTTTGTCGTAGTTTTTGATATTATTAAAGAAAAATAGTGAAATTAAGAATATTCCAAAACTGTACCAAATAGGTAAATTTATTGAAATAAAATAATCAAAAAAAGAAAATAAAAGTGCAAGTATAATAATTTTTATATTTAAATTTAATTTTTTCCCAATAAGAAGATTTATTGCACAAAGAATTATTCCAAACATAAATAATTTATTAAAATTAAAATTTGTTAATCCAATCCCTTGTAATGTAACTAAGATTTTCCAAATACAAATTAATGAAAACAAAAACAAAGATGAGATAAAGCAATAAGTAAATAAATTTTTAATTTTCATCAGCTCTTTTTCCTAAAAGTCTAAAATAGATAAACATAAAAATTAATAGAAACACAACAATCACAATAGAAACTGCAGATCCCATTCCAATATCCCCAATAGAAAAACCTTGTTGATACACATTTATTGGCAATGTTCTTGTGCCTGATGCTCCTCCAGTAAGTAAAAAGATGTCTTCAAATTTATTAAAATTCCAAATAAATCTAATCATAAATAGAATTGAAATCACCGCTAATATTTGAGGTAAAGTAATGTTAAGAAATTTTTGTATAGGATTTGCACCATCAACATCAGCTGCTTCATACAGTTCTTTTGGAACTGCCTGAAGACGAGCAAGAATAAATAAAAATGCTAGGGGAAAATATCTCCAAATTTCAAAAATAATTACTGTTGTTAATGCTAGCCTTAATTTAAAATCAATACCAAGTATGTTTAAAGTTACATATTTTTGTCCTAGTAAATTTATTGGTCCATCAATGATTTGATAGTTAATTAATAAATTATTTAACGTCCCACTTGTTGGATCAAGTAAAAGTTCCCAGGTATAGGCAAGAGCAACTACTGGTGCAACATAAGGAAACAATAAGACGCTTCTCATAAATGTTCTTCCAAAAAATTTTTGATTTACCATCTGTGCAGCTAAAATTCCAAAAACTATAGCACCTATGGTTCCAAAAAAAGTATAATAAAAAGTTGTTGATAATAGATCTATGAAGGCTTTATCTTTAATTACTTTTTTAAAGTTATTTAAGGTAAATTCATAATTTAATAATATATTTTGTGACTTACCAGTTAATTTAGGTTTATAGGATTTTATTTCATTATTTGAGATGTCTTTATTTTTAGTATTCTGAAATACTATTTCTAAATTTTCTCGATATTTTTTTGGCCAATTACCAAATTCACACTTAAGTAAATTTGATTTAAATTGACATCTTTTATCTAAATTTGTTGGTTCTATATTATTTGGATATTTATCTTTAAATTTTACATTAGTAATTTCTTGTGTAAGAGAACTATTTCTTAATTTATAAATTATCTTTATTTGAGTTGGATTTTCTTTAATTGATTTTACTAATTTTTTTGCTCTTGGTTCTGGAATTCTCAAATCTCTAAGCTCTACATTTTTAAAGCTGATCCAAATGTTAGAAAATATTGGAAATAAAATTATAGAAAATACTAAAAGAACTGATGGTAATATTAATAGATAAGCTGTTCTTTTTTCAATTTTTGCAAGTTTTGTACTCATAAAAAAAAGCGGATAATTAATATTACCCGCTTTTTTTAATTTTTTAAATTACTAGAAACTAGCTAGCACAGTATTAATTTCATCTACTGCTTCATCTAGTGTCAATTGATCGTCTATGTATTGTCTAGTGATTCTATTTATAAACTTATTGTTGATAATTTTAGATGCTCTAGATAATTCACCTTCTTTAACACCCCATCTATTAGCAGTATCTAAACCAGCAACTATATTATTAATTACATCTGCTGAATATAGATCTGTTAAAGGAGCTTTTCTATCAACTCCAACAGGCAGTTTACTCCAAGCTGTTGTAAATGCATTTGGATCACTTGCGTTACCTCTTCTTACAGGGAACTTACCTTCTGGTGCGATAGATAAAGTGCTTGTGTATCCCTCATCCATTGAATAAAGAATAAACTGCTTAGCTTCATCAGTATCTGCATCTGCTGTTATACCAAAGTATCTAACATCTGCCCAAGCTGCACCTTTTACATTATTTGGTCCACTAAAATTAGTTATAAAACCAGTTTTAGATGCCAATTCAGGTGATGTAGGATCGCTATTAATTGTTGGAGGAGCTGAGTCTCTTAAACCAGCTAATTCATCCATGATAAATGGTGACCATATTATCATTGGAGTTTTACCAGCAAAATAAAGCTCCCTTGATTGTTTCCAATAAAGTTCTCCTGGAGGGCTAGCTTTTGCTAATTTTTTATAAAACTGCAAAGAATTTTTTAAAGCTCTTCCTTGTTTTTTTGTTCCACCTTTTTTTACAATGTTTACTCCATTTGCAAGCAAAACGTGTTCCAAAACCTGACTCATAAAGTTTTCATCAGTTTTGGTTGCTGCAACAAATCCAAACATATCATTACTAGATAAAGCGTCTATTGCTTTCTCAATGTTTGCATATGTTGTTGGTGGTTCTAATCCAGCCTTTTCAAATAGATCTTTTCTGTAAACGACCATTTGAGTCCAGCCATCTACTGGAACAGCTGCAATTTTACCACCTGCACTAGCCATTTTTAAAGCACCTGGTGCAAAAGTTTTCTTTCCAAGTGATTTAACAACATCATTATTAGCATCAACATCTAAAATTCCTGCCTCAGTCCATGGCAATACATACTGTAATGTATGATAAATCACATCAGGAAGATCTCCAGCTGCTGCTGCTGCAGTAGCTCTTGTTCCTAAATCTTTTTCATCAATCGGAATAACTTCAACTCCAATTCCAGTTTTGGCTTCAAAGGCTTTAGCCATCTCTTCTTGCTTAGCCATCCTTGCTGGTTGAATTTCTGTCGTCCAGAATTTGATATCTGCAAATGCAATTGAATTAAAAACAAAAGCTATTGCAGAGATTGTTATTAATATATTTTTAAACATATATTCCCCTCTTTTTTCGTGTTTTCTAAAGTTATTTAAAAATTAACACATAATGAACATTTAAAAGAAGAATAACAAGTATGTAATTTAAAAAATACTACCTGAGATTGATTCAAGAATTTTTAAAAGAAATACCTTTATTATCAAATAAATGGCAACGAAATGGATCAAAACCTATTTTAACAGTGTCACCTACTTTAATATTTGTGTCTCCATCAGTTTGTACAACAAGAGGATCTCCCTCTTTCTCTAAATATAAATATGTTCCTGACCCTAATTTTTCTACAACGAAGACTTTACTTTCCCATAATGAATCTGTTTTTGCATTTAATATCAAATGCTCTGGTCTTATACCAAGTTTTATACTATCCCCTTCTTGAGTATTTTCAGAAATTTTTGGTACATTTAACTTTCCAGTCCCCATTATATCCACTTCAGAACTCTTTGAGCTTTTACTTAAAATTTTACTATCTATAAAATTCATTTTTGGAGATCCAATAAAACCACCAACAAATAAATTATCTGGGTTATTATATAGGTTCATAGGTGATCCCTTTTGTGAAACTATACCTTGATCCAAAACAACAATATCGTTTGCAAGTGTCATGGCTTCAGTCTGATCATGAGTTACATAAATCATTGTTGCATTAAGTTGATCATGTAATTTTGCCAATTCTACTCTCATTTGTACTCTTAGAGCTGCATCTAAGTTAGATAATGGTTCATCAAATAAAAAAACTTTTGGTTTTCTTGTAATAGCTCTACCTATAGCTACTCTTTGACGTTGTCCTCCAGATAATTGTTTGGGTTTTCGCTCAAGATACTCTTCTATTTGAAGAATTTTAGCAGCCTCCATAACTCTTTGCTCTATTTCTTCTTTTGATTTTTTTTCAATCTTTAAGCCAAAAGCCATATTATCAAAAACTGTCATATGCGGATAAAGAGCATAGGATTGAAATACCATTGCAATATTTCTTTCTTTAGGTGGTAGATCGTTAACAACTTTATCATCAATAGATATTGTGCCAGAGTTGATTTCTTCTAAACCAGCAATCATTCTTAAAATTGTAGATTTACCACAACCACTTGGTCCTACTAGAACAGTAAAAGACTCGCTCTTTATATCAAGAGAAATATCTTTGATAACATGTGTACTTCCAAAATACTTGTTTACTTTATCTATATTAATACTCGCCATTTTTAATTTAATATTAATTTTTTATTGTTAATTATAGATTTAATTAATTTTGTCATCAAAGGGATTTTTTTTTGTTGGATTTTTTTTAATATAAATGGAGCAATTTCTCTTGCAAGTTGCTCTCCCTCTACAGTTTCATTTGGCATAAATTTTCTTTTAGCATTATTAAATGTATAACCTTGCCCCAAGTAACCTCCCATTTTACTATTTCTACCTCCAGCAGCACTGACGTATAGATCTCCAATTCCAGCTAATCCAAGAGCGGTTTCAATTTTTCCTTTAAAATATTTAGTAATATATATCATCTCATTAATAGATTTTTTGAATAAACTTGATGACATATTTAAACTATCTCCAGCTCCAATTATCATAGAATAAATATTTTTTATTGCTGAACAAATTTCTATTCCAATAATATCTTTTGAAGTCTCTGTTATGTAATATTTTGTAGAAATCATTTTGCATATATTCTTTGCAGTTTTTATATTTTTATTAGCTACAACAACACTTGTTTGTTTTTTATTAGAAAGTTCTTTTGCTAAACAAGGTCCTTTTAAGACAGATATATTTATATTTTTAATATTTTTTTTTATATCTTCAGAAATAGTATAAATTTTTTCCTTTTTTCTATCATACTTTAAGCCTTTAGTGAGAATTAGGACTGGACTTTTAATTTTTGATTGTTTGAATTCTTCACTAATAAATTTTATTCCTGATAAACTTAAAGCAACAACAACTAAATCATATTTTTTTTTTAGTAAGTTTGTTGAATATTTTTTATATTTTAGCTTACTAGGTAAATTTTTTTTCAAACTTGAATGATATTTATTATTTGAGGATAAATTTTTAATAAAAACTTTATTATACGGCTCTGTTATTATTACTTTATTTTTATTATCAATACATGGAAAAGTAAAAGCTGATCCCATTGCTCCTCCACCTATTATTAATATTTCTTTCACTAGTTGATAAATCCTAATTTTTTCTTCATTTGATTTGACCATTCAACTAACAATCTATCTGCAGTCAAACCTATAAATGCAACACATAATCCTATTATTAAACCTTTGCCCCCATCACTAAAAGACAATGCCCTAAATATTTCTTGCGACAAGTCAACAGTTCCAATAAACCCAGCTATCATTACCATAAATAAAGCAAACATTAATGTTTGATTTGCACCTAGTATAATTTCTGGAAAGGCTAAAGGCATTTTTACTTTCCATAATAATTGTCTTTCTGTACATCCAGAAGTTATAGATGCCTCTATAATTTGTTGTGGAACATTTCTTAATCCAAAAACAGTATATCTTATCATTGGTATTGAGGAATATATAACTATTGCAAATATTGCTGAAACATCACTTATTTGAAATAGCATTATTGCTGGAAGTAGATATATAAATGATGGAAATGTTTGAAAAATATCACAAATATTTAAAACTAACTTTGTTCTGCTCTCTTTCTTTGATGCCCATATCCCCAAAGGAATTCCAATAAGTGCACATATTACTAATGATGCAAATACCATATATAAAGTAATCATTGCTCTTACCCAATAACCAGATGATGCTATAAAAAATACGAATAACATTACTGTTAACGCTAGTCTCATTTTACCAAGTTTCCACCCAATTGCTCCGACAAATAAAATTACTCCAGTCCATGGCATAGATTGAAATACAGCCTTAAGAGGCATCAAAAAATATATTAACATCCAATCTCTAAATATTCCTAACGGTACAAACAAAGATCTTGTAAATGATTTAATGGCATTATCTAAATATACAGATGCTGAAACTGTTAACTCCTTTGGATATTCATTAAAAAATGGAAAAAGAAAAACTAAGATAGAGCAAATAATAATTGCAAAAAATGTTGCACATAAATATGGATTTCTCTTTACAAAATTCCCCTCTCTTCGCTCTGGTTCTTTTAATGCTAAAGCTTGACTATACCTATCAAGTGTAATTGCAATCAAAACAACTGCAACACCAATTTCAAAAGCCTCACCTAGCCTTAAGCCTTGTAATCTAATTAACAAGTCATGACCTAAACCAGGTTGTCCAATAAATGCAGCTATAACTATCATTGCAAGACATTGCATTATAACTTGATTTATTCCCAGCATAATTGGGGATCTAGCTGCTGGAATTTCAACTTTAAATAACATTTGCCACTTTGTGCAACCAGCCATCACACCAGCTTCTTTTATTTCTTGTGATATATTTTGTAATCCTAAAATAGTTAATCTAGCCATTGGTGGAAATGCAAATATTACAGTAGCAATTACTCCAGCCTTAGTCCCTATTCCAACAAATATAACTACTAGTATTAAATAAGAAAAATGAGGCAAAGATTGTAAAATATTTAACATTGGCCATAAAAAGTTTGCAAATCTTTTTCTCTTGACCGCAAGTATACCCAAACACAATCCTATTAATGCAGCCAAAGGTGCAGAGACAGAAATAGCTGCTAAAGATTTCATCGATAGCTCCCATATTCCCCGTTTACTAAATAATATTAAATACGCAAAACATGTTCCCCCCAACAATGCCAATCTCCAACCTCTCAAATAAAAACCTAAAATCACTGTAAGAGTTATTATAAATATCCACGGCAAAGGTCCTATTTCGTAGCTTGGAAAACCTTTGTGCAAGACTGCTTCTGTAAAATCTAAAAATTTATCGACGTAGTTTGCTATACCTCTTGTGAAATCTCTAAAAGTAAAGAATCCGAAAATTTCATACTTTCTTAGAAATTGAATTAATGCGTTTGTCCAATCTACAAAAGGTATAAATCCATCTATTGATCCGCATCCTCCCAAGCAACTTTTTGGAGGTATATAAGCCCAGTGTGGTGTTTTAGATGAAATCGTATAATTAGGAACAATATAACGAAGCAACCATAACAAAAAGAATGGTCCAAAAATAAATAAAAATTTTCCTTTAAAAATAGTTTTAATTTTATTCATTCTTATCTTCTGCAAATAAAGCTTTGATTATTTCTTTTTTGCTTAATGAACCAATAACTTTTTTATTTTCATCAATAACAGAGTAAGATCCTTCGGATTTTAAAACTTTTGATGCGATTTTTTCAATCTTTTCTTTATAGTTAACAGTATTATCATAGAGTTTTTTATCCTTATTATTCATAACACTTTCAGCGTTTAATAACTTAGATCTAGGAATATCTTTTGTAAATTCCGCAACATAATCAGTAGCTGGTTTTGTGATTAATTCTTCAGGAGTGCCTACTTGGACTATTAATCCTTCATACATTATCGCTATTCTATCTGCCAATCTTATAGCTTCATCAAAATCATGAGTTATAAAAACAATTGTCTTTTTAAGCATATTTTGAAGTCTCAAAAACTCGTTTTGCATCTCTTTTCTAATCAATGGATCTAAAGCTGAAAAAGGTTCGTCTAAAAACCAAACATCTGGTTCAACCGCTAAAGACCTTGCTAGTCCAACTCTTTGTTGTTGACCACCCGAAAGTTCTCTAGGATAATATTTTTCTCTACCTTCAAGACCAACTAATTTAATGACCTCTTTAGCTCTATCTTCTCTTTTAATAGGTTCTATTCCTTGCACCTCTAAAGGAAATGCAACATTTTGTAAAACTGTTCTGTGAGGTAATAAAGCAAAATGCTGAAATACCATTCCCATTTTATGTCTTCTTATTTCGATTAACTCTTTATCGCTAGCTTTTAATAAATCTTTACCCTCAAAAAAAACTTGACCATCAGTTGGTTGAATAAGTTTAGACATGCATCTTAATAATGTTGACTTACCAGATCCACTCAATCCCATAATAACCAATATTTCTCCAGTTTTTACATCAATAGATGCATCTCTAACCGCAGGTATATATTTATTTGATTTTAGTTGCTCGGTTGATGGATTATTATTATTTTCTTTTAAAAACTTTTCTGGATTTTCTCCATATAATTTCCAAATATTTGAACATGAAATTTTGATTTGATCGTCCATAATAAATAAAGTTAAGAGAACTTAACATAAAATAAAAAAAAAACGAACCGACTTAAGATTATGTCGGTTCGTTTCTAAATAGACTAAAAATTACTTAATCCAATTGCTCCATTTAGATTTGTGGTCATCTAACCATTTTTGAGCAGCTGCTGATACTTCTAAACCATCCGTGTCCTTGTAGTTAGCCATTTTATCAATGTCTGGACCAGAAAAATTCATCTGTTTTAACAACTTATATCCCGCAGGATGATTTTTTTTGAAATCAGCATTAACTGCTAATTTTAAGTAACCACTTGCTGGGTTTCCACAATCATAAAGTGCAGTTTTATTGATTCCCCATGAAGGATCCTTTGTACAAGCCGGATCATGTTTAGGAAACTCAACAAACTTACCTGGATATTTTGCACCGATGAAATTTGGTGACCAGTTAAACACAACTACAGCTTTTCCTTGCGCTACACCTGCATCTAATTCAGCCCAAATTGCATCTGCAGAACCTGCATTTTTAACCATGAAGTTCATTCCTAGAGCCTCAACTTTTTCAGCATCATGTTTTAACCAATCAACAGGACCACCGATAAACACTCCCTTACCTCCAGAGTCTGCTCTTGCAAAAAGATCTGCACATTTATTTAAAGCTTTCCAATCTGGTAGACCAGGACAAAGTTTTTCAACATGGTTTGGATACCACCAGTCCTCTCTAGTTACAGCATCGTGAGTAAGAATTTCTTCAATTCCACCACCAGCTTTTGCTTTTTCATAAGATGCTCCAAACGCACCTTCCCAAATTTCATGAACTAGATCAATATCACCGTCTGCCATTGCTTGGTATACTGCTTGTGAGTCCATATTAATATACTCTACTTTCTCACCTACCATTTTAAGCAATTCACCAACAACTTCAGCTCCAACTAATTGACTTG
This sequence comes from uncultured Pelagibacteraceae bacterium, assembly GCA_902542235.1. Taxonomy (GTDB): domain Bacteria; phylum Pseudomonadota; class Alphaproteobacteria; order Pelagibacterales; family Pelagibacteraceae; genus Pelagibacter. Next base: position 54,236 of record CACBTT010000001.1, read on the forward strand.
ACCAATTGTGTGTTGGGATTTTAACAACTCCGCTTTTATCTGCATTCGCACCTGTAAAACTTAGAGCAAATGTAATCAAAAAAGCAGAAATTATTGATAAAAGTTTCTTCATTTATTTCTCCTCTCTTAATATATTAAGTGTTTAATTATCCTTAAATTTAATCTTACAGTCAACAAAAGTTGGTACTAAAATTTATATATACAATTAATCAGTACTGATTTATTCTTAAATATAAGTAATCATTGATTTAAAATGTTAGAAGAAAATTTAAGAATAAATGAACCTGGTTTAAATGTTTTGCCACCTGGGGTTGAAAGATATGTAATTAATGGCGGTGGACTTACAGGAGTTCAGATTTTTCCAGATGATGAAATAGAAATTATTAATAATGAAGGAAATCAAATTTGCGAAATAGTTGTTTTTAATTCTGATGGAAATTCAGATCCATCAATTTTAAATTTAAAATCTTCTAAATCAGAAAATGATATAATCAAAATTTTAAATAGAAATGAAGAAAGTTCAAAAATTGCATTGCGTCAATTAGAAAAAAGAAATCTTAAAATTGCAAAGTCTAAATCTTCAATCCTTTTTGACAAAGACACTCCACCAGGAGAAAAAATTAAAATAAGTTCCAAAGATAAGTGTTATTGCATTTTTTCTGCACCTGGTAATGATATGTTGGTTCATGAACAAAATCCTCCTACAGAATTAACTTTATTTATTAAAAGAAATAATATTATTGACTATAAAGAACATAGAATAATTCCAGATCCAATTTTTGATCCTTTAGACGAAAAAAATATTGCAAAACAATCAGCGATTTCTTTTGAAGTTAAAGAAGGAGATTATATTCAAATAATTTGTCCAACTGGTAGACAATGTTCAGATTTTGTTGCTTTTGATACAGCTAAATTAGGTAAAGGTGTAGAGAAAGGTTTAGATTGGCAAACAACCAGGACCTTTATGGGTAATACTTTTCCAGGACCGGGATTGTATTCAAAATTTTATGATACAGACCATGAACCTTTAGTAGAAGTAATAAGAGATACTGTTGGTAGACATGACACTTTTAATCTTGCTTGTACATCGAAGTATTACGAAGATGCTGGTTATTTTGGGCATCCAAATTGCTCAGATAACTTAAGTGGTGCTATGGAAAATTTTGGGGTTAATAGACAAAAAGGATGGCACGCTATAAATTTATTTTTTAATACTTCAGCAGGAGGTTTAAATACCGTACTTTCTGATGAGTCATTTGCTAGACCTGGAGATTATGTAATATTAAGAGCTTTAAAAGATTTAACCTGCGGAACATCAGCCTGTCCAAGTGATATAGATCCATGTAATTCATGGAACCCTACAGATATTTTTGTTAGAACTTATGAAAAAAAAAGAGAATTTACAAAATCTTTTGCATTTAGAATGAAACCAGACTCAGAATTAAAACTAACAAAAAATACAGGATTTCATGAAAGAACTTCTAAATTAACAAGAAATTTTGTTGATGCTAGAGGATATTGGCTACCAAATGATTACACTAAACACGGAGTAATAAATGAATATACAGCGTGTAGAGAAAAAGCAGTTCTAATTGATTTATCTTCATTAAGAAAATTTGAAATATTGGGTCCTGATGCAGAGGAATTGATGGACTATACTTTAACTAGAAATGTTAAAAAATTGTCGGTTGGACAGATTGTTTATTCTTCGATGTGTTATGAAAATGGTTCTATGTTTGATGATGGAACATTGTTAAAAATGAGTGATCATGGATTTAGATGGGTATGTGGTGATGAATACGCAGGTGAATGGTTAAAAGAACAAGCAAAAAAGAAAAAATTTAATGTTTTAGTTAAAAACTCTACTGATCAAATAAATAATATTTCTCTACAAGGACCAAACAGTAGGAAAATTTTAGAAAAGTTTATTTTTACTCCACCAACACAACCTTCTATTTCAGAATTACAATGGTTTAGGTTTACAATCTGTAGAGTAAGAGAACTTAGTGGAATTCCATTGATGGTTTCTAGAACTGGATACACAGGCGAGTTAGGATATGAAATATGGTGTCACCCTTCAGATGCACCAGCGGTTTGGGATGTGCTCATAGAAGCTGGAAAAGATGAAGGATTAATACCTGCTGGTTTTGGAGCATTAGATTTATTAAGAATTGAAGCTGGTCTAATATTGTTTGGTAATGAATTTGACGGCCAAGTTGACCCGTTCGAAGCAGGTGTTGGATTTACGGTTCCTTTAAAAACCAAAACAGCAGATTTCATTGGTAAAGAAGCATTAATAAAGAGAAAAGAAAATCCGCAAAAGAAATTAGTTGGATTAGAACTTGTAGGCAAAGAAAAAGCTAATCACGGTGATTGTGTTCACATTGGAAGATCCCAAGTTGGCGTAGTTACAAGCGGATGTCTATCTCCTACTTTGAATAAAAATATTGCTTTGTGCAGAATTGATGTAGGTCATTCAGAAATAGGTATGAATGTTGAAGTCGGTAAAATTGATGGACATCAAAAAAGAATACCTGCTAAAGTTGTTGGTTTCCCGCATTACGATCCTCAAAAAACACGTGTAAAATCTTAATGTCAAAATCATCAAAGGATTTATTGGAATTTTGGGAAGATCAAATGAAACTGTCCCATACATCCAGTAATTACTTTTTCAGAAAGTCTCCTTCACATTATCACATGATGTTGATTGTGATGAATTCCTATAAATTAAATGAAAACTTATCTGTCGAAGAACTTAAGACTAGACTTTTCAAAACCTCAAGACCCAAATCTGCGCTCATGATTAAAGAAGCTTGTGATAAAGAATTTTTTTACCTCGAAAAAACCGGAAATGACCATAGAAAAAAGTACGTTTTACCCACACAGAATTTTGTTAATGATTTTAACGAATATTTGAAAACTCTCAAAAATTTGAGTTTTTAATTAAAAATCTAATAAATATTTAGAATTTATATAAATTATATATAAAAATTATTATATTCTTTACTTTGCTAAAAAATTAAAGTTCGTCCATGTCGTTACCGACAAAAGCAAAAGTTGTAATAATTGGTGGAGGAATTCACGGGTTAAGTACTGCTTGGAAACTTTCCGAAAAATATAAAAATCCAAACGATGTAGTTGTCCTAGAAAAAAAAGACACTGCTGCAGGTGCAAGTGGAATTGCATGTGGAGTTGTTAGAAATAATTATTTTCAACCAGCAATGAGAGAATTAATGGCTCATTCAGTTAGTGTTTGGGAAAGTGATCCAGAGGCATTTAAATATAATGCTGTTGGCTATATGCAAATTTCTCCAGAAGTAATGCATAAAGATGTTGCAAGTATTTATGAACAACAAAAAGCTATTGGATATGAATCAGAATTTATAGAAGGTGAAAAAGATTGCATGAAATATATGCAAGGAATTTTTAGTGATTGGCAAGCAAAAGGTATTACATCCGTCTTGCATGAAAAAAAAGGTGGATATGCATTTAATAAAGACTCAATTAAAGCACTAGAGAAAAAAGCAAATTCAAACGGTGTAAAAGTTCATAAAGGAGTAAAGGTTACAGGTTTTAAAAGAGGGAGTAACAGCAATGCAATTACTGGCGTGGTTACAGATAAAGGTACAATTGATTGTGATCAGGTAGTTATTGGAGCAGGACCATGGGTAAGAGATTTTTGGAATATGTTGGAGTTACCAAAAACTACTAACATAAAAGATGCTAAAAATGGAAAAATGCATGAAGTTGAAATGTGGAAGTACTGGTTTTTACAAGAAGGTGTATTGGGTGTAGATGCAGATTATTTAAAAACTAATGAAGGTAAAGCGCCTCCAGTAATCCATGTTGATACAGATGCTCCACTTTATTCTGATAAAGATGGTAAAATAATTACAGAAGACTTATGGGGTATTTATTATAAACCTGATATTGAAGGTTTGGGAGTTCAAGGTGGAACATCGCCTTATATAGTTCAAAAACATTTTGATGAAGTTAATGTTGATCCATATGGAATTGACTCTCCTGAATATCAAACTACTGATAAATTTTCTGATATGTGGACTTCGGCACTTGCACATATCCAAAAACGTTTTGTTGGTAAATCTCATTTGTATAGAAAGGGACCATCAGGAGGATTGGGTTGTTTAACTCCAGATTCATTCCCGATATTCGATAGATTTTTTGAAAATGTTTACATGATTGCTGATGCAAATCATGGTTATAAAATGATAGGTGTAGGGCACCTTGTTGCACAAGAAATTTTAGGTCAAGAAAGCGAATTACTAAAACCGTTCAGGTTCGATAGATATGAAAAAGGCAAACTTCATCCGACATCGAACAGTCCGTTTCCTTGGAGTTAATTTATCTAAGTAGACAAACGTTTTTTTTTCAGTTACCTTTTTGATCTGAAAATTCAAAGGGGGAAGAATGACGGATCTTGAAAAACACGTAAACCAACCAGGTAGAGCTAAACTCGTCAAAAAAGTTAGAGAAAAAATAAACGAATTAGGAATTACTTATATATATTATCAATTTATTTCAGTAACTGGAAGAGTTGTTGGAAAAGGAATACCGGCAGATCATTGGGAAAGAACTGCAGAAAAAGGTTTTCAATTAGTTTATGGAGCAACTGCAAACTTATTTTTAGATCGTCATAATAATTATATTGGTTACGGTCCAGAGGCTATGGAATTGGTAGGAATACCTGATCCAGAAACTTTTGTTCAGTTACCTTGGGATAAGAGAGTTGGGAGAGTTTTTGTTACGTGTTTTAGAAACAGAGAAGAAAGAAAAAATCCAGGTGGTCATTTAACAAGTGACTGCAGAGGTAATCTTAGAATTTTCATGAATGAATTCAAAAAGAAACATGGATTAGAGTTAAGAGTTGGAACCGAGCCTGAAATGATGTGGTTAACAAAAAATCCTGACGGAACTCCAACGGGTCAAGGTTTCTCTAAACCTTTCTGTTATCACATTGATCAATTTGAATCTTTAAGACCTGTGTTTATGAAGGTTATTGAATACGCAAAAGCGATGGGTCTTGATATGATACAAGGTGACCATGAAGATGCTCCTGGTCAATTAGAGCTTAACTGGACATTTGATAATGTTTTAAGAAACGCAGATAGATTATCTACGTATAGACAAATTTGTGCTCAAGTAGCAAGAGAACATAATCTTATAGCTTGCTTTATGACTAAACCATTTATGGGAGTTTCAGCAAGTGGATGTCACACCAACATGTCTTTGTGGAAAGGTGGAAAAGTATCAGTAAACAAATTGGGTAACAAAAAACTTCCAGGTGTAGAGGAAGTATTTAGTTATGTATCAGGAGGGACTAATACTTTCATGCCAGATACTAAAGATATGCAATTACCTGGAAAGATTGGATTACAATCAATCGCAGGGATAATGAAACACTTACCAGCTTTAACAGCAATTGGTTCTTCGACAGTGAACTCATATAGAAGATTATGGGATCAAGGTTTTTGGGCACCAGTATATGCTGACTGGGGTTATCAAAATAGAACATGTGGTTTAAGAGTATCTGCTCCAGGTAGATTCGAGTACAGATCAGTTGACTCTATGCATAATCCATATTTATTAGGTGCAGCATTACTTAAAGCTTGTGATGAAGGAATATCTAAAAAAATGAAACCAGCTAAACCTGAGTCTAGAAATATATATGAAGCTCAAAAAGCTGGTAAAGATGTTAAAAAACTTCCACTAAGTTTAGGTGAAGCTTTAGATAGATTGGCGGAAGATGAGGTAATAAAATCATCAATGCCAGATGAAATGTATAAAGTATTTAATTGGTACAAACGAGATGAATGGGAAAAATTCTTAGGTGCAACAACACAATGGGATCTTGATACTTATCTGGATTGTTTACCATAATTTAATAAGGAAATTATATGTGCGGAATAGCAGGATTAATTCATAGAGGAAATACATCAAATGTAGGTTTTGAACTCCAAGGAATGCTTCAAGCATTAAAGCATAGGGGTGAGGACTCAACTGGATATGCTTTGTATGGAAAAACTGATGGAGAAAATTTCATCATGCGATTTAAGGTTGGTGAAAATGTTGCAGAGGGAAGCTCTTCAGTAAAAGAAGATGTATCAGTTTATGATGAAAGAAAAAAAATTGTTGATTCTTATCTTTCTGAGCTAGGCGCTAAGGTGATAAAAGAAGATAGAATTCTTCCTTATTCATTACGGTATGAAATTCAGTATGACAAAGATTTAATGGAATTTTCTCAAAAAATAGAAAGTGTTGAAGGTGTAGAAATATTATCTATGGGAAAATCTCTAGAAGTAATTAAAGATCTGGGAAATGCTGAAGTTGTTTGTAACAGATATAATTTAGATAAAGTTGTCGGGACACATGCAATTGGTCATGCTAGAATGGCAACAGAGTCGGGAGTGGATATTAAATCTGCTCACCCATTTTGGGGTTATCCTTTTAGCGATGTATCAGTCGTTCATAATGGACAATTAACAAACTATTGGAATAATAGAAGAGTATTGGAAAACAAGGGCATGAGATTTATGTCAGAATGTGACTCGGAATTAATCGCTGTATATCTTGCAGAAAAAATGAGAAATGGAGCTACATTAGAAGAGGGAATGAAAGAGTCTCTCGTCGGTTTAGATGGGGTATTTACTTATTTTGTTGCTACAAAAGATAGTTTAGGGATGGCGAAAGATACAATGGCTGCAAAACCACTAGTATTGTATGAGTCAGATGATTTAGTTGCAATGGGGTCAGAGGAAATTGCAATAAGATCAATATTACCACAAGAAATCGAAACTTATGATCCTTTTGATGGAGAAGTTAAAGTATGGCAAATTTAAAAACATCAGAAAAAAAAAGTAAAGCTCAATCAATGGGACTTCATACAGAAGTCTTAACTGGAAAAACACAACAAAAATTTTTTAATCCAGATGAGGCTGAGAATTTTTATTACTTTGGGACATATGATGTAGATTTTAACAAAAGAACTGAAATTGACGTTAAGAACATGGATTGTCGTGAAGCAAATAAAAAAATTGATGAATTAATGAAAGATGGATACGGAACTATTGTAATAAAGAACCCACAGGGAAAACATAGCTTGGGAGTTGGAATTCTCAATAAATTAAATTTAATATTTGAAGGTAGTTTAGGGTACTTTGGGTGTGGATCAATGGATGGTCCTATTGTTAGAATTAATGGAAGAGTGGGATGGTCATGTGCAGAAAATATGATGGCAGGAAAAGTAGTAATTGAAAAAAATGCAGGTTCTTGTTTTGGTGCGGCAATTAGAGGTGGAGATCTGATATGCAAAGGAAGCGTAGGTGCAAGAACTGGTATTGATCAAAAAGGTGGAACAATAATTATTGGCGGAGATGCTGGTGCTTTTACAGGTTTTATGATGCAGAGAGGGCGAATTATTATTCTTGGAGATGTTGGAATAAATTTAGGAGATTCTATGTATGATGGGACAATTTTTGTAGGTGGAAAAATTGGATCATTTGGTAGTGATGCTGTCGAAGCTGAATTAACTGATTCAGATCAAGACTGGCTTAAAAGAAAATTAAAGGTTGCGGAGATCGGAGAAAACTTCGATGTTTCTAAGATGACCAAAGTTGTAGCAGGAAAAAAACTTTGGAATTACGATGCTCTTGAACCTACAGAAAAAAAAGGAGCAATTTAAATGGCAAAGAAAAAAAATGGTAATGGAAAGTCATACGGACATTCTAATGGTGATGGAATAGCTTCAAGAAACAAAAGTTTATTGGGACACAACGCTATTTTTACTCCAGAGGTTATGGACGACATTCATATCAAAGCAGAATTAGGAAGATACAGAATGAGAGGAATGGCTTTGATGAAAAAGATACCTACTTTTGATGATCTAGTTTTCTTGCCAGGTACATTAACAAGATTTGTTATTGAAGGTTATAGAGAAAAATGTGAGACCAAAACTATTATTGGTCCAAGATGTGAAAATCCAATTGAGCTTGATATTCCAGTTTATATTACGGGAATGAGTTTTGGAGCTTTATCTTATGAAGCAAAAACTGCATTAGCTAGAGGTGCTACAATGGCTGGTAGCGCAACATGTTCTGGTGAAGGTGGAATGATACCAGATGAGAGAAGATATTCAGAAAAATGGTTTTATCAGTGCATACAATCAAGATACGGTTTTAACCCACACCATGCTCAACTAGCTGATGGAATTGAGGTTTTTATTGGACAAGGGCAAAAAGTTGGAATGGGTGGTCATTTGATGGGTCAAAAAGTTACTGACCAAGTTGCAGAAATGAGATCGCTACCCGCAGGTATTGATCAAAGATCTCCGGCAAGACATCCTGATTGGTTGGGTCCAGATGATTTAGCTTTAAAAGTTCAAGAACTTAGAGAATTAACAAAAAACAAAGTGCCAATTCAATTAAAACTTGGAGCAGCTAAAGTGTATGATGATGTAAGGATGGCAGCAAAATGTGATCCAGACTCAATTTATCTTGATGGAATGGAGGGTTCAACTGGTGCTGGGCCACACATTGCAGCTGCAAACACAGGAATCCCTGGAATTGCTGGAATTAGAGAAGCAAGAAGAGCTTTGGATGACGTAGGTAAAACTGGAAAAGTAACTTTAATTTATGCAGGTGGTGTTAGAGATGGAGCAGATATGGCTAAAGCTTTAGCACTTGGTGCAGACGCAATTGCAATCGGAACAGGTGCAATGGTGGCTTTAAATTGTAATAAGGAAATACCAGAATCTAACTTTGAAAAAGAAATGGGTGTTCCCGCAGGTCATTGCTATCACTGTCACACGGGTAGATGTCCGGTAGGAGTTGCTACTCAAGATCCTAAATTAAGAAAAAGATTAAATCCTGATGATGCAGCATTAAGAGTGTATAATTACTTGCATGCGATGACATTGGAGGCTCAGTTGTTGGCTAGAGCATGTGGTAAAACAAATATTCACTCGCTAGAACCAGAAGATATGGCTGCATTAACAATGGAGGCGTCTGCTTTAGCTAAAGTGCCTCTTGCAGGAACAAATCATACAGTAGGAGTTAAAGATTTCCATAAAATCTAATAGCAAATATGCCAAAGAAAAAAGGTAAGAAAAAAGTCAAATCAAAAGAGATCAAAGGTCAATTAGGCAAGAAAAAAGAGACTGCTAGAGAAAAAATGATTGGCCAAACAATTGGCTATCGATATGACGTTAATCTTTTGCCTGACTATAGTCGACTCACTCCATTTTTAAAAAAATATATAGAAGCTATGGGTTGGGATGATCTTAATTGGTTAGAAGATGTTCATATGGGTTATGAAGAAAATAGACCTGCTGTATTCGATAGAAATGCTAATGGTTGGGTAACGATACCAAGTAAAATAAAATTACCTAACAATCAGCAGGATAGAGATATGATAGCTAGAGAATTATTGGTAAAGTTTCAAATGTCACCGAATCATCCTCTGGTTGACCTTAAAAAAGCATATTTAAAATTCTAATTTTCAATTTCAAGTTGATAAAATAATTATTAACTTCTACTTTTTATAAATAAAATAAAATTGTCAGCGTAAAAAAAATTTCATAGAGTCTATTAACTATTAATAGGAGAGAGAAATATGACTGATCAATTAGGTGCTCTCACAACCTTATTTACAGAATTTTACTATTGGGTAACTGTGGTTCTTATGTTTTTGATCCACGTGGGTTTCTGTATGTATGAGGTTGGGGCATCTCGTTACAAACATCACCAACATACTCTTATGAAAAATACAATGCTGATACCACTGGTAACAGTCACATGGTTTTTCTTTGGTTGGTGGATATACTGGGCGTTTCCAACAGGACCTGGATTAGCTCCTTCGATTATGACCGAAAGTACCGGTCTAGTTCTTGGGGGTGGATTTGGTGGAAATGATCTTGCTAACCCTACAAATGCATTGATGGCCGTAAATCTTAATGATCATATAATGGGTGTCTTCTGGGCAGCCTTTTTATTATTTTCATGGACTGCAGCTTCAATTGTATCTGGAGCGGTTATTGAAAGGATAACTACTTTTGCATTTGGAATACTTGCAATTGCAATTGGGTCTGTTTTCTGGACAATAGATGCTTCATGGGGATGGCATTTTGATGGATGGATGTTAAAAATATTAGGATATCACGATGCTTATGCTTCCGGAGTAATTCACGCCATTGCCGGAGGTTTTGCCTTAGGAGTTCTAATTGTTTTAGGACCAAGAATTGGAAAATTTTCATCTAGCGGAGAACCAAGAAACATTGGACCAAGAAATCCTTGGTTAGTGACTGTTGGATTATTCTTAATCTATACAGGTTTTTGGGGCTTTTACGCAGCATGTAATGTTCCGATTTATGATCTTGGACCTGAATATGGTATGGAAGGTGTAACTTTCTTTACTGCAACGAACATCTACCTAACTCCAACCACACTTAGTGGAATAACGATGAACTTTTTAATGTCGTTATCTGGAGGGTTGTTAGCGGGATATGTGGTCTCGAAGGGAGATCCTTTCTGGACTTATTCATCAGGACTTGCAGGAATAATATGTGCATCTGCAGGTAATGATTTATATCATCCAATACAATCAATGATAATTGGTATGATCGGAGTAGTTATAGCTTACAAAATGCATTACTGGGTCGAGAAAAAATATAAAATCGACGATGCAGTTGGAGCAGTAGCTGTTCATGGTTATGCTGGATTTGTTGGTCTTGTAATATGTGGTTTCGTTTTAAATGGTTATCCTTCATCTGGATACAGTGTTGGAGCTATGTGGGATGGAACCAATTATGCAGCAATTAATCCTCTTGGAATGTTTATCGGTGCAATAATAATGTTTTTTGTACTAGGTATGCTCCCTGGATATATAATTGCAAAAGTTCTTCACGGAATGGGTAAATTAAGAATACCAAGAGAAGTAGAGCTTGCAGGACTTGACTATACAATTATGGAAGAGGCTAAAGAAGACGAAAAAGCTGTAGTCTCGGCCAGTAGATAAAGGAGGTATGTAAATGGCAACAGTATCAAATTGGATAGATCATTTAAGTGCCTCTGAGGTACAAGGATCTGTCTATCCAGGTGTTGGTTCGGAAGGAGTGCTAGTTATAATAGCAATTCTTATTTGGGTTGGCTGGCATATTATTTCATCTAAACAAGAAGATGGTAAGATGAATGAAATTGTCAGAAAAAAACCAAGTGCTAACGACTGGAAAAGCAATATAACAGACGGTTAAAACTTTTAAGAGGGCGCATGAAATACTGTGCCCTCTTTTTTTTAATGCAAAATTCTGAAGAAAATAATCAAAATGAAAATAAAACTCCTAGCAAAATGGCACGTCTTGCATGGCCAAAAGCAAAGTATGGAGTAATTATAGCAATATTAATTATTATTGGTGTAAATTTAATTTATTACAAAGATTTCTTTTTATCATTTTTTAAATAATTGTGTTACGTTATTAGATGGCAAAAAATTTATTTAAAATTTCAAAACAAAAAAAAATTAAATATTTTTTGATAAGTTTTGTAGATTTATTTGGTGTCTTAAGATCAAAATTGGTTCCTGCTCATGCAATAAAAGATATGCAAGTAAGTGGTGCTGGATTTGCTGGATTTGCAGCTTGGCTAGATATGACGCCAGCTGACTCTGATATGTTTGCAATACCTGATCCTGACAGTTTAATTCAACTACCATGGAATAAAGAAGTTGGTTGGTTAGCTTCGGATTTATGGATGAATGGTAAACCAGTCGATGCTTCACCAAGAGTGATATTAAAAAAACAAATAAAAAAATTATCTGAATTGGGATACAGCATGAAGTCAGGTGTGGAGTGTGAGTATTTTTTGATTTCTCCTGATGGGAACACAATTGCAGATAATAGAGATACTCAATCAAAACCTTGTTATGACCAGTCCTCATTAATGAGAAGGTATGAGCTTATAAAAGAAATATGTGATTGTATGATTGAAATGGGATGGGGTCCTTATCAAAATGATCATGAAGATGCTAATGGGCAATTTGAAATGAATTGGGATTACTCAGATTGTCTAAAAACTGCTGACAGACATACTTTTTTTAAATTTATGGTTAAAACTATTGCAGAAAAGCATGATTTAAGAGCAACATTTATGCCAAAACCTTTTGAAAATTTGACTGGTAACGGATGTCATGCACATATTTCTTTATGGAAAGGAAAGAAAAATATCTTTCTTGATCAACATGATAAACTTGGGCTAAGCAAGATCGCTTATAATTTTTTAGGAGGCATTATGAGGCATGCTTCATCCTTATCTACTTTTTTTAATCCAACAATAAATAGTTACAGACGAATAAATGCTGCACCAACAAAATCTGGTGCCACATGGTCTCCAAGCAGCATATCATATACAGGAAATAACCGTACACATATGATAAGGGTGCCTGATCCAGGAAGATTTGAATTAAGACTTATGGATGGATCCGCAAATCCTTATTTACTTCAAGCCAGTGTATTAGCTGCAGGAATGGAGGGATTAAGTAAAAGAATTAATCCTGGCAAACCTCTTTTTTGTAATATGTATGAGGATTATAAAAAATATCCAAACCTTTCTAAATTACCAAATGAACTAAAAGATTCTCTTGATAAAATTGAAAATAATAAAGAAATGAATAAAGCATTTGGAAAAGAAGTAATTAAAAGTTACGTCAAGTTAAGGACTTCGGAATTAAAAGATTTTAATAATAACGAAAAATTTGATAAGTCCAAACCAATTACAAAATGGGAAAGACAAAATACTCTAGACTGTTAAAGTGAAAAGCTTTGATAGTTATAGAAAATGGAAATATAAAAAATTTTTATCGAATAAAAATTATAGTTTTAATCGAAAATATATTTTAAATATTATTTCGTCAAAAATAATCACTGATGCGTTTAATTCTATATCTAAGTGGAAAAACTATAAAAAAACACCATTATTAAAATTAGAGAAACTAAGCAAAAATTTAAAACTTAATAATATTTTTTATAAAGATGAGTCGAAAAGATTTCATTTAAAATCATTTAAAGCTTTAGGTGGAGCATACGCCGTAGAAAAAATATCTAAAAGGAAAAAAAATATAATAATATCATCTGCAACAGCTGGAAATCACGGTAGATCAGTTGCTTGGGGCGCTCAAAGATTGGATCTACAATGTAAAATTTTTGTTAGTCAATATGTAAGTGAAGCGAGAGTAAAAGAAATTGAAAAATTTGGAGCTGATGTAATTCGAGTAAAAGGTAATTACGAAAACTCATTAAACGAGTGTAAAAAATTATCAAAAAAGAATAATTGGAATATTGTTCAAGATGTATCTACCAAGAATTATAGTTATGTTCCTTTGTTAACTATGGCTGGTTATTCAATTATGATTAAAGAAATTTCAAAACAAACTACGCATTATATTACACATATATTCCTTCAAGCTGGCGTTGGTGGCATGGCAGCAGGTGTAGTTGCAGGAGTTGCAAAATATTTCAAGAGAATTCCTAAAATTATAATAGTTGAACCCGATGGAGCTGATTGTGTACTTCAAAGCATAAAAAGCAAAAGATTAAAAAAAATTACAATAAAAAAAGAGAGTATAATGGGTGGTATGTCATGCAATGAAATGTCTCTCATACCATGGCATATATTAAAAAAGGCTAGTGATTGTTGTGTTACTGTAAATGACTCAAAAGTTCCTAAAACTGTTGCAATGCTAAAAGACAAGAAACTGAGTAAAAGATCAATAATAGGTGGTGAATGTGCTACACCAGGAATTATCAGTCTTGTTAGTCTCTGTAATAATCCTAAAACAAAGAAATTAATAAATCTTAACGAAAAGTCTAACGTTTTAGTTATTGGATGCGAAGGTAATGCAGATGTAAAACTTTACAAACAATTGCTATCTAAAGGCAGAAAGTAAATTATATGTCAAAAAAAGCTGTTGTTTGGATAAGAGACGATTTTAGAATAAAAAATAATTCTGCGTTATCTTATGCAACAAATAATTACGATACTGTCACAGCATTATATATTTATAACAAGGAAAATTTTGATGATGTTAGAGAAGCACAAAAATGGTGGGTAAGTAAATCTTTAATTAATTTTAAAAATGAGTTAATTAAATACAATATTGAATTAGAATTAGTATTTTCTAATGAGATAACTTTTTTTAGTAAAATCAAAGACAAACAAGAGATTTCAGTATTTTGGAATAAAATATATGAGCCATCTCAATTAAAGTTAGATAATGATCTCATTAAAATTTTTGAAAAAAATAAAATACTTTCAAAATGCTTTAAAGGAAATGTTCTTAATGAATATAATAATGTTACAAAAGATGATGGAAGTCCTTATAAAGTTTATAGTCCATTTTGGAGAGTTGGAGAGCAAATCTACTTAGATAGTATCTCAACTAAATCATTAAAAGTAAAAAAAGTTAAGAGCAAAATAAAATTATTCAAAAATAATAATGTTCCAGATCAAATTTTACCAAAGAAAAATTGGTATAAAAAATTTGAAAAATATTGGGACCCAACAGAAAAACAATCCGAAAAATATTTAAATGAGTTTGTTGAAAATAGAATGTTGAAATATGGAGTTGATAGAGATTATCCAGCTATAAATGGTTCGTCAAAACTTTCGCCATTCATTAGAAACGGACAAATACATGTAAGTAACATTTGGAACAAATGTTATAAATATAAATCAAAAAATATTAGTGTTAAAAAATATCTAAATGAATTAGGATGGAGGGAATTTTCACATAGTTTAATTAATTATTTCCCTGAGATGCTAAAAGGTAATTTGAGAAAAGAATTTGATAAATTTCCATGGGATAAAAATGCAAAAAATTTGAAAGCTTGGAAAAATGGTATGACTGGATACCCAATTGTTGATGCTGGGATGAGACAACTTTATGAAACAGGTTGGATGCATAATAGAATTAGAATGGTAGTTGGTTCTTTTCTTGTAAAACATTTAAGAATTAATTGGAAAGAGGGTGAAAAACATTTTAGAAATTGTTTGTTAGATTTTAATGAAGCAAACAATGTTGCACAATGGCAATGGGTAGCTGGCTGTGGTGCAGATGCAGCCCCTTATTTTAGAATTTTTAATCCTATATTGCAGGGTGAAAAATTTGATAAACAAGGTTTGTATGTAAAAAAATGGGTACCTGAACTTGAGAGAGTTCCAAGTAAATTTATTCATAAACCATGGGAGATGGAAACAAAATATCAGGAAGCTATAAAAACTAAAATTGGTTCTGATTACCCTTCCCCAATAGTTGTGCATGAAGAAGCTAGAAACGCAGCTCTCAAAGCATTTCAAACTTTAAAAAATTAATTAATCTCCAATAAAATGATGAATAATCAGCCTTTTTGTAGAAGCTAACCTATGTTCAAAAAGGTAAATTCCTTGCCAAGTTCCTAACAAAAGTTGTTTGTTTTTTATACTGAGGGATATTTGATTGTTAGTTAAAGCTGACTTTATATGAGCTGGCATATCGTCCTTACCTTCTATTGTATGAATATATAATTTATTATCCATTGGAGCAATTTTGTCAAAATAATTAATTAAATCTGATTGAACATCAGGATCAGCGTTCTCTTGAACTATTAAAGATGCACTAGTGTGCTGAATGCTTAAATTTAAAATACCATTATTAAAATTATTTTTATTTATCCAGTCTATCGTTTGATCGGTAAATTCATATAATTTTTGACCATTTGTTTTAAGTTCAAGATTAAAAAATTCTTGCCTCATAAATGCTTTTTAGATGTTAGTTCATATAATCGGCTAATGGTTCGCTTAAATGATTTTTCTAATAATCTTGATGATGTAAGTTTATCAATATTTTGTTCTGCACTAATAGCCATAGGTATATTTTGATCATACACGATATCTAAAAAAGTAATAAATCTTTGTTGTTGATTTGAATTTAAATCATTAAACGCTGGTACATTTTCCATAACTATAAAAAAACAATTTTTTACTATTTTAATATAATCTTCTGATCCTAAATTTTTATCACATACTTCTTTAAAAGTTAATCGAACAATTCCATCATAAAAATTTTTTAAAATAAATTTTCTTCCTTTAATGTTTAAAATCTTTTCTTTTAAAACTTTATCTTTAGTCATAACTCTAAATAATTTGTTTATTTTAAAATTGTTTTCCTGATTTAAAGGTGAGTAATATCTTTGAGTTTTATTGCCTTTGGACTTTCTATAATCATCATCTATATTTAATTGATATTCAAATGATTGCTTTTGCATTATTTTTATAAATGGTTTAAATTGATCTCTTTGTAACCCATCTTTATACAAATTCTCGATTTTTATATTAGAAGTTACAATAATTTTTAAATTTTCTTTAAATATTTCATCAAATAATTTTCCAAGTATCATTGCATCTACTATATTTGTAACTTGAAACTCGTCAAAATATATTAATTTTGCTTTCGATTTTAATTTTTTAACAAATTTGCTTATTTTATTTTCATTATTTTTATCTTTGGATTGGTGTACAAAATCGTGAAAGCTAAGCATAAACTCATTGAAGTGAAGTTTTAATTTTTTACCCTCAACTAAGTTGAAAAAAAAATCTAATATCATGGTTTTACCGACACCAACATCCCCATAAAGATAAAAGCCTTTTTTATAATTTTTTTTCGATAAAATTTTTGAGAAAAATGATTTGTAGTTTAATTTAAAATATTCTTCTAATGTTTTTATGAGTTTTATCTGATGCGAATTAACATCTAAATTTTTTTTTTTGCAGTAAAGTTTAAACTCTTTAACAAAACTTTTTTGCATTAATTCTTTTTTGAATTAAAATCGATACCATATTCTGATCTTGGTCCTTTTCTTAATCCAAAAGGTCCAGAGATAAAAATTGTCATTGGCCTTGTTCCTGGCTCAAGGTCTACTCTATGATATGCATTGGCTGATCTAAATCCAATATATCCAGGTTTTCTCCAGAACTTGCCTTTTTTAGTTGTTTCCCAATAACCGCCTCTCAAAATTATTGTAATATAGGGGAATAGATGATTATGAACTCCATCCCCATGATCATCATCCAACATTTCATGAATTAATATATTAAATGGGAACCATTTTGGTCTATTCCTAAATAATAAATAATATCTATTCATCCACGGTTTGGCTTCATTAAATTTTGGATGAGACGGTCCCCTATCTAAAACTATCTTTTTTCTTCCAATTTTTTCCAAAAATTTTAATAACATTAATTTGATCTTATAATTCCATTATTTTTAATTAAAAAAATATTGGCATTATTAATAAATGGCCTCGATATTTTTTCATTATTAAATTTAATTACTTTCTCTGTTTCAGAATTAATTAAATTAATAATCAAAATTCGTCCATTATCTGTAGACAAATAAATTTTATTTTTAGCAATAACAAAACCTACTGGTGTAATTTTTTCTCTTTTTTTAAATATTGAGAAAACATCAGTGATCCTGATTATATTTCCAGTCTCAGTATCAATTACAAATAAATATCCTTCCTCAGAAATATTAAAAATGTAATTTTCAGAAATCGTAGGTTTTAAACTGGAGTTTACTGTTTGCTTCCATTTTACTATTCCAGTTGTTGAGTCAATCGAAAATAATTCATTTTTATTATTTGAAAAATATATTGTTTCATTATTTAAAATCATTTCTGAATTTTTTAGACTAAATGCATTTAAGAATATTTCGTTGCTCTGAGTAGGTGTTTGCCAAACTAAACTCCCATCATTAATATTTAATGCCGTAAGATCACCTAAATTATTAAGTGAATAAACAATGTCATCTTTAATAATAACAGATAATTTTTTTTGAGATTTAATGAATGTGTTTTCTGTTTTAAAATTCCATAATTCATTTCCATCTACTATTGAGAAACATCTAATTACATTATCAAAATCAACAGTGACAAATTTATCATTTTTTACAGCAATATTTGAATTAAATGGAGATAGACTGTCCTTCTTCCAGTTTAGTTCCCCATTATCTAAATTTAATGAAAAAATATTTGAAAGAGTATCAGCAGCAATAATTTTATTATCTATATAATTAAAATATAATATCGGATTAAGTTTTCTCTCTTTCTTTGAATAATGATTTGCTTTCCACAAAGTTTCAAATTTTTCATTAATTCTAAATATTGTTCCTTTATTATCAAAATAAATTAGATCATTATTTTCGATAAATAAAATATCTGTATCGATTGAATTAAACTGTTTAATCTTTGAAAATTTAAATGTTTTCTTTTTTTCAAATGTTGGCTCAAAGTTTATATGTCCATTATTATTTGTATTATTATTTATAAAACTATTATCTTTAACTAATTTAGAAAGATTTATTTGTATATTTGGATTTAATTGTTGTTGAATTGGTTTAATTTCTTCAAATAAAATTTTAGAATTAGTATTTTCTACAGATTTATCACTTTGACCACAACTTGATAATAAAAGTAAAAAGACGAAATATAATACTATCCTACTCACTGAAACTAGATCTTAGCCTTTTTTGAGCTTTGGTTTTTATTTTAGAGTTATTATTTTCAAGACTAACTATTTGCTCAAAAAATTCTTTTGATTTTTGCATTTGATTTTTTGATAAATAATATTCTGCCATAATATAAAGACTGTGTGGTTTCCATATACTATCTGCTTTAATTAAAGGATTAAAAATAGCTAACAATTCATTTTCATCTGAAAAATCTGAATTATATAGGCCTTTTTTAAAGATTGTTAGCTCTTTAAACTTTTTATCCAAGCCAATATCATTAATTAAAGTATCAAAATAATTGTTAATTTCATCTTTTGAATTTATCAAATCGTTATCTAGCAAATAATAAAAAGCTAGAGGAGAATATGTTTTGTCTTTAGCATTAATCACCTCTTTAAGATCTGGGATCACATTATATTTATTATCTGCTTCATATCTTATTACAGCTAAGTCATATTTATCAGCTAATTTTTCTCTTTTGCTAGATTGATATTCTTCATAAGAAAAGTAGCCGATTAAAGCCAAAATAATTATTATTAATATCGAAATTAAAGAATTTTTATTATTTATGAAAAAGTTTTTAATTTTTTCATTACGTGTTTGGGTATTTATTATTTCAATATCTTCATCCATTAAATCATGTTCCTAAGTACATATTGTAAAATTCCACCATTTTTGTAATACTCTAATTCGTTCTTGGTATCTATTCTACTTAACATTTTAATTCTCTTGATGTCTCCAGAGACATATTTGATTTCAACATCAACTTCATCTCTAGGATCTATACCTTTTTCTAAGTCAATAATAGAAAATAGTTCTGAGCCATCTAATTTTAGATTAGTTCTATTTATTCCATCTTTAAACTGTAATGGTAGTATACCCATTCCTATAAGATTTGATCTATGAATTCTCTCAAAACTTTCTGCAAAAACAGCTTTTATACCTAAAAGTTTAGTTCCTTTGGCCGCCCAATCTCTTGAAGAACCAGTTCCATACTCTTTACCACCAATTACAACTAAATCAGTACCTCTTTTTTTATATTCAACAACCGCATCATATACTGGCATTACTTTTTCCTCAGGGTACAACTTTGTAAAACCACCTTCAGTACCAGGTGCCATTTCATTTCTAATTCTTATATTAGCAAAAGTCCCTCTCATCATAACCTCATGATTGCCTCTTCTTGCTCCATAGGAATTATAATCTTTAGGAAGTATTTGATGTTTCATAAAATATTCTCCAGTCGGACTATCTTTTTGAATTGATCCAGCAGGTGAAATATGATCAGTGGTAATGCTATCACCTAATATTAATAGTGGTCTTGCATCCTTAATTTCTTTAAATCCTTCAGGTTTATCAGGAAGATTATCAAAAAATGGAGGTTTTTTTACATATGTTGAGTTATCTTCCCAATTATAAATATTGGTTTCTTCTGTTTTAATTTTTTGCCATTGTTCTGGTCCTTGAGAAACATTTGAGTATCTTTTAATAAACATTTCTGCATTTAACGAATTTCTCAATGTTTCTTCTATTTCTTTGTTAGATGGCCATATATCTTTTAAAAAAACATCTTTACCATCTTTATCTTTGCCCAACGGATCCTTATACAAATCAAATCTCATAGTTCCTGCTATTGCATAAGCAACAACTAATGGCGGAGACGCTAAATAGTTTGCTTTTATTAGAGGTGAAATTCTTCCTTCAAAGTTTCTGTTTCCAGATAAAACTGAAACAGCATAAATATTATTATTTTTTATTGAGTCTGATATGTTATCAGCTAATGGACCTGAATTACCAATACAAGTAGTGCATCCATAACCAACTAAATTAAATCCTAACTTATCTAAATAAATATTTAGCCCAGCTTTTTCTAGATAATCTGTAACTACTTGAGATCCAGGTGCTAAAGATGTTTTCACCCAGGGCTTAGTCATTAAACCTTTTGCAATTGCATTTTTTGCAAGTAAACCTGCTCCAATTAGTACACTTGGATTAGAAGTATTAGTGCAAGAAGTAATTGCAGCAATTAAAACATCACCATCAGTTATTTTAAATTCTTCTTTTTCAACATTGTAAATATTTGGTTCTTCTTTTTTAGTAACTTCTGAAAACACTTTTTTAAAATTTGATGATGCATTGGTTAGCAAAACTTTATCTTGGGGACGTTTTGGTCCTGAAATAGTCGGCACTATAGTTGACATATCTAAAGATAGAGTGTCTGTAAATTCTACATCTAAACTTGCCCAAAGTCCTTGTTCTTGAGCATACTGTTTTACAATTTCAACATTTTGATCATCTCTTCCTGAGAATTTTAAATATTTTAAAGTCTCATCATCTATTGGAAAAAAACCACAAGTTGCACCATACTCGGGTGCCATATTTGCTATAGTAGCCCTATCTGCTAAAGTCAGATTTTTTAGTCCTTCACCATAGAATTCGACAAACTTTCCCACAACTCCTTTATCTCTTAGCATTTTAACTACAGTTAAAACAAGATCAGTTGCTGTTGTACCTTCTGGCATTTTTGATTTCATTTCAAATCCAATAACTTCAGGTATTAACATCGAAATAGGTTGACCTAACATTCCAGCTTCAGCTTCAATTCCTCCTACGCCCCAGCCC
The DNA here is from genome assembly GCA_902542235.1 of uncultured Pelagibacteraceae bacterium. Classification (GTDB taxonomy): domain Bacteria; phylum Pseudomonadota; class Alphaproteobacteria; order Pelagibacterales; family Pelagibacteraceae; genus Pelagibacter. The sequence goes on from CACBTT010000001.1 coordinate 75,407, forward strand.
AAAACCGATAGGCCGTTTACCATAGTTGTATGACTATCTGTTCCAACTAAAGTATCTGGAAATATATATTCTTCACCTTTATATTTTTCATTCCAAACAACTTTTGAAAGGTATTCCAAATTAACTTGATGACATATTCCAGTTCCCGGTGGAACTATTCTAAAATTATTGAATGCTTGTTGCCCCCATTTGAGAAAAGAATATCTTTCAGCATTCCGATTAAATTCAATATCAACATTTTCTTTTAATGAATTTTTATTTGCAAATTTATCTACTTGCACAGAGTGATCAATTACCAAATCAACTGATGATAATGGATTGATAGTGCTTGGATCTTTATTTTTTTCTTTTACAGCCTCTCTCATTGCAGCTAAATCTGCAACCGCAGGAATTCCAGTATAATCTTGAAGCAAAACTCTCGCAGGCCTATATGCAATTTCTGTATTAGAACTTTTAGATTTTAACCAATCTTTAATAGCTTCAATTTGATTTTTATTAACTGTTATATCGTCTTCAAATCTTAACAAATTCTCAAGTAAGACTTTCAATGACTTTGGAAGCTTTGATATGCCTGCTAAACCATTTTTCTCAGCCTCTTTCAGTGAGTAAAAATTATAACTTTTGCCGTTAACTGAAATTTTAGTTAACGAATTGAACGAGTTTTTGTCTCCTGGTTTCATATTTAATAATAAAATGTAGCTATACAGCCTAGTAAAAGCGCTGACATAACATAATTGAACCATTTAATAAATTTCTCATTTGTCGCGAATTTTCTCATAAATTTACCAATTAAAGTCCAGAATAAGATACTGAATATAGCAAAGAAAAAGGCAGAAGTTAGGAGCCAGAAAGAATAAGTAAAAAAGTTATCTCCAGATTCGATATAAGTTGATACTGCAATAATAGCAACAATTACTCCTTTAGGATTTAAAAATTGAAAAAGAAATGTTTCAATAAATTTAACAGGTTCTAGTTTTTCTTTTTGATTTGATGATTTAGAAAATGAAATTCTGTAAGCCAAATAAACTAAAAATGCAGACCCTGTAAAAACTAAAATCTTTTGAATTATTGGAAATAATTTAAAAACATTAATTAGCCCAAAATTGACTAAAGATAGCATTGAGGTAAAACCAAATATAACACCTAACATAAGAGGTATAGTTTTTTTTACTCCGTGATTAAAACCTGAATGAGATGCAATAATATTATTTGGACCAGGTGAGCAACTGGTAACAAAAAAAAATAGACTTAATGATAATAGTTCTGGATGCATTTAAGCAATTGGTAATCCATTCTCTGCTTCTTGAGATGGATGAACTAAAGTTACTCTACCTTCTGCATCTATAGCTCCGAGAATTAATACTTGTGATACAACTCCTGCAATATTTTTTTCTGCAAAATTACAAACACCAATTATTTGTTTTCCTTTAAGATTCTCTTCATTGTAATAATGAGTAATTTGAGCTGAAGATTGTTTTATACCTATCTTTTCTCCAAAATCAACTTCTACAACTAATGAAGGTTTTCTTGCTTTTTCATTTTTTCTTACAGAAATAATTGTTCCCAATCTAATATCAACTTTATCAAAGTCTTCATACGTAATTTGTTCTTTCATAAATTTAATATATAATGATTTGTAAATGAGTACAGAAAATAATCCTGACAAAATTTATAAAAATTCGATACGAATATTGACAGATTTGATTGCTTTCAAAACTATTTCTGGAAACGATAATAATAGTCTAATTAATTATTGTGATGATATTTTAAAAAATTTAGGAGCAACTTCATTTAGAATTTTTGATGGTGATAAAAAACGAGTTAATCTTTTTGCTTCTTTAAAATCTAAAAATGAAAATGGTAAAAAACCCATTATTCTCTCTGGTCACACAGATGTAGTTCCAGTTTCAAAAGGCTGGTCTACTGATCCATTTGTTGCAACTATAAAAAATGAGAAATTATTTGGTAGAGGTTCTTGTGATATGAAAGGTTTTATTGCATGTGCTCTAGCATATGCTCCTGTATTTAAAGAAAATAATTTAGATAGAGACATTCACTTTTCATTTACATTCGATGAAGAAACCGCATGCATCGGCGCACCATTATTAATAAAAGAATTAAAAAAAAGAGATATTAAAGATGGAATTTGCATTATTGGTGAACCAACCAATATGAAAATCATTGATGCCCATAAAGGTATGAATGAATATACAGTTCACTTTGGAGGTTTAGCTGGTCATAGTTCTAAACCGGGCCAAGGTGTTAATGCAGTTGAATATGCATCGAGGTATGTAAACAAATTACTAGAAATTAGATCAAAACTAAAAGATAGAGCTCCTAAAGATTGTATATTTAATCCACCATATTCTACATTATCAGTTGGTGGAGTTTCAGGTGGTATAGCTCATAATGTTATCGCTGATAAATGTAAAGTTGAATGGGAAACTAGACCAGTGGTCAGAGAAGATGGAGATTTTGTAAATCAAATAATAGACGATTATGTTGATAAAGAACTATTGCCAGAAATGAAAAAAGTTTTTTCAGATGCTTATATTAAAAAAGAAATTATAGGCGAAGTAGTTGGATTTAATAGATTGAATGATTCCGAAGCTTGTGAATTTGTTTCTAGTATAACTGGTGACAATTCAAGAGAAGCTGTTTCATTTGGAACAGAGGCTGGACTCTTTCAAGAAGTTGGTATTAGCACTGTAGTTTGTGGGCCTGGTTCGATTGAACAGGCTCATAAAATTGATGAATATATAGAACTTAGTGAATTAAAGAAATGTCTAGACTTTTTAAAAGGTTTAAAAGATAAATCTATAAGTTAATTCCAACCACCTACAGATTTAACTTCTAGAAATTCAAGCAATCCTTCTTTACCCGCTTCCCTTCCAATTCCAGAATGTTTGAAACCTCCAAAAGGTGCATCAACTGCAATACCAGCGCCATTTACATCAACCATTCCAGATCTAAGTTTTCTGGCAACTCTTTGTACCTTTTCCTTATCTTGAGTTTGAATATAGTTTGTTAATCCATAATCAGTATCATTTGCAATTTTAATTGCCTCTTCTTCAGTTTCAAATGGAATAACAGATAAAACAGGACCAAATATTTCTGTTCTTGCAATTTCCATTTCATTTTTTACATCTGCAAAAACTGTTGGTTTTACATAATAACCATCATTTAATCCGTTTGGTTTTCCAACTCCACCTGCAACTAATTTTGCTCCCTCATCTATTCCTTTTTGAATTAAACCTTGAATTTTATTGAATTGAGTTTCAGAAATTACAGGACCAATATGCTCTCCATTTTTATTTGGATCATCTACTTTAAATTCATTTGCGTATTTTCTCAGTCTTTCTATCGCTTCATTATAAATTGATTTTTCAACAAGCATTCTTGTAGGAGCATTACATGATTGTCCTGAATTTCTAAAACATCTAAATGCACCTCTTTCAATTGCTTCAGCATCAGCATCTTCAAATATAATATTTGCACCTTTTCCTCCTAGCTCCAAACTTACTCTTTTAAAATCCTTTGCGGCATTTTGAGAAATTAAAGCCCCTGCTCTTGTAGAGCCAGTGAATGAAATCATATTTACATCTGGATGACTTGTTAATGCATTTCCAGTTATTTCCCCATCTCCATTTACTAAATTAAAAACACCTTTCGGAAATTTTGCTTCATCTATTAACTCAGCTATGATCATTGCCGATAAAGGTGCTAGTTCTGAAGGTTTTAAAATCATAGTACAACCAGAGGCCAATGCAGGAATGACTTTTAAAGTAACTTGATTTATTGGCCAGTTCCACGGTGTTATTAATGCACACACACCTTTAGGCTCGTATATTATTCTTTGATTTTTTGCATGATCTCCCAAAGGTTTTTCGAATTCAAATTCTTTTAGATAACGAATAAATGATTTTGTATGACTCGCACCAGTTCCTGTTTGTAGTTTTGACGCAAAGTCTTTTGGGGCTCCCATCTCTTGAATAATTGCGTCTGTAATATCATTCCATCTTTTTTTATATAATGAATAAAAAACTTCTAATAATGACAATCTTTCTTCTTTAGAGGTAAATCCCCAAGTTTTAAAAGCTTCTTTAGCTGCTAAAACTGCATCATTAATATCCTCCTTACTGCCTAAAGAAATTACTGCACAATTTTTTTCTGTTGCTGGGTTTATGACCTCAATATCTCTTGGGTTTTTTGGGGGAACCCATGAACCATTAATATAAAAATTTCTCTTTTCAATCATGCGCGCAAATTATCCTTTCTTCATGATTTTGCAAATAAATTAGTTAATTCATAAACAATTGTTGCTGCAGCTAGAGAGGTTACTTCTGCATGGTCATAAGCAGGCGCAACTTCAACTACATCTGCAGAAATCAAATTTAAACCTGATAAACCCCTGAGGACGTTTACCATTTCTCTAGTGGTCATTCCTGCAATTTCAGGTGTTCCTGTGCCTGGTGCAAATGCTGGATCTAATACGTCAATATCAATGGACAAATATAATGCATTATCACCTACTCTATTTTTTATTCTTTCAACAATTTTATCAATTCCTTCTGTTTGAAATTCATCACAATGAATAATTTTAAATCCAAAGCTTTCATCATTTTTTATATCATCTCTGCTATAAAGTGGACCTCTTATACCTACATGCATAGAGGCGTCATCTAAAAATAAATTTTCCTCACGAGCTCTTCTAAATGGAGTGCCATGTGTATATGGTGCTCCAAAGTATGTATCCCAGGTATCTAAATGGGCATCAAAATGAACAAGTGATACGGGTCCTTTATTTTTTTTATTGGCTGCTCTAAGTAAAGGCACTGCAATTGTGTGATCTCCTCCAAGGCTTATTATTCCTCCAACTTTATTTAATAAATCAGTTGCTCCTACTTCGATTTGTTTGATGGCTTCATCAATATTAAATGGATTGCAAGTAATGTCACCTGCATCTGCAACTTGTTGTACTTTGAATGGTTCTACATCATAATTAGGATGATAATTTGTCCTTAAATGTCTAGATGCTTGTCTAATACTTTGTGGTCCAAATCTTGCACCTGGTCTATAACTTGTTCCTGAATCAAATGGAACTCCAACGATAGCAACATCACAACTTTCTACATCTCTTAGCTCAGGTAATCTTGCAAATGTAGAAGGGCCCGCATATCTTGGCACTTCTGTGCCACTAACAGGCTGAATAGGTTTTTTAGACTTTGTCATTTTAGTAATAAGAATATTATTAGAATGATCCAGAAAAAGGGATAATAAAAATATATGTATTTTTTTGCAAACATCTTAGGCACTGACTCATGATCTCTATTAATATTTTTATTTCTTTTTCTTTTTTTCATTAAATAAATCCTATCACATTCATATTATATCTAATATCATCAAAATTATTAAAATGAGATATATTATATTAATATTTATATTATTTTTTAATTTTTCTTATGTAAATGCAGATGCAATATATAATTTAATTAAAATCCCAAATTTAGAAGTTCATAAAGTTGATGATATTAATGGTATTAAATATTTGGTATCGAAAAGAGGTTTTGTAATTGGTGATACAAATAACATTAAGTGTAACGGCATAAATAACAGTGATTTAGATCGTGAGTTTAATACAATTCAAAATAATCTAAGAGATTATAACTCAAATTTCTTAAGGAAAATAAATTTGAAATTTGTGGTTCTTTGCAAAAACTTAGAAATTTCAGGCATTAATACAGGAGGTTTACCAGATAATAAATTCAGGACTTTAATTTTAGACTTAACATTTAACCGAAATTATTTTGAAAGAATGATCCATCATGAAATATTTCATATGATTGATAACAGTTTTCCTGAGCTTTTTAAAAAAAATAAGTGGAGCGAACTTAATAATAAAGATTTTACTTACGCATCATGTTCTACATGCACTGATTTATTAGGTTTAGATTTAGAAATTACGAAAGGCTTTTTAACAGAATATTCAATGAGCACAGCTGAAGAAGATATGGCTGAAATTTATTCATTATTAAAAACAAACTTTAAAGAAATAGATTTATTAATTAAAAAAGATAATATTTTAACTAAGAAGAAAGATTTCTTAATTAATGGTCTTAAAGAAATAGATGAAAAGTTTATTTTTTGAATGATAAAAAAAATTAAACCATCGCTATCTGAAAAAATATTATTTATTTTTTTAATTCTGCTTATTATTTTAACTTTAGGTTCATTTTATATATTAAATAATAAATGTCTTTTTGTAAAAAAAATTAATTTAAATAACATTGATTTTAAAGATAAGCAGAATATTGCAATTATGGAAGTTGAATGCGGTAACGTTCTAATAGAATTAGATCCTAAAATTGCACCTAAAGCTGTAAATCGATTTAAGAAGTTAATAAATAGAGGTTCCTATAATGGTTCAGCTTTTTATCGAGTAATAGAAAATACATTAATACAAGCTGGAGATATTGAATATGGAAATGTATCTAATCTAAATTATTCTAAAGTTGGAACTGGTAAGTCTGGTTTAGGAACAATTAAATCTGAGTTTAGTGATAATTTTTTATTTAATGCTGGCTCTGTGGCTTTTGCTAGGAAAGATCAATTCGACACTGAAGATAGTGAATTTTTTATTACTTTAATAGATATACCAATATATCAAGGTGAATATACTCCAATTGGAAGAGTAATTGCAGGTTTGGACTCTTTAAAAAAAATTAAAGTGGGAAATAAATCAACTTATGTATTGAAACCGGATTATATTAAAAATATAAAGTTATTAGTTAACTAGAGGTTTTCCAGTAGATAATGTGTGTTTAATTCTATCTTGGGTTTTACTTGTCTCAATTAGTTTCATGAAAGCATCTAACTCTAATTTAAACAACTGATCTTCTGTAAGAGTTTTATCTATAGTTGTATCACCACCACTTAAAACATTTGCTAGCTCTGTTCCAACCATCATTCCATGATCTAATATAATTTTATCATTATACAGTTTTTCTAACATACCAACCATTTTGTCTTTTAAAGATTTACCAGATAAATTAAATGTGCATTCTTTAGGAGGAGTAAATTCTTTATTTTGATCCAAAATTTTTCTTGCTTCGTTTAATAAACTATTTCTGCTCATTATTTTTTTATTTTCAGGGATTAAGTACTTTAGAGGTTCAGCTTCGACAGGAGAAGTTGCAGTTTTTGCATAACCAATGATATCAAAAACTTTTAATGGCGCAAAATCTGGATCATTTTTTGCCTCTTCTGTTTGAGACCATCTCCATAACATTTCTTTACATCCTCCTCCAGCTGGAACTAAACCAACCAATGTTTCAACTAATCCAACGACAATATTTGTATGCGAAGCAACAAAGTTACTTTGAACTAAAACTTCAAAACCCCCTCCAAGTGTAAGACCTGATGGTGCTGAAACTACTGGAAATTTTGAGTATTTTAAGTGTTTGCATGTTTCTTGAAAATAACCGACAAATTTTTCTATTGATTTAAAGTCACCTTTATCTGCAAAATTCATAGTATATGTTAAATTAACACCAGCAGAAAACTGCATACTTTCATTAATAATTATCAATGGTTTGTCTGTAGCGTTTTTTAAAGAGTCCATTGAGTCGTAATCCAAAGCGTTTGCTTTAGTTGTAAATTCGACAATGTTAAATTCAGGAAATCTGTAAATTTCGGCAGAATTATTTTTATCAAGTTTAAGGGCTCTTGGTTTAATTTTTCCTAAAGTTTCAATTTCAGTATATTGTTGTCTCTCACCATAAAAATTTTCATCTTTGGATTTTGATAAATTTTCTAAAAATTTATTTCCTTCAAAATTATCAATTTTTTGAAAAAAATTATTTACTCCAATTTCTTTTAACATTTCAAAAGGCCCTCTAGACCAATTGAAGCCAAGTCTCATTGCTTCATCAATGTCGTTAAACTTATCTGTAATACCTGGAACTAATGAAGAAGAATATTTTATTATTTTAGAAATCACTGACCAAGCATAATCTCCATATTTATCTCCACGATTAATTAATTTTTTTAAATCAACTTTTTCAGATTTAATATCTATTTTTTTTGAGGGAGAATATTCCCCAGTTTCAAGATTGATGGCCTCTAAAATTTTCTTACCACCCTCCTTGTTCATTCTATAAAATCCACCTTTTCCTTTTCTACCAGTATATCCAGTTTCTATTAATTTTTTTACAAGTGGCATTTCTCTTGCTACAGGTTGAAATGGATCGCTTTCAGGTAATTCTTTAATAAAACTTTTTAATACATCTGACATTAAATCAATACCAATTAGGTCATACAATCCAAATACTCCAGTTTTAGGTATACCCATTGGTCTACCAAAGACAGCGTCCGCCTCTTCTACACTGAGTTTCATTTTAAATGCTTCTGTCATTGCAATTTGCATTGCATAAACTCCAATTCTATTACCTAAAAATCCTGGAGTGTCATTACAGATAATTGCACCTTTACCTAAGTCTATTTCACAAAAGTCTTTTAAAAGTTTAACTTTATCTAAATCACTTACATTACTTTTTACTATTTCCAGTAAATCCATGTATCTAACAGGATTAAAAAAGTGAGTTATGCAGAAATCCTTTTTGTCTTGATCAGATAATTTTTCTGATAGAACACTTATTGGAATAGATGAAGTATTAGATGAAACAACAGATTCTTTTTTTCTGTGTTTAAAAATTTTTTCATAAATATTGTGTTTTATATCTATTCTTTCTACAACAGCTTCTACAATCCAATCTGCATTCGAAACCACATCAAAGTTTTCTTCAATGTTTCCTACGTGGATATTATCTAATTTTGATTTATCTATTAATAAAGGAGGTCTAGATTTTCCTATTCTCTCTTTAGCCTTTTGACTAATTTCTGTAGTTAAATCCAACAAAGTGACAGGAACATTTGCGTTACACAAATGTGCAGCTATACCGCTCCCCATTGTTCCAGAACCAATTACAACTACATTATTTATTTTCATAAAGAAGGTTTCTTATATTAAATTGAGACTGAGTAGGAAATAAAATAAATGTCATAACTACTGCTGTAAACTTGCTAATTCTTCAATATTAATATGACATCTAATAGCGTTACCATTTTCACCTATTTGCCATGGTGGAACCTCTGAATTACAAATATCACCTATTTTCCTCGGGCATCTTCCTTGAAAAGAACAGCCTTTTTCAGGGGGTTTTTCCTCTACAATATCCTCAGCTACTAATTTTGGTTTTATATCTGGATCTGGTTCCAAAACAGCACCTAATAATACTTCAGTATAAGGATGTGATGGAAATTTGTAAACATTTTGAGAAGGACCAATTTCACATAACCTTCCTTGATATAAAACTGCAACTCTATCACTAATTGCTCTAACAACAGCCAGATCATGAGAAACAAATACGTAGGTTGTTCCTAGATCTTCTTTTAATTGTTGTAATAAGTTTAAAACAGCTGCTTGAACCGAAACATCTAAAGCTGATGTAACCTCATCACACAAAATTATATCTGGCTTAGCAGCAAATGCTCTTGCAACTGCAACTCTTTGTTTCTCACCACCTGATAATTGTCTGGGATATCTTGACATATAAAATTCTCCTAACCTTACTTTTTTTAGTAGATCGATTATATTTTTTTTTAATTCTTTTCCTAATAAATTAAAATACAACTTTAGAGGTTGAGAAAGTATCTGCTCAACTGTGTGGTTTGGATTGAGTGACTCGTCTGGATTTTGAAATATAAGTTGTATTGCTCGCAGATCATTTGGATTTCTCATTTTTAAATCAGAAGATAAAATACGATCATTTTCAAATTTAATTTGACCATCTTTTGTTTCGAGTAAGCCTGCAATTGATTTTAAGATAGTAGACTTGCCACTTCCAGACTCACCAACCAGGGCAATAGTCTCTCCTTTTTTTATATCTATACTTATATCTTTAACTGTTGGGTTTTGATCAGAAATTTTATTTAATAATTGATCAAAAAATTTCTGCTTTGCATAACTAATTGAAACATCCTTTAATTTTAAAACTTCATTTGCTTCACTATTATTTGATTTTTTTGTTATTGAAGTTTGTAAATTATTATTTTGGTTTATTAATTCCTTATAATTAAAACATCGGACATTGGTATCTAATTCTTTAATATGTTCCAGATCTGGTGAATTTTTTTTACAATTATCAGTTGCTAAGTTACATCTATCATAAAAACTGCAACCTTCATTTATGCTTCCAGGCTGAGGTTGGCTTCCTGGCATAGAAGCTGGAAGTCCAGCTAGTGAAAGTTTAGGTATCGATTTTAACAATCCATAAGTATAAGGATGAATAGGTTCTTTTAATATTTTTCTTGCTGGTCCTTCTAAAACAATTTCTCCCGCATACATTACAACTATTCTATCACTGACTTGCGCTATGGCTCCAAGGTCATGACTAACATAGATCATAGATGTTCCAGTATCTTTTGCTATAAATCTCAGTAGTTCTAATACATGCGCTTGTGTTGTAACGTCTAATCCAGTAGTTGGCTCATCTAATAAAAGTAAATCTGGTTTGCCAGCCAATGCCATTGCAACAGCCACTCTTTGTTGTTGTCCTCCAGAAAGCTCGTGTGGATAACGAAATGCCATAGTTTCTGGTGAAGGAAGTCTTACTTTATTTAATAACTCTGAAATTTTTTTATCTCTCTCTGATTTGTTTAGATCTGTATGTAATCTTAATGCTTCATCAATTTGATATCCAATTTTTAAATTCGGTGTTAATGCTTGTCCTGCATTTTGAGGTATCATGGCTATTTTTCTACCTCTAATTTTTTCTAGCTGTCTACTGCTCATCTTCAATAAATCCTCAGATTTAAAGAGGCATTCACCCTTAAGAGGAAATAAACCTTGTTTTATATAGCCCATCATAGCAAGTGCTAATGTGCTTTTTCCAGAACCCGACTCACCTACGATCCCTACAGTCTCTCCTTTTTTTATATTGGTTGAAACATTTCTTAGTATTGAAATTTGTTTGCCCTTCTGACTATTAAATCCAATTGATAAATTTTTAACACTTTCAATTATTTCACTCATTTAAACAGGTGCCTTTGTTGAACGATCAATTCCTAAAGCTTTTGCAAATGCATCAGCAGTTAAATTTATTCCAATAATTAACGAACTTAATCCTACTATTGGAGCAATTACAGACCAGTATGCAAACGACATCAATCCTCTAGCATTAGATATCATCAAACCCCAATCAGGTGTTGGAGGACTTACACCAAAACCTAAGAATGACAATGAGCTAAATCCTAATAACATCCAAGACCATCTCATTGCTCCTTCTACTAATATAGCATCTCTAACATTTGGAATAATTTCATTCCAAATAATAGACATGTTGCTATGACCTCTAGCTCTGGCTGAAACTATAAAGTCTTTAGCAATAACATCATGAGTAGCAGCTCTAGCAACTCTTACTATTCCTTTACCATAAAAAAAACCTAGTGCAGGAATTAAAACCTCCGTTGATGTTCCTAAAAGAGAAACAATTAATAACATTGCAAGTATCCAAGGTATAGAAAGAAACGCATCAACAACTCTCATTACAACATCGTCAATTTTACCTCCAACTAAACCACAAAAAATTCCAAGTAAACCTCCCCACAGAAGAGCTATAAGTGATCCAAAAAAAGTTACCGTAAGAGCTGTTCGTCCTCCAAGTATTGTTCTTGTAAAGACATCTCTACCCAGGCTATCTGTTCCAAACCAATGTTCAGCTGAAGGTGCAAGTAACATGGTATTTGGGCTAATTGCTTTATAATCGTATGGTGCAATGTAAGGGCTTATTATTGCTAAGACTACATGAAATAATACAATTGTAAGTCCAATCAATCCTGAAGGCTTGGAGGCCATAGTTTTTAAAATCTCAAAAGCCTTTTCTAGCTTGTTTTTTTGTTTATCCTCTGTAATTAAATTACTCTCCATTTTATTTTCTTATCTGTAAACTTTTTAATCTTGGGTTAAGCATGAGCGTCATTAAATCTGCTATTAAATTTATTCCCACATAGATTGATGCCAATATTATTGCTAATGCTTGAACAACAGGTAAATCTCTATTTGATATAGACTCAATTACCAGTCTACCTAAACCAGGATAATTAAAAACAACTTCTGTAACAACTACACCACCTAGTAACCAGGCGATTGTTAATGCTACTACATTTATTGCTGGTAATAATGCATTTGGCAATACATGTCTAAATACCATTTTCCAATAAGGAACACCTTTTAAAATTGCCATTTGCACATAATCACTTGCCATAACTTGAATTACACTTGAGCGGACCATTCTTGCCATGTGTGCAGTCATAATCATTGAAATAGCTACAACTGGTAAAATTATATTTGAGAGTAATTCATAAAAAGTTGCATCTGATGGTATAATCACAATTCCTGGTAGCCAACCAAGCCAAATTGCAACAATTAAAATAAGCAAAGTAGCACTAATAAACTCAGGAATAGTCATAGAAAAAATTGTGATAGTTGAGATCATAATATCAGGAAGCTTATCTCTCCAAAGAGCAGTTATTATTCCTAATACGATTGCTAAAGGAATTCCTATAAGTATTGAAACAGAGGCTAAAACTAAAGAGTTTTTAACTCTTGGGCCTAATACTTCATTAATTGGCATTTCTCCACTCAAAGAGTAACCAAAATCACCTCTTATAACATTTGATGCCCATTCCAAGTATCTTTCATAAGCAGGAACATCAAGACCAAGTCTTTTTATGCAAGCATCAAGAGCTGCTCCATAAGCTTCTCTTTCTAAATATGTTGTGCATGCATCCCCAGGTAAAACTTCAACTCCTACAAATGTAATCAATGAGACTATTAATAAAGTGATAAGCCCTAGTCCAATTCTTTTTAAAATTAATAAAAGCATAAGATTAACTAGAACTTTTTAACAAAAATAAATTAAATAGAAATAAAATAAAGGCCGCTAGTGTGCGGCCTTTATCTAAATACTTTTAGTCAACTTTAACTTTATGCCACTGTATAGAAAAGTGGTCTACAGCATCAAGGTTTTTAACTTTTGATGAAGTAACTACAAGTCTAGATACGTGGTATGGGATCATTGTTCCACTTTGTTCCCATAAAGTCATTTGAGCATTTTGATATGCTTTTTTTCTTTTATTGAAATCCAACTCACTTCTAGCGTCAGCTAAATTTTTATCAAAGTCAGCATTTTTGAAATAAGACTCATTCCATTTTGCTCCACTATGATATGCTTCATGCAAGATTGTGTCTGCTGGTCTTTGGTTCCAACGTGTCATTGAAACTGGCTTTTTCATCCAAACTTCATTCCAATAACCTTTAGATGGTACCATCTCAATATTAACTTTAATTCCTGCTTTTGCAACTTGTTGCTGAACAACTTCTGCAATTGTAGGCCAAGTTGGTTCTAAAGTTGCTGGGTAAACAGTCAATTCAATTCCATTTGGAAATCCTGCTTCTCTTAGTAAATTTTTTGCTTTACTAATATTTTGAGGACAATCCATTTGTAAACGATATTGATCAGATGGCATTACGGGAGTATCACAAGATACAGTTGCTGCTCCACCCATCACTAGGTCTACAAGTTCTTGTCTATCAACTGCTAACCTAAAAGCTTTTCTCACTTTAGGATTATCAAATGGAGCAGTATCAGTTCTCATAACCACACCTCTCCAGTTTCCAGTTGGAATTACAGTTGTTGTAAATTTAGAATTACTGTCAAATATCTTTTTTTGATTGAAAGGTACATATCTATTCATATCAATTTGACCAGTTAAAAGAGCTTGAATTCTTGCTTGAGCATCTGGGATCGCAATGACATGAACTTCTGCAACTCCTGGTGCACCTTCCCAATATTCTGGGTTAGCTTTAAGAATTGTAGTTCCTTCTGGATCAAATTTATCAACCATGAATGGTCCAGTACCAACTCCAGTTTGTCCTATAGTATCTCCTGATCCTTCAGGTATCATTCTTAATCTGTAGTCAGTTAATAATAACGGAAAGTCAGCAAATGAAGTTGATAACTTCATTTTAACTGTATGCTGATCAACTACTTCAATATCTTCAACTACATTTAAACTTTTTCTAACTGGAGATCCGATATCAGGATCTTTAGCTCTCATCAGAGAATATTTAACATCTGGAGCATCAAAAGCTGATCCATCATGGAAATATATTCCTTTTCTTAAATTAAATGTCCATTCAGTTGCATCAGAATTAGCACTCCAATCTGTTGACAGTGAAGGTGATGGAACACCGTTCATATCAGGTCTTACTAATCTATTTTGTGTTTTGATGACAACTTGAAATAAACGCCCTTTTGTTATGGCATCTAAGTTAGTATCTTTTCCAAATCCAAGATCATGTGATACTTTAAATACTCCACTTGATGCATTGGCAATAGAAAAAGATAATATCAGTGACATAAAAGTCGCTGAAAAAACTTTAAGTATGTATTTCATAAGTTCCCTCTTTTTCTTTCGTTGTTTAAATAATCAAAAAGATAACAATTCCAGAACTAGATAACAACATGCAAAATGTAGTGATTCATCTACTAATTGAATAGATATTTTAATTAATATACACTTTTTCTAAATTTATAAATGCAAAACGAATTAAACAAAGTCAGATTTTCTGTAAAACCTTTAAAATCCAATGATAATAAAGTTGTTGAGCTTGCACGGACTGTCGGGATACATCCTCTAGCGTATCAAGAACTTCCCTATGATCCTGAGTATTCATTTTATGCAGGAAGATTAAATCCAGAAGTACTTTCAAACGCTACTGCTGATGAAATGTATTGGAAAGTAAGACAAGAGGTAATTTTTCGTCATACTGGTGAACATCCATATGAAATATCTGGTCCTGATGCAGAAAAACTTTTACAAAAAATATTCACAAGAGATATCTCAAATGTAAAAGTAGGAAGATGCTCATACCAATTTGCTTGTTACAATGATGGAGGCATGCTGACAGATGGAGTTTTGCTAAAACTTGAAGAAAATAAATTTTGGTTTGTTCAAGCTGATGGTGATCTTTTTTCATGGTATAAAGCTCACACTGATAATCTTAATGTAAAAATTTCTGACCCAGACGTTTGGGTAAGTCAAATTCAGGGACCAAAATCTATGGATCTTTTAAAAGTTTTAAGTAAAGAAACTTTTCCTGATACTTGGAAATATTTTGATTGGAAAGAAATTACTATACTTAATGAAAAAGTGATCATAAGTAGATCAGGATTTAGTAATGAACTTGGTTGGGAAATTTATTTTAGAAAAAATAATAATACTGAAAAAATTGGGGATTATATTCTTGAAGAAGGAAAAAAAATGGGAATGATACTCACAGGTACCCCTGGTTTTAGATGTAAAAGAATAGAATCTGGATTATTATCAGCTGGGCAAGACTTTAATCATAAAACAAATCCATATGATGTTGGTTTAGGTAAATATGTCGATTTAAAAAAAAATTATTTTATTGGAAAAGCGGCATTGATGACTGCTGATAAAGAAAAAAGATGTTGGGGAATACGGGTAGAAAATGGAACAGGTTTAAAAGGAACTTACATAAAATTCAATAATGAAATAATTGGAAAAATTACATCAAGTACTTGGTCGCCTTTTCAAAAATGTGGTGTTGGAATAGTTTTAATGAATTCTACAAAACATAAACCTGGATTAATAGTGGATGTTAATTGCAGTGATAATAAAATTCATAAAGGTGAAATATGCACCTTGCCAATGTATGACTTTAAAAATGAAATTGTAAGAGGTTTAAAAATAGATATTCCAACAGGTCCTTCTCCGTGGTCAGGAATAAAAAAATAATAATAGCAATTGGTGGTGGTGGATTTACACATTCTTCTGATGAAGACTTGGATGAATATGTTATAAATCAAGTTAATAAATCAAATATCAATATCGGTTTTTTACCTACGGCTAGCAATGATAATCAAGAAAAGACTGATCTTTTTTATAAAAGATTTAAATCACAAAAATTTAAATTATCTCATTTTAATCTCTGTTCAAGTGTGGAAGGTTTTAATGAATGGATGTTAAATAAAGATATAATTTATGTAGGGGGTGGCAATACATCTGAAATGATTAATATTTGGAAGAGACATGATCTTATCAAAGTATTTAAAGATGCATATGAAAAAGGAATAATTCTGAGTGGAATAAGTGCAGGTGCTGTCTGTTGGTTTGATTGGATATTGTCAGACTCAGTCAATGAAGAGCTAAGTCCGTTAAAAGGAATAAATTTTTTAGATGGGAGTTGCACACCGCATTCTTCTGATAATAATCGACTTCGACAATTTATTTCAGAAATTCAAGATGGAAATTTGCCAGATGGAATAGCTATTGATGATGGTGTAGCTGTGCTTTTTATTGACGGAGTTCCTTCAGAGGTTTATTCTTCAAGAATTAATCATGACGCTTATTATGTGACTAGACATGATAAGATAAGTTTAAAAACATATATAAAAAATTTAAATGGATAACATTAAAGCGAGTAATAAAATTTTTAGCATTGAAGACGCAAAAAAACTATCGAAGAAAAGATTACCAAAGCTAGTTTATGATTTTATTGATGGCGCATCAGGAGATGAAAAATTATCAGAAATTAATAGTCTTGCTTTAGATCAAATACGTCTTGAGCCAAGAGTTCTAAGGAATGTAGAGGAAAGAAAACTAAAAAAAAATATTCTTGGATTTAACTATGACTATCCTTTCGGATTTGCCCCAATGGGTATGACAAATCTTTCATGGCCAGGTGCAGATTCTATGTTGGCAAAAGAGAGTGCAAGAAATAACATACCAACCTGTGTATCGATGGCGTCAACAACAACCTTAGAAAAAATGTATGAGCTTTCTGAAGGTCATTCATGGCTTCAACTTTATATTTTTCAAGATGAAGATTTTGTAATGGAATTACTAGATAGAGCAGAAAAAACTGGCTATGAAGTTGCTATACTTACTGTTGATGTTCCAGTTTTATCAAGAAGAACTAGAGATGATAAAAATGGATTTTCATATCCATTTAAAATAGGACCTAAACAATTTTTTGATTTTGCAACTCATCCTATTTGGTCAATATCTACATTGCTTAGTGGTATACCAAAGCCAATGAATTATGAGACTTCAAAAAGTGGTAAAGGTATTTTTAAAAGAAAAGAAAGTAGAGGAAAAACAGATTGGGAAACGTTAAAAAGAGTAAGAAATAAATGGAAAGGCAAATTAATTGTAAAAGGTGTTATGTCATCAGATGATGCAGTTAAAATTAAAGAAATGGGCGCTGATGCTATCCAAGTTTCAAATCATGGAGGTAGACAATTAGATAGTGCCTCAGCAGCAATAAATATTTTACCTTTTATTAGGGAAGCAGTAGGGAATAATTTTCCAATTATATTTGATAGTGGAATAAGAAGTGGGAGCGATATTGTAAGATCATTAGCTTTAGGAGCAGATTTTTCAATGATTGGAAGGCCTGTAATGTATGCAATGGGAGCTGATGGAGCTAGCGGGCTAAGAAGAATTGTAGATATAATTAAAGAAGAAACTAGCACAACGCTAGGTTTGGTTGGATTAAATGATATTAATGAAGTTTCTTCTGATATAATTGAACAGAAACTATTTATGAATACAACTTACTAATATGGAAAAAAAAATAAGAGGTGGAGCATTAATTGCAAGAGCATTAAAAGATAAAGGTATTAATAAAGTTTTTACTCTATCTGGTGGATTTTGTAATCCTGCAATTGAAGGTTTCATGGAGTGTCAAATTGATGTAGTTAATTGTCCTCATGAACAAATAGCTGGACACTTAGCAGATGGACACACAAGAATTACAAGAAAGCCATCTGTATGCTTGGTAGGGCCAGAAGGTTTTACGAATGCAGTACCATCAATGATGGAAGCATGGGGAGAAAGAACGCCAATAATTTATATAACCGGATCAAGTAGTTTAAAAAGACAAGGGTCAGGTGGATTTAAAGAAATTGATGATGTTTCAATAGCTGCTCCTCTTACAAAATATAGTGCAAGCATTACAGATGGAACAAGAATTAGAGAATTTGTTGATAAAGCTTACAGAATTGCAACGAATGGGTATCCTGGAGCTGTTCATCTAAGTTTACCAGTAGATATAATGTTTTCTTCATTTGAAGAAAATGTTGGACTGGAAGAAAGACCATTTTCACATAAAGCAAAGCCAGTTGCTAAGGCATGGCCAGATCCAAATGCTCTATCAAAAATACTTGAGTTAGCATGTAATGCAAAAAAACCTGTCATAATTGGAGGACATGGTGTTTGGTGGTCAAACTCAGAAAAAAATTTAGAAAATGCGGGTGAAAGTTTAAATATTCCAGTTTTTAATGTGCCTTACCATCAAAAACTTTTAGGAGAAGAGGCAAATGCATATATGGGTTTAGCAGATATTCACCAATATCCACCATCGGAATTTGCATTACAAAATTCAGACTTAGTTTTGATGATTGGTGCAAGATTAGATAACCAAATGAATTTTGGTAACCCTCCTTTCATTCCAAAAACAACAACTTTAGTTTGTATTAACGGTTCCCATGAAGAAATTGAGTTTAATAGAGCAGCTGATCATAACCTTTTATGTGATCCAGGAGTATTTTTGGATACTCTATGTAATTTAAAGAAAAATAATAAATGGAATTTAGGAAATAGTTGGTTTCAAGATAATAAAAATAAAAAGAAAGATTGGGTAGATAAATCTTTAAATGAATTAAAGATTGAAGCTGATAAAGCAAAAAAAAATGGTGGAAAAATTCATCCACTGCAATTAGCGTTGGACGTTCAAGACGTAATGGATGAGAAAGATTGGCTAGTAATTGATGGAGGAAATACTCATTTCTGGTCAGAGATAGCAATAAATTTAGCAGGAGCTCAAGGAAAAAAATTAGGTGGAATTTTACATCCAGGCACATTTAGTATGCTGGGTGTTGGTGTGTCATTTGCATTATCTGCAAAAAACAATAACCCTAAATCGAATGTAATTTTAATTAGTGGAGATGGTGCATTTTTATCTGGAGGCATGTCTATAGAAACTGCATTTTTTGAAAAGAAACCAATCGTTGTTGTTATTGACAATAATGGTGGCTTAGCATCAATTGGGCAACAACAAGAAAGATTATTTGAAAGCGGAAAAAGAGTTGCAACAGACTTTAGAGATATACCTTTCCACAGTATATTTGAGGGCTTTGGGGGTCATGGAGAATTAGTAACGAAAAGAGAAGAATTGGGTCCAGCACTAAAAAGAGCTATTGCAAGTGGTAGAACTGCTTGCGTAAATGTAAAAGCTAAACCTGTATTAAGTCCAATTGTTGCTGCTGTGGCAAGCAAGAGAGAGAAATCATCAATAGAGTAATATGGCAAAATTTAGCTCACATTTATTGAATGGTTCTGATGGGACTCATGCAAGTAATGTCAAAGTAAAGATTTATCAAATACAATCCTCAAAATTAAAAAAGCTTTTTTTGAATACAAAGACTGATGGAAATGGTAGGATTAATCACCAATTCAATCTTAGCAAAAAAGATTGTAAATGGGATTATGAAATGATTTGTGATATTAAAAGATACTTTAAAAAGAAAAAAATTGTGGGTGAAATAGTCATAAAATTTAAAATGATCGATAATAAAAAAAATTATCATTTGCCAATAATAATTTCTCCTAACAGCTATACAGTATGGTGGTCTAAATAATATATGACTTCGTTAATACAAAGTAAAATAAGTACTAAACTAAATATGTCTAGGAGAATAAGAAGAACTCCCTACACCAAGAAAGTTGAAGAGTGTGGTGTAACTGATTTTACCGTAGTAAATCATATGCTTTTACCAAAAAGATTTCAGAAATCTGTTGAGGATGATTATTGGCATTTAAATGAACATGTTCAATTGTGGGATGTGTCTTGTCAAAGACAAGTTCAAATATCAGGTCCAGATGCTAGCTTATTAGTACAAAAAATGACACCAAGATCATTAAAAAATATGGAAACAGGAAAATGTTTTTATATTCCTATGATCGATGAAAATGCTGGAATGATAAATGATCCAGTGTTGTTAAAATTAGATGATGATATGTTTTGGATTTCAATAGCAGACTCTGATGTATTGCTTTGGGCAAAAGGTATTGCTGTTGGTTTAAATCTAAATGTGAGCATAACAGAACCAGATGTATATCCACTTGCAGTACAAGGTCCAAAGTCTGAAGATTTGATGGCATCAATATTCGGAGAAGATATTAGAAAATTAAAATTTTTTAATTTTAGAATATTTGATTTCTTGGGAACTAAACAAGTTATTGCAAGATCTGGGTATAGCAAACAAGATGGATTTGAGATTTATTTTAAATGCTTTGAAGATTACTTCGACAAAAATGAAATGGGAGAAAAAATTTGGGATATAATATGGAAAGCGGGGAAAGAATTTAATATTGCTCCAGGATGCCCAAATTTAATTGACAGAATAGAAGCGGGATTAATGTCTTATGGAAATGATTTCACGAAAGAAAATAATCCAATTGAGTGCAACTTAGAAAAATATTTTAATAATGAGAGCGATCATGATTTCATTGGAAAAAATGCTTTAGAGAAGATTAAGAAACAAGGTGTAAAACAAAAATTAGGAGGAGTATTGTTTGATGGTGTGGATTGTCCTCCATGTTCAATTCCTTTTCCTATATATTCAAAAGATAAGAAATTAATTGGTAAAATTACCTCAGGGATTTATTCTCCAAAATTCAAAAAAAATATTGGTTTATCAATGATTTTAAATGAATTTTGTAAAATAGGGTCAGAAGTTTTAGTGCACACTCCAGATAATAAATTAAGAAAAGGAATTGTGTCCTCTTTACCATTTTCAAAATAATAATTAGTGGGTATAAGACTTATATGAAAAGAGCAGTAATAGCAGGATATTCAAGATCACCTTTTACCATGGCAAGAAAAGGTGAATTAATTGATGTTAAGCCTGTAAATATGTTTGCCGAAGTTGTTAAAAATCTTGTATCTAAAACTAAAGTAAATCCTGCTGATATAGAAGATATTGTTGTTGGGTGTGCTTTCCAGGTTGGAGAGCAGAGTTTTAATATTGGGAAACTCACAACATTTTTATCTGGAATGGAAATACATACATCAGGAATGACAGTTGATAGATGGTGTGGCTCATCTATGGAAGCTATTCATGTTGCGGCAGGCAAAATAGCAATGGGCGCAGGAAAAGTTTTCGTATGTGGAGGTGTTGAAAGTATGACTAGAGTTACAACTGGCTTTGAACCAATACCTTATCCTTACACAGATAAAGAAAATCCTAATGTTTATTTTTCAATGGGAATAACTGCTGAAAATGTTGCCAAAAGATATAAGATTTCAAGAACTGAGCAACAAGAGTTTGCAATTCAAAGTCATAAAAAAGCCAATGAAGCCGAAGTTAATGGTAAATTTAAAAATGAAATTGTTGAAATTGCTGGCTGTACAAAAGATGGAAACATACGTCCAAAAAGTAATCAAGAAACTTTAGATGGACTAAAACTTGCATTTGATCAAGAAGGAACAGTTACTGCAGCAACATCATCCCCTCTTACTGATGGAGCAGCAGCAACATTGATATGTGAAGAAAGCTATGCAAAAGAAAATGGATTAGATATTTTGGGTAGAATTGTTGCAACTGGGGTCAAAGGATGTGAGCCTGATGTAATGGGACTTGGACCTATAGGGGCAACTAAAAAAGCATTAGAGAGAGCAAATTTATCAATTAATGATATCGATATTGTTGAAATCAATGAAGCTTTTGCTTCTCAATCAATAGCATGCTTAAAAGATCTTGGTATCGATCAAAAGAAAGCTAATTTAGATGGTGGAGCTTTAGCACTTGGTCATCCTCTAGGAGCAACAGGAGCTAGAATTACTGGCAAAGCTGCAGATTTGCTTAGACGTGAAAATAAGAAATACGCTTTATCTACTCAATGTATTGGTTTAGGTATGGGTATTGCGACAGTAATTGAGTCAGTAAATTAATTATCTATTTATTCCTCTTAAACGTTCTGATCTTCTCCTCAATAATTCTGCACTAATTAATATTAAGGTTGATAAAACGATTAAACATGTAGCAACTGCTAGAATTGTTGGACTTAATTGTTCTCTTAAACCTGTCCACATTTGAATTGGTATTGTTGTGTTTTCAAGACCAGCTAAAAATAAAACGACTACAACTTCATCAAAAGATGTTACAAAAGCAAACAAACCTCCTGAAATTACTCCAGGTAAAATTAATGGAAGTGTTACTTTCATAAATGTATTTACAGGGTTACTACCTAAACTAGCTGCTGCTCTTGTTACACTATGATCAAAACCTGATAATGTTGCAGTAACAGTAATTACAACAAAAGGTGTTCCCAAAATTATATGAGCTAAAACTATTCCTGTATGAGTTGCCGCTAAACCTGCCTTTGCCATAAAAAAGAATATTGCAACACCCGATATAATAAGCGGAACTATCATTGGTGAAATCAAAGTTGCCATTATTATTCCTTTAAAAGGCATGTGTCTGCTGCTCAATCCTAATGC
>CACBTT010000002.1:0-10000 GCA_902542235.1 uncultured Pelagibacteraceae bacterium
TTTTTTCACATAACCATCTATTAAACCTAGCCCTCTTGTTTTTTTTATTTCCAAGCTAAATTTTGTTAATAACTGCAAACCTATACAAACTCCAAGTAAGGGAACCCCTTTATTTGCTTCTTCAATTATCAACTTATCTAATCTTTTTTTTTGTAGTAATTTTTTGCAATCAGGAAAACTTCCTACTCCCGGAAGGATTATTTTAGTGTTTTCAATTAGATCTTTTGGTTTTTTAACTATGTTACACTTAAAATTTAAATGCTCAATACTTTTAGATATACTAAAAATATTACCAACTCCATAATCAATTAAATTAATGTAATTTTTTTTCAATTTAATATCTAATATCTAAGTGCTTGTTTTTAAAATAATTCTTCAATTCTAATATTTTTAACTTATCAAAATGAATTGATGATGATAATGCAACCCCATCAATACACCAATTCTTTGAAATTTTTTCAATGTCTTCCATTTTTCCACATCCACCATTAGCAATTAATGGTAAATCAACATACCTAGACAATTTAGTGTATAGTTCATAATCGAAACCTTTTTCAGTTCCTTCTCTATCAACAGAGGTAACTAATAATTCACCAACACCTTGCTTTTGAACTATTTCAGCCCATCTCATAACATCTATGCCAGTGTTTTCTTTACCATTTGAAATATATACTTCCCATGTTTGATTAATTTCATTTTTTTTTGCCTCAATATAAGAAACTACACTCTGAGAACCAAGTGTTTCAGATATTTTTTTTAATATTGAAGGTTTTTTCACTGCTGCAGTATTTATAGCAATTTTATCTGCACCAGACTTTAAAATTTTTTTTGCTTGATCAAGATTTTTTATTCCACCACCTACTGTTACAGGAACTCTGATTTTTTCACATGCCATTTCAAGAAAATTTTTCACAAATCTTTTATTAAATAAACTCGATACAGCGTCTATATAAAAAATTTCGTCTATATTTTCATTATAATATTTTAATGCATAATCTTTTGCATAACCGACTTTTCTTAAACCTTCAAAATTAATACTTTTTATTAAATATTGATCCTTAATATCCAATCTAGAAATAAATCTAAAATTCTTTCTCTTTTTCATTTAGAAATTTTAGTTCTTAAAAACCATTTATTTTTCTTTAAATACCAAATATGTGGTGATCTATAGTTATCAGCTAAATTATTTAAATATTTTCTATCAAATTTTGGTTCTTCGAAATAACTCTTAAATTTTTTCATCATATCGTCATTGACAGATAAGTAATCAAAAATTTCTTTTTCAAACCTTTTGGGAAATTCTATATCATATTTTTTAATTAAATTAATTCCCTCTTTTCTGTTTATATCACCTGATCTAATCTCTTGTGCAGCATCATAAGTTGCTCGGCCAATTCCAAATTTAATTCCAGTGGTATAATAGTGAAGATCGTCTATTTTATCGTCAATACTATTGTATTTTGAATATGTTCCGGGTGTCCTTTCTGGTGATATTTTAAAATTACTATTTTTTACAGCATAATAATAACAATCTTGTGGATGCCATTTTAGATAGTATCCTAAATAGTGTACTTCAATTTTGTCTTTAATAATATCATTCTCCTCATCTGGTAAATAAGTTTTTAATTCTTTTGGTGATATTTTAAATTTATTGATTAAATCTTTATATTTATATCCCGCCAAGTAAATATCCTCTAATTTATTATATGTAAAAAACTTAGAACTTCTTGTAGGTGTAAGGGCTGTACTCATGGGATTACCATATTCAGCTTCATTCTCACCATAAAAAACCAACTTAATTCCAAATTTTCTTGCGATTTTTGGTCCAATAAATTTTTGGCCCAAAATAAAAGGCTGAAATGGATGAAAAATTTTCTCTACTGATAATCTTGTTAGAAGTCTATGAATTATCCCATTAGGTGTTACTAAAATATTATCAAACCCGGAATGAATCCATGATTGAAAGTTTTTAAATCCCCAGTCTGTATACATATTCGGTGCCCAAGTAACAGTTAAAGGATTCATTCCATATTTATATTTTAAGATATGAGCAGCATAAAAACTATCTTTTCCACCCGAACCTGGGACTAAACAATCATATCCTGCAGAATTATTTCTGTATTTTTCACATAATTTAACAAGTTCTTTTTCTCTTTTCTTCCAATTTATAATTCTATTTTTTTTTTCAGCAAACAAACAAGCATCACAGACATTATTTTTATTAAACTTAATGTATTCTTTATTTTTGTTTTTATTTTTAAACTCGACTGTAGATGATGGTCTTTGATTTGAAATTACACATTTCTGACAATATAAAATTTTTCTTGGCAATCCATACTTGATTTGTGGTTTTTTTAAATTTTCTCTAAAAAGTTTCAAATTCAATTTTTTTGGATATTTTACAATGTAATTAGACATAATTAGCTGAAATTTTAATTTATCCTTTGTAACATTTTTAATTGATCTTTTGTACCTAGGTCATACCAATTTTCATAAAACGGAAAAGCTATTACTTTTTTATTTTTTTTTATAAATTTAATTATTAACTCATTCATATCTAGATAATTATTAGATCTTAAAAAATTTAAACTTTTTGTTTTTAAGACATAAATTCCTGAATTAATGATTATGTCCTTCTTGGGTTTTTCTTGAATATTTTCAATATTAATACCCTTTAAGTTAATTTCTCCATATTGACTTTCTGTAACATATTTTTTTATTGCAATTGTTAAATCTGCTTTATTATTAATATGATAATCCAATAAATTTTTATAATTTATTTCACTTACAACGTCACAGTTTGTTAAAAGAAAATTTTTATCAACAATTTTTTTTCTTAATAAAAATAATGAGCCAGCTGTTCCAAGTGGTTTTTTTTCCTCTATGTAATTTACTTTTATATCGAATTTTTTACCATCCTTAAAATATTTTTTTATCAAATTTTTTTTATAGAAAGTTGTTAATATAAAATTATTAAATCCAAAATTTTTAATGTTTTGAATAACTGTTGAAAGCATAGGTTTTTTTTTTATTAAAACTAAGGCCTTTGGAAGACTAGAAGTTAAAGGTCTTAATCGTTTTCCTAAGCCGCCTGACATAATTACTACTGGCGTCTTCAAATTCTGAATTTGAATTTTATCTCTTGAAAATATTCCTATTACCTTCTTATTATTAATGATTGGAGCCTGATCTATACTTTTGGATTTAAGTTTCTTTAAAGAAGTTTCTATATTGAAATTTTTTTTTAAAGTAAAAGGCTTTCTATTGTATATATATTTAATTTCTGTATCTAATTTTTTTCCTTTTAACAAAGCTCTCCTTATGTCACCATCATTAACCACACCTTTAAAATTTTTTTTTTGATCAACAACTATACAAATCTTATTTTGAGATTTAGTTAAGCTTTTTAAAGCATCAAAGATTTTTTGATCTAACTTGATAAAAGTTTTATTAAAATTTAAATTAATAAAGTTTTTATTTTTTAATGTCATAAAAATCTTTTTTTAAATTATATTCAAAGTTAATTATTTTTTTTGCAATTTTTATTGGAGTATCTTTTCTTAAAAATGGACTCTTTGTTTTAAAATTCTTTTTTTTAACTTTATTGTATGCTTTCTGAATTGATTTAAAACTATAATCACTATTAACTATATTTTTAGACAAAATACGACCCCTTTGTCTGGTGCCTATATTTATTGTACGTGTGCCAAAGCTAGGTGTTTCTAGAACACCACTTGAGGAATTGCCTACAACCAAATATGCCAATTTCATCAATGAAATATAGGCTAAATTTCCTAAAGATTGAAAATAATATACCTTTTTTTTCTTTAAAAATTTTGAAATTTCTTTTTTGATAACATGATTTTCATTATCAAAGTTTGAACCTGTAATAATTATTGTCATATCACTAAGTGAATTTAGGAATTTTAATAAGTTTTTTATTTGAAATTTTGATTTATTTTTCTCTAAGGTTACAGGGTGAAATGTTACTAGAATTATCTTTTTTTTAAATTTAATTTTAAATATTTTTTCTAATTTAGTTTTTGTCAAAAGCTTAGATTTTAAAATATTATGAGCTCCTAAGCCACCATAATTAAAAATTGATTTTGGATTTTCTCCTAATTGAATTAATCTTTTTTTATATTTATCATGAATAGGAAAATGTAAATGTGATAATTTTGTAATTGCATGTCTAATTGAATCATCAAATGCACCTTGTGTTATTTCGCCACCATGAATATGTGCGACAGGGATTCTAAAGGACATCGCTGCTAACGCACTGCCTAATAGTTCATATCTATCTCCTAAAATAACCAATACACCTGGTCTCAATTTCTTTATTACATCAGCAGTTAATTTAATTGATTCAGCTATATATAGGCTGGTGTTTGAGTCATTAAAACTTTTTTTTAATAATTTTTTTTTTACGACTTTGTTTATTTTATTTTTTTTTATTTCAGAATAAGTCTTACCAAAGCCACTTGAAAGGTGTGAACCTGTAACCATTAATGAGGTTTTTTTACTCAATTTTTGTGTCTCCAAAATTACATTTTTCAATAAACCAAAGTCAGCTCTTGAACTTGAAACAAATAAAATTTTTTTCATCACTTAATTTATAAATTCATCTTTTCTAAAATTTTTTCTACTAATTTTTCCTAAATACTTTTTGATTTTGAACGGTGAAACACCAGTGCCGGGTCTTTTGCTAGTAATATTTTTTATACTTAAAATATCCCCCTTCTTAATATTAACTTTAGCAACTAAAGATTTCCTTACTAAAAGTTTTGTTTTTAATTCTCCTTTAGTAATTATTTTAGATTTTGATCCCAGAATTCTTTCAGTGTCTCTTATTAAATTGATCATTGTTTTCAACTCCTGAGGTTCTAGACTTGCTTTGTGATCTGGTCCCTTTAATTTTTTTGACAGTGTAAAATGTTTTTCAACAACCTTGCAACCCAAAGAAACAGCTATTGAAGGTGTAATTATACTGGAGGAATGGTCTGAATATCCAACTTTATAACCAAATCTTTTTAATACTTTGATAAAATTAAGATTTAAATCTTTTAAATTTGCTGGATAGTCTGAGGTACAATGCAGAATTGTAATTTTTTTTTTCTTATTTCCCAATGCTTTAAGAGCTTGCTTAATCTCGTTAATGGTTGCCATTCCAGTTGAGAGTAAAATTTTTTTATTTAATTTTGATATTTTTTTAAGAAATGGAAGATTTGTTATTTCCCCAGATGGTACTTTAATATAATCAAGATTAAGCTTGTTTAAAAAATTTAAACTTTTTAGATCAAATGCTGTACTTAAAAATTTAATTTTTTTCTTTTTAGAAAATTTTATTAGTTCTTTATGACTGTTTTCAGATAATTGATATTTTTTTAACATTGAATATTGTGAAATATTACTTTTAATATTTTTTTTTTGATAACTAGCTATCTTTGTTTTTTTTAAAATTAGATGGTCAACATCAAACGTCTGAAATTTTACATAATCTGCACCTGATTTAGAAGCTATGTTTATTAATTTTTTTGCAATATTAATATCTCCATTATGATTAACTCCAGCTTCAGCAATAACGATTGTTCTATTTTGTTTGAAATTCAAATTTAATTCCTTTTAAATTTATATAAACACTCTCATAACCTTTATACGTAAAGGCTTTTAATTTTTTTAATATATTTTTTTTTGAATCATATAATTTGATTTCCCTTGCTAATTCAAATTCTTTTTTCGTATAAGGCTTTTTTTTCCATCTTAATTTATTATTACCATTTATTTTTTTTTTAATGATATCTTCTACAAATTTTTTTGCCTGCTTAAAAATATTATTATGTGTCAATTTAATTAATTTTTCCAAATTTATTTTTTCACGAGATATTTTGAATTTCTTAACATTAATGATTTGACCACTATCATATTTTTCATTCATTAAATGAATGGTGGACCCATAAAAATTTACCTCATCTAACAATGCAAAATTATAACATCCAAAACCAGGGTATTCAGGAGGGCCAGGATGAAAGTTAAACGAATTTAATCGTATATTGCTTCTTACTCTTTTATTTATATATTTAGGATTTAAAAAAGAAATTAGATAATCATATTTTTTTGAGATATTAATTTTTTTTTTTTTATTGGTATCTATGTAATCAAAATTTATTTTTTTTGATTTAAGATAACCTATAAAATCTCTCGATACTTTATGTTTACAATTTGTTATTATTAGAAATTTCATAAAATTTTTTTATATAGTTACAAATTTTATCAACATCTGAGTTCGATAGATTATCTTCAGATGGTAAGCACAAGCAGCTGTTATAAAATTTTTCTGCATTTACAATTTTAAAATTTTGAAATCTTTTAATATGATTTTGCAAATGTACAGGCCGCCAAATCCTTCTAGTCTCAATTTTTTTTTTTAATAAAAATAAACTAAGATTGTATATTTTTTTTAGACTGAAATTTTTAAAAAATATTATATTTATCCAATAATTTGTTCTATATTTTGGATCATAAGGTAAAATTTTAATATTTTTTGAATTTTTAAAATTGAATAAGTATCTTTGATGGATTTTTTTTCTAAGATTAATTTTTTTTTTTAATTTTGTTAATTGAGATATTCCTAATGCAGCACTAATACCATTCATTTTATAGTTATATCCACATTCATTGTGTATATAATTAAAACTATCATTTTTGGCTTGATTTGCTAAAAACTGAGCCTTTTCATAGAATGTTCTATTATTTGTAATTATTGCCCCTCCTGAGCCTGTAGTAATAATCTTATTAGCATTGAATGAAAGACATCCGATATCACCTATACTTCCGCAATGTTGATATTTCACTTTTTTAATATACGAACCTACTGCTTCAGCAGCATCTTCTAAAATTGAAATATTTCTTTTTTTACAAATTTTTTTTAAATTATAAAAATTACAACTTCTACCCCACATGTGAGTAACAATTATTACTTTAATAGTTTTATTTGTTTTTTTATTTATGGTTTTTTTATTTTTAAATATTGTATTTTTTTTAAGAAAATTTATCACATCCTGTATTTTTAAATTGTGATTTTCATCTACATCAAAAATTATTGGTTTGGCCCCTAAATAAATTATAGGATTTACTGTTGCAATAAATGTTAATGAAGGAACTATTACTTCAGTATTTTTATCTACTCCAAGAATTTTTAAACCCAAATGTATAGCTGAGGTACCAGAATTAAGTGCTACAGAGTATTTTGTTTCACAGAGATTTGAAATTTTCTTTTCAAATATATTTATTGATTTTGATGAAGTTGAAATCCATCCGCTTTTGAGAACCTTGTCAATTGATTTGATATCTTGTATATCGATATGAGGAATAGATAATTTCATACTACTTAGTATAATATTCTTTATACCACATAACAGTTTCTTTTAACCCTTTTTCAAAATTATGTTTAATTTTAGAATATCTAAGACTACGTTTCATATCTGGCTTTCTTTTTTCAGGAGAATTAAATTTTTTAATATTTGAAGATATCAATTTTTTTTTTGAGTTAAGTATTTTTTTAATTTTTTGAGCTAGATCTATTATAGAAATTTCATTATCAGGTGATCCAATATTAAAAGTGCTATTTCTTGAATTTTTGCTATGAGAAATTCTTAAAATTAAATCAATAGCAAAATTAATATCACAAAATGTTCTTTTATGTTTTGCATTTTGAATAATAATCTTATTTTTTGAATATTGTAAAATTTTTTTTGTTAATTGAGGAATTACATGTCTGAATCCCATTTGTGGACCAAATATATTATGAGGCCTAAAAATTACAAAATTTAACCCAGAATAATTCATCAAATATTCACCAACAACTTTTGATAAAAGATAAGATGTTCTAGGATTAAAATCTTTGGAAATTAGAAAATCTATATTTTCTGGTGTAGGATATTTCACAAGTTTACTTTTTAAACTATAAGCATAAACTTCGCTTGTTGATGCAAAACAAATTTTCTTTAATTTTTTCTGTTTCTTTGAAAAATTAATTAAACTTATTGTGCTTAAAATATTTTCTTTTAATGTAGTGTAAGGATTATCTATTACATTTTTAACACCTAAAACAGCTGCAAAGTGAAATATGTAATCAAAATCGTAAATCTTTAAACTAGATATATGGTTTAAATCTTTTTTTATTAACTTTACTTTTTTATTTTTTAATACATTTGACAATTTTTTATTTTCAGAATTATTTATTAAGCTATCAATAATATAAACTTTATTTCTGTAATTCTTCAATAATTCCTTTGTTAATTTAAGTCCTATAAAACCTGCACCACCTGTAATTAAATATTTCATTTGTTTTTTGAACCTATAAAGTAACTTTCATAATATTTGCTCTTTAAAATTTTCTCTCGTTTCTTAATATTTAAAGTGTGATTTAAATCAAATATTATAGAATTTTTTTTATATGGAATATTTATATTATTAAATAATTGATGCTTAACTAAATGAACATAAATATCATAATTATTTAAATTTTTTTTATTAACACTATAGTTGTTTATATAATCCCAATATCCAACAACCGGATCATAAAAATTTAATTTGCAACGCAACTTTTTGAAAAAATCAAATACAGTTTCTGCAGGAGAATATCTTGTATCATTAGTATCTTCTCTATAGCTAACTCCAATTAATAAAACCTTTTTATCAATTATTTTCATTTTAAACTTACTTCTTATTTCTGACATTATATCAAAAGTCATATTTTGATTTACTTCTGTAGCTTTAATTGTTAATGGAAAATTAAATTTTTCACCCATGAGTTGACTTGAAGATGCTTTAGCAAAAAGTGGGTCTTTTGTTAAACAATATCCACCAACGCCTATTCCTGATCGCATTATATTATTATGAGTTTTTCTTTGTCTAATACATTTCAATATTTTTTCTAAGTCCATTTGATTTTTTGAACAAAATTTTCTCCATTCTTCAATGAAAGCAATATTTGTAGCTCTATAACTATTTTCAATTATTTTACATGTCTCTGATTCAGTTGGTGTGTCAAACTCTACAATTTTATTAGATCTAATCTTGAAAACATTTTTCAATATTCTTTTAGCATGTTTAAGAGATTTTTTATTTTTTGACCCTATTACCCTTTGAACTTCTTTCATTGAAAAGTAATAATCTTTTCCAGGTGTAATTCTTTCAAATGAATGACAAAGATAATAATTTTGAATTCCTCGTTTTTCTAAATTTTTTTTGATTATAGGCTCTATGATTTTATCTGTGGTTCCAGGAGGTAATGTAGTTTGTATTATTATTAAACAATTATCCTTAATTTTTTTTGAAATTATTTCTATATTTTTAACAAAATCTTTTAATTTAGCTTGATTTTTAACAAAATTGTAATCACAGTTTGAACAAACAAAAATTGCATCAGCATCGCTATACTCATTAATGTCTGTTGTTGCCTTAATTCTTTTATCTTTAATTAATTTTGAATAAAACTTTAAAAAATTTATATCATCGACAATTCTAGGATTGTTTTTTGAATTTATTTTTTTTAGGATTTTGCGGCCTTTATAGGAATTTTTTTCTATTCCAATAACGTCGTACAGGTATTTGTTTCCTTTTTTTGCACCTGCACAAAAAGTCATCATGGCTAAACCAACATAGCCAAGTCCTTGAATTACAATTTTCTTCATATTGTAAGGATAATTTATAATTAGATAGAAAACCAACTATAATAAAACTTTAAAAAAAGACATATAATTTTGAATAAATCAAACTAAAATTTTTTTCAGTGCATAAATTAAGCCAATTGAGCTATTAGTACTGGTCAGCTGCACGCATTACTGCGCTTCCACACCCAGCCTATCAACGTGGTGGTCTACCACGGCTCTGTTGGAAGAACTAGTTTTGAGGTAAGTTTCCCGCTTAGATGCTTTCAGCAGTTATCTCGTCCGTACTTAGCTACCCGGCACTGCAGCTGGCGCTACAACCGGTCCAC
>CACBTT010000002.1:12500-96380 GCA_902542235.1 uncultured Pelagibacteraceae bacterium
CTTCGGCTTTCAGTGCCAAGGCATCCGCCACACGCCCTTAAACGCTTAATTTATGCACAGAAAAAAATTCTGTGTTGAATTAAATTTTTTAAAATATTCATCATTTCGAATATTTTATGATTGTTCAAATTATTGAACAATCGGATATAGATATTGATAATATAATTTTTTCACTAATATAATAACTAAGTGTTTCTGGTGGAGGATAGCGGGATCGAACCGCTGACCTCCTGAATGCAAATCAGGCGCTCTCCCAGCTGAGCTAATCCCCCAGTATATTTTGGTGGGCCGAGAAAGACTCGAACTTTCGACCCCACCCTTATCAAGGGTGTGCTCTAACCAACTGAGCTACCGGCCCTTTTCGCAGAAGAGTGAAACACAAATTTCAAGAAGAGAAATGAGGACGGTCAACATTATCCTGTTATATTTTTTAGATTAAGAAATAATTCTTAATCATCCTTAGAAAGGAGGTAATCCAGCCGCAGGTTCCCCTACGGCTACCTTGTTACGACTTCACCCCAGTCGCTGACTATACCGTGGTCAAGGGTTTTAAACCTTGCCTTAAGGTAGAACCAACTCCCATGGTGTGACGGGCGGTGTGTACAAGACCCGGGAACGTATTCACCGCGGCGCGCTGATCCGCGATTACTAGTAATTCCAGCTTCATGTACTCGAGTTGCAGAGTACAATCCGAACTGAGGCATCTTTTTAGGATTTGCTTGATGTCGCCATCTTGCTTCCTATTGTAAATGCCATTGTAGCACGTGTGTAGCCCAACACGTAAGGGCCATGAGGACTTGACGTCATCCCCACCTTCCTCCAGCTTATCACTGGCAGTTCTTTCAGAGTGCCCAACTAAATGATGGCAACTAAAAGTGAGGGTTGCGCTCGTTGCGGGACTTAACCCAACATCTCACGACACGAGCTGACGACAGCCATGCAGCACCTGTGTTTCGTCCGGCCGAACCGAAAACTTTAATCTCTTAAAGTCGCGACGAACATGTCAAGTGTTGGTAAGGTTCTGCGCGTATCTTCGAATTAAACCACATGCTCCACTACTTGTGCGGGTCCCCGTCAATTCATTTGAGTTTTAACCTTGCGGTCGTACTCCCCAGGCGGTGTGTTTAATGCTTTCGCTGCGACACTGAAAATAAATTTCCAACGTCTAACACACATCGTTTACGGCATGGACTACGAGGGTATCTAATCCTCTTCGCTACCCATGCTTTCGTTCCTCAGTGTCAGTAATGATCCAGAAAGCTGCCTTCGCAATTGGTATTCTTTCTAATATCTACGAATTTCACCTCTACACTAGAAATTCTGCTTTCCTCTATCACACTCTAGCTAAAAAGTTTTGATGGCAGTTCCAGAGTTAAGCTCTGGGATTTCACCACCAACTTTTTTAACCACCTACGAACTCTTTAAGCCCAGTAATTCCGAACTACGCTAGGTCCCTTCGTATTACCGCGGCTGCTGGCACGAAGTTAGCCGGACCTTCTTATTCGGGTACAGTCATTTTCTTCCCCGACGAAAGAGCTTTACAACCCAAGGGCCTTCTTCACTCACGCGGCATCGCTGCATCAGAGTTTCCTCCATTGTGCAATATTCCCTACTGCTGCCTCCCGTAGGAGTTTGGGCCGTGTCTCAGTCCCAATGTGGCTGATCATCCTCTCAGATCAGCTATTGATCAAAGTCTTGGTAGGCCATTACCCCACCAACAAACTAATCAAATGCAGGCTCATCCTTCGGCGCATAAAGCTTTCTCCGTAAAGACTTATGAGGTATTAGCACAAGTTTCCTCGTGTTATTCCTCACCAAAGGGAAGATACCTACATGTTACTCACCCGTCTGCCACTAAGTATTGCTACTTCGTTCGACTTGCATGTATAAGGCGTGCCGCCAGCGTACGTTCTGAGCCATGATCAAACTCTCAAGTTTAAAAACGGCGCACACTAGCTTCTATATAAATACTAAGAATAATATTTATACAATGTTGAAGTGTGTACGACAAATTTTGGTAACCTTAACCGTCCACACTTCTCTTCTTAAAATATAAACAAATAAAATAGCTAATTGAGTTGCCTCAATAACTAACATAAATATATGTTGAGTGGATCGCTTATATTAAATAATATTAATAAATCAAGTTATTAGATTAATTATAAACATGAAAAAAACCCTTATAAATCAACAGTTTTTATAATTCTGAGCATATGAAAGTTTTTGATTTTAAAAAATTTAGAGAATACGCAATTTTTATATGGTTAATAATAATTACTTTAATTTTAGTTTTATCATCATTAATTTTTACACAAAGTGCTATAGACCAAAATAACAGACTAAAAGAGAGTTTAAAAAATACATATTTAAAAAAAACTTTTATTGAAATAACCAATAATTTAAAACCAAGATATTCTGAAATAGCATACGTTTCAAAATCAGGTGATAACTATCAAACTATTATTAATAATATTAATATAAGCAACGAAGAAAAGAAGCTTGTTCTGAATTCTATTTTAAATGTCGAATCTTTAAAAATATTAAGAATAAACCAAAAATTTTTATTTAAAATAGATAATTTACTAGATCAAAAAATAATTGAACTTAGAATTGAGACCGATAAAAAAAATGAAGTAGTTTTTTTTAGATCTGAGAAAGAAAATAAATTAAATTCAAAAAAAATAGAAAAAAATTTTACAAGAAAATTAGTATATAAAGAAACTGTTATTACAGATAGCTTATATAATAGCGCAGTTAATTTAGATATTAAACCAAATATTATAATTGAATTTGCAAGACTTTATGGATTTCAAGTAGATTTTCAAAGAGATGTATGGAAGAACGATAGTTTTCAAATCATCTATGAAGAGTTTTTAAACCAAAATAATGAAATTGTAGATACTGGAGAAATAATTTTTGCGAATCTAAACTTACAAAATACAGATTTACAACTTTACAGATTTGAATACGAAAAAGATAAAATTGATTTTTTTGACGAAAATGGAAAAAGTATTAGGAAAACTTTAATGAAGACACCTATAAATGGAGCAAGATTATCTTCATCATATGGGAAAAGGAAACATCCTATTCTTGGTTATACTAAAATGCATACAGGTACAGACTTTGCTGCTCCAATGGGTACGCCAATCATGGCATCTGGAGATGGAAAAGTTACAAAAGTAGGCTGGTGTGGTGGTGGAGGAAACTGTGTTAAAATCAAACATAATTCTACATATCAAACAGTTTATGCACATATGTCAAAATTTGGAAGAGGAATTAAAAAGGGAGCAAGAGTTAAACAAGGGCAAATAATTGGATATGTTGGATCAACAGGTATGTCAACGGGACCGCATCTTCATTATGAAGTAATTGAAAATGGAAAAAAAATAAATTCACAAAAGTTGAAATTACCTTCAGGAAAAATTCTTAAAAATGAGGAAAGAAAAAAATTTGAAGTTTCGAAAATAAAAATTGATGTCTTAAAGTCAGATCTTATAACAAATTCAAATTAGTCAGTTTTTGCAATATCATTAATATTGAAATTTTTGATTTCATCTTTATTATTTGAATTTAGCTCTTCCTCTTTCTTTTCAAAATTTTGTTCTATAATGTTTGAATTAATGTTTTGAGTTTTATTTAACTCTTGAAGATTTAATACTCTTGAAAAATGATCTGCGTGCTGAAGATAGTTTTCAGATAAAATTTTATCCCCTGAGGATAAAGCTTCTCTTGCTAAATTATTGTATTTTTCAATCAACTTCGCTGCATTGTGATTATTTCTTCCAGTATTTCTATTTCTAAACTCTGATTTCGCACTAAAATCATTTTGTAACTTTAAGCCATTAATAGATCTTTTTCTAAAAGTTCTGTCACCATTAGACTTAAATCTATTTTTTCTGTTATTGCTTCGGTAATTGTTCATTAAAATGTTTTTGTAGATATTATAACTCTTGGATTTAAGTTCATATCTTTACATATTTTGTCTATATAAAACCCATTATTATTTAATAAATATTTTGACTTTTCTTCTTGTTTTTCTCCAATTTCAAAAATTAGTTTTCCATTTTTTTTGAGCAAAATTTTGCTTTTAAAAATCAGTTTTCTTATAAAATCAAAACCATCATTTCCAGCTTTAAGAGCTAAATGAGGCTCATATAACCTTACATTTTCATCTAATCTTTTTAATTTTATATTATTTATGTAAGGTGGATTACAAACAATAAAATCATATTTATTATGAATATATTTGTCAATATCGATGTTAATGAATTTAATTTTATTTTCTAAGTGATGCATTTTTGCATTAAATTTTGCGATATTTAGGGCTTTTTTACTGATATCAATCGCAGAAGCATAGCATTTAGGTCGATCCTTTATAATAGAAATTATGATACAGCCAGAACCAGTACCAACATCTAGTAATTTTTTTGAAGATTCAAAACTTATTTTTTTTAATAATTCTTCTACAATTATTTCAGTTTCAGGCCTTGGTATCAATACATTTTTGTTTACATAGAAACTGTATCGCCAAAATTCTTTTGTTTTTAAAATATATGCTATTGGTTCATTTTTTTTTCTTCTCTTTAAATTTAATTTATAATTATATAATATTTTTTCTTTAATTTTCTTATTCAAATTTATTAAGAGTTTTTCTCTTGAAAACTTTGAGACATAAGCTAATAAAAGTTCTGCATCTAAACTATGAGATTTAATTTTGGTTTTCTTTAATAAGTTTGTTCCAAAATTCAAAGCGCTTAAGTAATTCATTGTACAAATTTGTTCAATTCATCTTCTTGTGCTTGTAAACTTAAACTTTCAACAATCTCATCAAATATTTCACCTTCCATGAACTCTTCTAATTTATGCAAAGTTAGATTTATTCTATGATCTGTAACTCTTCCTTGTGGAAAATTGTAAGTTCTAATTCTTTCCGATCGATCTCCTGATCCAATCTTATTTTTTCTATCTTTTGATCTCTCTTGATCAATTTTTTGCCTTTCATAATCATAAAGTCTTGATCTTAAAATTTTAAGACCTTTTTCTTTATTCCTTATTTGAGATTTCTCATCCTGCTGACTTACAACTATACCTGTAGGTAAATGAGTTATCCTAACTGCTGAGTCAGTAGTATTTACACTTTGACCACCAGGTCCACTACTTCTAAAAACATCTATTCTTAAATCTTTATCATCTATTTTGATATCTAGATCTTCAGCCTCTGGCAAAACTGCAACTGTAGCTGCTGAAGTATGCACTCTTCCCTGTGTTTCTGTATCTGGCACCCTTTGAACTCTGTGAACACCACTTTCATATTTTAAAGAGGAATAAATATTTTTACCTTTAACCAAAGCTATAACTTCTTTCAAACCTCCTGCATCACTTTTAGAAATTGAAATTATCTCAATGTTCCATTTTTTTTTTTGACTAACTTTTTCATACATTTTATAAAGATCCGAAGCAAATAAACTTGCTTCTAAACCACCTGTTCCAGCTCTAATCTCTATTATTGCATTCTTACTATCAGCCTGATCTTTCGGAAGTAAAAATAGTTTAATTTTTTTTTCATTTAGTAAAAAATTTGATTTTAAATTTTCGAGTTCTGTACTTGCAAAATTCTTCATTTCAGTATCTGAATTTTTGTCATTTATAATATTGTCTAAATCCTCAGTCTCTTTTTGAAAATTTATATATTCTTTAGCTTGCTGAATTATTTCATTTAAATCAGAATATTCTTTAGAAAATTCGGCGTATTTTTTCTTATCTATATCTGCAGATGAAAGTTCTGTTTCTAACTTTTGATGTCTATCAATTATATTTTGTACTTTTTGTAATGGGAGCATTTAATTATTTCTAATATTTGCAACTTTTTCCTCAACCATAGCAACAATTTTATCAATCATGTTATTTGTTGTTACTTTTTCTGTATCTAAGCCATTCAAATAAAGCATATGATTGTCTTTTCCGCCTCCTGTTATACCAATGTCTGTTTGTTTGGCTTCACCAGGCCCATTGACTACACAACCAATAATAGAGAGTGTAATTGGCTCTTTAATATGGGATAGTTTTTTTTCTAAGATTTTTACGGTTTCTATAACTTGAAAAGCTTGTCTGGCACATGATGGGCATGAAATTATTTTTACACCTCTACTTCTAAGGCTTAAAGATTTTAAAATTTCATTTCCAACTTTTATTTCTTCAATTGGATCGTCTGATAGTGAAACTCTTATTGTATCACCAATTCCATCTAACAACAAATTACCAAATCCTATTGAAGTTTTTACACTTCCAGGCAGATAACTTCCTGCTTCTGTTATGCCTAGATGAAGTGGATAATCAGTTTTTTTAGATAATAACCTATATGCTGCAATTGAAAGAAAGACATCTGAAGATTTTACGCTGATTTTAAAGTTTGAAAAATCCATATCCTCAATGATTTTGATATTTCTGATAGCACTTTCAACTAATGCTTCAGGACAAGGTTCTTTAAATTTTTCAAGTATATCTTTTTCTAATGATCCAGCATTGACTCCAATCCTTATTGAGCAATTATTATTTTTGGCAGCAGATATAACTTCAGATACTCTTTGTCGATCACCAATATTCCCTGGGTTTATTCGAAGACAATCTGCACCATTTTCAGCAGCCTCAATTGCTCTTTTGTAATGAAAATGAATATCTGCGACTATTGGAACATCTATATGTTTAATTATGGTTTTTAAAGATGCAGTTGATTTATCATCTGGACAAGAAACTCTTACTATGTCTGCACCAGCTTCCGTAACTTTATTAATCTGCTCTATTGTAGCTTTATGATCAGTCGTCAAGGTGTTGGTCATTGTTTGAACTGTAATCGGATTATCTCCACCAACCTTGACTTTTCCTACACTAATTTCTTTGGTTTTCTTTCTATTAATTTTTCTAAATGGTCTAATTTCAGTTGTCATTTATCTAACTTAAATTCTTTATGCAAACATTTTACAGCTTTTGAAGCATTTGTGCTTTTTATTAAAACTGATATTTTAATTTCTGAAGTTGAGATAACCTGTATATTTATATTTTTTTTTGCAAGTGCCTGAAACATTCTAAAGGTGACGCCTGGAGTAGTAATCATTCCAACACCTATTATTGATACTTTCGATACATTTTTATCAAATATTAATTTTTTAAAAACAATATTTTTATTTTTATTTATAATTTTTTTTGTTTTATTCAAATCATTTGACTTGATTGTAAATGTAAGATCTGTTTGCTTACCATCAACAGATATATTTTGAACTACCATATCTACATTTATCGAATTTTGTGAAAGTGGTTTAAATATGGAGGCTGCTATGCCTGGTCTATCTTTAACTCCTAATAAAGTTACTTTTGCATCATTATCTGTGGAAGAAATTCCTGTGATAATTTTATTATTAATAATATTTTTTCTTTTTGTAATTAATGTGCCAGATTTATTTATAAATGATGATTTTACTTCGATATTTATCCTATTTAATCTTGCATCTTGTATAGAATCTGGTTGCATTACTTTAGAGCCTAATGAGGCCATTTCTAACATTTCTTCATAAGATATATTTTTAATTTTTTTTGCAGAGTTAAGTTTATTTGGGTCTGTTGTATATACTCCCTCAACATCTGTGTAAATGACACATCGATCAGCTTTAAAAAACTTTGCAACCATAATTGCGCTTGAATCTGAGCCACCCCTGCCAATAGTTGTAATATTTGAATTTTTATCCACACCCTGAAACCCAGCGATAATAGGAATTCCTCCGAATTTTAAAAATTTTAAAATTTTAGTTTTATTTATATATTTAATTCTTGAATATTTGTGTTTACCCTCTGTTATAATTGGTATTTGCCAAGCCATCCAAGATCTAGAATTTAAACCATTTGCTGCTAAATGGCCTGCTAACAACGAACACGAAATCTGCTCACCAGCAGAAACTAGAGCATCATATTCATTATCAGGAAAATTTTCACTGATTTTTTTTGACATATTGATCAACTTATTGGTAGTACCACTCATTGCAGATGACAAAACTATAACTCTATATATTTTTGAGTAAGATTTAATTATTTTTGATACTTTTTTAATTCTTTGAATTGACCCAACTGAAGTACCGCCAAATTTTAATACAATAATTTTCATTGGTAGTTTTATTTACAAGCTTTATAATATTGATAAAATACATCTTATTTATAATGTCAATAAAGAATGAGCAATAATACTATAAACAAAGAAGAAGTAGAAAAATTTAGCAAAATTGCTGAAGAATGGTGGAATCCTAATGGAAAATTTAAACCACTTCACAAATTTAATCCAATAAGAATAGAGTACATAAAAAACAATATTATTAAAGATTTTAACATTTCATCAAATCATAAACCATTAGCAGGAATAAGTATTCTTGATATTGGATGTGGAGGAGGTTTACTATCCGAACCTTTGGCAAGACTTGGAGCAGATGTTGTAGGTATCGATGCGTCCAAAAAAAATATTGATATTGCAAAACATCATTTAAAAAAAAGTAATTTAAAAATTGAATATTATGATAGATCTCCAGAGAATTTTAATTATGAGAAAAAATTTGATGTAATTCTTAATATGGAGATAGTTGAACATGTGGAAGATATTCCTAAATTTATAAATCAAAGTACAAAATTTTTAAAAAATAATGGTTTAATGTTCATTGCCACCTTAAACCAAACATTAAAATCTTATGTATTTGCAATAATAGGAGCTGAATATATTTTAAGATGGCTTCCAATCGGAACGCATGATTGGAATAAATTCGTAAAACCTGAAAATCTAGAAGATATCTGCAATAAAAATTCACTTAAGTTAAAAAGTATTGATGGTGTTAAATTTAACCCAATTTTAAATAAGTGGAAACTTTCAAATGACAAATCCGTAAATTATATAACAAAGTACAAAAAGAGTTAATTTTCCTTATCTTCAATCCATGGAATGGTTGACGTCTCAATACCTTCTTCTTTTAGTTCCTTAACGTCTTCAATTGATGCTTTGCCAAAAATATTTTTTTTATTCTTTTTTTTGCTGTAATGAATAGATCTAGCCTCATAAGCAAAATTTTCTCCAACATATTCAAAGTTTTCTTTTACAAATTTTTGATATTCTCTTAATTTTTTTTTAACATTTTTATAATTCTTATAAGCTTTATCTTGTTTGAAAGTAGAATTAGCTAAATTTGGTTTCATCAAAGACTTTTCAATCTTTTGAGAATTACATTGCTGACAACTAAGAAGTTTTAATTTTTTTAATTTATCGAATTCTTTTGAACTAGCAAACCAACTTTCAAACTCAAGACTGCAATTTTTACAATTTAATAAATACTTAATCATTGAAATGACTTAATTACATTTTATGGGATTTCAATACCTAAGATCTGTAATCAGAATTAATTTCAATATATTCCTTAGATAAATCCATAGTGTACGCTGTAAATTTTTTACTTCCAATAGATAGATCAATTGTTATCTCTATATTCTCATTTTTCATATAATCACTAAGGATATTTTCGTTATAATTTTTATCTAATTTTCCATCTTTAAGGATCAAATTAGATCCCATTAATATAGATAATTTTTCTTGTTTGACAGTTACACCACTTTTTCCGATTGCCATCGCAATTCTACCCCAATTAGGATCTTCTCCAAATATTGCTGTTTTAACTAATGGTGAGTTAGCTATTGAGAAACAAATATTTTTCGCATCTTTCTCGGTTTTGCTATTAATGCATTTGATGGTAACAAATTTTGTTGCTCCCTCTCCATCACTTGCAACTCTTTTTGCTAAGTTTAACATGACCTGATGAACGCTACTAATGAATTGCTTTAATTTTGGATCTTTAAAACTTTTTATCTCTTTGTTGTTTGCTTTGCTTGTTGAAAATATTGAAACCATGTCATTTGTACTAGTATCACCATCGCATGTTATAGCATTAAAAGTAGTCTTAATATTTAGATTAAGTATCTGTTTCAAAATTGATGAAGAAATATTGGCATCAGTAAAAATAAATCCTAAAGTTGTTGCCATATTTGGAAAGATCATTCCTGATCCTTTTGCAACTCCATATATTTTTACATCGGATCCAGCTATCTTACATTCTGCCATTGATAATTTTGGTTTATTGTCTG
Organism: uncultured Pelagibacteraceae bacterium; assembly: GCA_902542235.1. Lineage (GTDB taxonomy): Bacteria > Pseudomonadota > Alphaproteobacteria > Pelagibacterales > Pelagibacteraceae > Pelagibacter. The sequence continues at coordinate 22,662 of CACBTT010000002.1, forward strand.
TTGTCATAATCCCAAGAGCTGCTTTGATCCAAATTAGTTTATTTTGATTGTATTTTATTTTATCAACTAAGTTTTTAGTGTTACTTAAAATTTCATTTTCAGGAAATTTTTCCCCTATGGTACCTGTGCAAGCAAATAATATTTGGTTTGGTTTAATTTCTCTTGGTTTTTCCTCGTCTTCTATTTGTTTTGATGTTAACAATTTTGACAAATTTAAGGAAATTTTTTTAAGAGAGTTATAGCCATCATTTCCTGTTAAGGCATTTGCGTTTCTTGTATTGATTAAAATGCCATAAATTTTTTTATCTTTTATTTTTTTATTCCATTTTATATTTTCAGATACTAAACTAGATTTTGTATATACATTTGCATAATTTGCACCATCCCTAAAATAAAATAAAACTAAGTCGTCTCTTTTTTTATTATAAAGACCACAGCTAATTGTTGAGATAGATAATCCATCAATATGTTCAAGATCTTGAAAATGTCCTATTTTAGAGTCCTTGTGTTTCTTATCAAAAAAGTTGTTTATACCAAAATCCATGCTATTTAATTTTTTAAATAAATAACTATATAATTTATAATTATTAAAACATCAAAAATATGCTTAATCCATTAAACATTATCAGTAAATTTATAAAAAGCGGCAATCAAAAAGAATTAGACAGAATTCAAAAAATTGTAAAAGAGATTAATCTTAAAGAGATTAAAGTTAGTAAATTTGAGGATAATGAATTTCCTTTAAGAACAAATGAATTTATTTCTAGATTAAAAGAGGGAGAAAAATTAAACGATATATTGCCTGAGGCATTTGCATTAGTAAGAGAAGCTTCGAAAAGAATTAATAATGAAAGACACTTTGATGTTCAACTAATTGGAGGTATTGCACTACATGAGAATAAGATTGCAGAGATGAAAACGGGTGAAGGGAAAACACTTACTATTGTTCTTGCTGCATACCTTAACGCATTAGAAAAAAAAGGTGTTCATATAGTTACTGTAAATGATTATCTGGCAAAAAGAGATAGTATAAATATGGGTAAAATTTACAATTTTTTGGGTTTGAGCTGTGGATATATAAACTCAAACCATTCAGATGAGGAGCGCAAAGAAAATTATAATAAAGATATAACTTATGCCACTAACAGTGAATTAGGCTTTGATTTTTTAAGAGACAACATGAAATATTCAAAAAATGAGATGGTCTTGAGAAAGCATAACTATGCGATAGTTGATGAGATCGACTCTTGTTTAATAGATGAAGCAAGAACTCCTTTAGTTATTTCTGGAGCAGCAGAGGATAAAACTATGCAATATATAGCTGTAGATAAATTAATTAAAAATTTAAAAAAAACAGACTTTGACTTAGATGAAAAGGAAAAAAACATACTCTTAACAAATGAAGGAATTGATAATGTTGAAAAAATATTTTCTGATTCTGGTATCTTAAAAAATAACAATTTTTATGATCCAGAAAATTTACATTTAGTTCATCATGTAAACCAAGCATTAAGGGCAAATTATTTATTTGAAAATGGAAGAGATTATATAGTTAAAGATAATGAAATAGTTATAATTGACGAACAAACAGGTAGGCAATTGCCAGGTAGAAGATTTGGTGATGGACTTCATCAAAGCTTAGAAGCTAAAGAAAAAATAGAAGTTAAAGCTGAAAATCAAACTCTAGCGTCAATAACCTATCAAAATTTTTTTAAGTTATATGATAAATTAGCAGGTTGCACAGGAACAGCACAAACAGAGTCTGCAGAATTTTTTGAAATTTATAACTTGCCAGTTTTGCAGATACCTACTAACAAAGATATGATCAGAAATGATCTTAATGACCAAATCTTTAGAACAAGTTTAGAAAAAGATAACGCTATAATACAAAAAATAAAAGAATGTAATGAAATCGGACAACCACTATTGGTTTTCACATCTAGTATAAATAAATCTGAGCATTACTCTAATTTGTTAGAAAAAGAGAAAATAAAACATATTGTTTTAAATGCTAAAAATCATGAGAAAGAAGCCGAAATTATTGCAAACGCTGGTAAAATAAATTCTGTAATTATCACAACAAGTATATCGGGAAGAGGTGTTGATATTAAGTTGGGTGGACAAGATCAATCTGAAAAAGATGATGTGAAAAAAAGGGGAGGTTTATTTGTCATTGGAACCGAAAGAATGGAAAGTAGGAGAGTTGATAATCAAGCAAGAGGAAGATCAGGAAGACAAGGAGATGAAGGCAGTTCAATATTTTTTGTAAGTTTAGAAGATGATTTAATGAGATTATTTGGCTCAGAAACCATGAATTCAATGCTAGAAAAGCTTGGTCTTAAGGATGGTGAAAGTATTGATCATCCTTGGATAAATAAAGCAATTGAAAGAGCGCAACAAAAAGTTGAAGCAAGAAACTTTGATATAAGGAAAACGCTTATTAAATTTGATAATGTTCTTAATGACCAAAGACATGTAATTTTTGAACAACGAAAAAATGTAATAGATGGAAAAGAAAAAGAAAATTATTCAGACATTTTTTTAGAAGAAGTTCTAGACAATTTAAAAAGACAAAAAATTCTACACGAAAAATCTCCTAACTCTAAGGAATTTCCAAATACAATAAAACAGATTCTAGGTAAATCCATTGAAAATGATGAAATAGATAATATTTTAAATTCAGATCTGAAAGTAATGGAAAAAACGATAAAAGATAAATTCACAAAGAATAGAGAGGAAAGAAACAATTTACTAGGTGTTGAACAAGGGAATGAAATTGAAAAAAGAATATTAGTACAAATCATAGATCAGAATTGGAAATCACATATTCAATATCTGGAACAATTAAGACAAGTAATTGGTTTAAGATCTTATGGACAAAGAGATCCTTTGGTGGAGTACAAAAAAGAAGCTTTTATATTATTTGAAAATTTACTGGGAAAATTAAAAACTGATCTTGTAACAATGCTTCTAAATTTAAGAATAATAGAAAAAGATGATAGTCAGACTAAAACTAGTGATAATATTAATAATGATCCAAAATGCCTACTTGTAAAAAATAAAGAAGGAAAAATATCTAGAAATGAAAGATGTGAAGCTACTGGAAAAAAATTTAAAAATTGTTGTGGTGCCTTATAAATTAAAAAATCACTGTTAATAAAATTAATAATAGAAGAATTGATGTAGTTGAAATAAATAATTTTTTATTAGATTTAATTTTTAAAATCAAATTTTGAAAAAGATTATTTTTAATAGTAAGTTTATCTTGATGCGTTGCATTAGTGGTGAAACCTTTATTCCTTCCAATATCTAAAAACTTATTCTTTCTTTGATTTAATATTTCTTCCCCATTTAAGGTAAGAAATTTACTTAAGTTTCTATCAATAGCATTACGTACATTATCTAAAATAAGATCTTTATCTCGATGCGCACCACCCAAAGGTTCGGGTATTATCTCATCAATAATTTCTAGTTTTAAAAGATCTTTCGCTGAAAGTTTCATTGCTTTCGCAGCTTCTAAAGTCTTTGTTGGATCTCGCCAAAGTATGGTTGCACATCCCTCTGGAGATATTACTGAATATATTGCATTCTCTAACATCAATACTTTACTTGAAGAAGCTAATGCAATAGCCCCACCAGAGCCTCCTTCGCCTATAATTATAGATAAAGTTGGAACAGTCAGTTGCATAGAACATTCAATAGACTTTGCAATTGCTTCCGCTTGTCCTCTTTCTTCAGCACCAACTCCAGGGTAAGCGCCTGGAGTATCAACAAAATTAATAATTGGTATTTTGAATTTATTAGCTAAATTCATTAGCCTTATTGTTTTTCTGTAACCTTCTGGTCTCATCATTCCAAAATTTCTCTCAATCCTTGTATCTAAATTTTCACCCTTTTCCTGTCCTATTACTAAAACTGACTTAGAATTAAATTTACCAAAGCCACATATTACTGACTTATCCTCTCCATAAAATCTATCCCCAGAAAGTGAAATAAATTCATCAAATAAATTATCAATAAAAAATTTTGATTTAGGTCTATCCTCGTGTCTTGCAACCAATGTTGTCTGCCATGCATCTAGATTTGAATATACATCGTTAAGTTTTTTATCTATTTCATTTTGTAAATCCGTTATTTTAGTTGTGTCAACTTCTGAAATGCCGTCTTGATTATAAGGATCTTTTAATTTATCTAATTCTGTTTCTAAGTTTTTTATATCAGTCTCAAAATTTAAATAATTTTTCATTGCTTTATTATATATAATTTTTTGGCGATAAAATGATCAAATTACAAAAATTATATTCTTTTCAGATGAAAAATAACATTTTTTTCAATAAAGTAATGACATAATTTATTGATTGTCATATACAACGGTTTCTAAATTTAAAAAATTATGGGTGATTCATTTATAAAAATAAATACTTTATCTGTTTCTAAGAATTTGGCTGATTTTGTAAAAAATGAACTTCTTACAGGATTAGATGTTAACGAAAAAGATTTCTGGGATGGATTTGATAAAAGTATTAATGAACTTGCACCAATCAATAAAAAATTATTAGAGGTTCGCGAAACTCTTCAATCTGAAATTGATTTATGGTTAAAAAAAAACAGAAATGGAGAATTTAATCATCAAGAGTATAAGAATTTTTTAAAAGAAATTGGATATTTAAAAGAAGAAGGGAATGATTTTAAAATAGATACCAAAAAGCTTGATAGTGAAATTTCAAGCATTGCAGGTCCTCAACTTGTAGTTCCTATAATGAACTCTAGATATACATTAAATGCTGCTAATGCTAGATGGGTAAGTCTTTACGATAGTTTATATGGAACAGATTTAATTGAGTCAGAAGAAACTGGGAGTCAAAAATATGATCCTCTAAGAGGACAAGAAGTAATAAGATATGCACGCGAATTTCTAAATGACCACTTCTCTATCAATGAAATTCATTGGAAAGATATAAATGGATTTAAAATAAAGGGAAGTGACTTGAAAATTTTAAAAGATGATAAGGAGTTTGAGCTAGTAGATAAAAATAAATTTATTGGATATAGAGGAGAACCTAATAATCCAACAACAATAATTTTAGAAAATAATAATTTAAAAATTGAGATAATAATTAACCCAAAAGCATTTAGTGCTGTCCAAGATGCTGCGGGAATAAGTGACATAATTGTAGAATCTGCAATATCTACAATATGTGATAACGAAGATAGTGTTGCAGCAGTAGATTCAGAAGATAAAATATTATGTTACAGAAATTGGTTGGGTTTGATGAAAGGAACTCTAAAATCTGTCTTCGAAAAGGATGGAAAAACTTTTGAAAGAAAACTAAATCCAGATAGAAGTTATATTTCAAAAGATAATAAAAAAGAAAAATTACATGGTAGAAGCTTACTTTTAATTAGGAATGTTGGTCATCTAATGACTAATTCAGCAATTATTTTAGAAGATGGTTCTGAAGTCCCTGAAGGTATCATGGATGCATTTATTACAACTGCTGCAGCAATTCATGATTTAAAAAGAAAAGGTAACTCAAGAACTGGATCTATATATATTGTAAAACCGAAAATGCACGGACCTGAAGAGACTGCTTTTACAGATAAAATATTCACAAGAGTTGAAGAAGTATTAAAACTTGAAAAGAATACAATTAAATGCGGTATAATGGATGAAGAGAGAAGAACATCTGTAAACTTAAAAGAATGTATAAGAACATTAAAAAGCAGGGTTTTTTTCATTAATACAGGTTTTTTAGACAGAACCGGAGATGAAATGCATACATCAATGGAAGCAGGTCCAATGATAAAAAAAGGTGACATGAAAAAATCAAAGTGGATAGCTGCTTATGAAAATAACAATGTTGATGTTGGTTTAAAATGTGGGTTTTCAGGTGTTGCACAAATAGGTAAAGGTATGTGGGCTATGCCAGATAAAATGAAAGACATGATAGATCAAAAAATATCACATCTTGAAGCCGGTGCGAATTGTGCATGGGTACCATCTCCCACAGCAGCTTCTTTACATGCAATGCATTACCATAAGTTAAATATTTTTGAAAAGCACAAAAAATTAAATGAAAATAAAATTAATTACATTGATAATTTATTAACTATACCAATTGCAGATAGACCAAATTGGAGCAAAGAAGAAATAAACAACGAGTTATGTAACTCAGCTCAAACAATATTAGGATATGTTGTTAGATGGGTAGATCAAGGGATAGGGTGCTCTAAAGTTCCAGATATAAATAATGTTGGATTAATGGAGGATAGAGCAACACTAAGAATATCATCACAACATATAGCAAACTGGTTGCATCATGGTATTTGCTCAAATAGACAAGTTTTAGAAATTCTAAAAAAAATGGCAAAGATTGTTGATAAACAAAATCAAGGAGATCCAGAATATCAAAATATGTCACCTAATTTCGACAAGTCAATATCTTTTAAGGCGGCATGTGAATTGATTTTCCATGGTAAGTCACAACCTTCGGGCTATACTGAACCTCTATTGCATTTAAATAGGTTAATTAAAAAAAGCTAATTTTAAATTTATAAATCTCTTCTATTTTTAAAGGCAGATATAAGCGTTCCGTCATCTGAAGTTTCTATTTCTCCACCAACAGGCAAACCTTGAGCTAATTTTGAAATTTTTACATTTGTATTTTTTAAACTATCCTGAATGTAAAAAGCGGTGGTTTGCCCTTCAACGGTTGCGCTTGTTGCTAAAATCACTTCATCAATATTATCATTTTTTATTCTTTCAATTAAAGAATTAATTAGCAAATTTTCTCTATTATTGGTGTTATCGGTATCAGAAATCGTGCCACCTAAAATATGATAATAACCTTGAAAAATAGATGAACTTTCTATTGCCCATTGATCTGAAATGTTCTCGACTACACAAATTTTATCATATTTTTTTTCTACTAAACTACAGTTATTATATTCGCAATTAATTGTATTAGGTTTTAATGTTCCACATATTTTACAACGTTCAATATTTTTTATTACCTGACTTAAATTATTTGCTAAAGGTCTTAATATTTCTTGGCGATTATTAATCATTTTTAAAATTATTCTCTTTGCAGACTTAGGTCCTAGACCTGGTAGTTTTGATATTAGTTTAATTAAATTTTCGATTTCAGGAAGATTTTGCATTTAGTTATAATGGCCATTTGAATTCTGGTACTCCTAGTCCACCCGTTGCTTTAGATATTTCTTCTGAAGTTTTCGATTTTAACTTATTCTTAGCATCATTATGAGCAGCAATTATTAAATCTTGGATTATTTCTTTATCCTCTTTAAGCAAATTTTGACTAAGTAAAATTTTAGTCATTTCTCCTTCACCATTTAATGAAACACTGACCGCATCACCTCCTGAAACACCATTTACTTCAATTTTTTTCAGGTTTTCTTGGCTTTCCTTCATTTTTTTTTCAATTTCTTTTGCTTTTTCTAATATTTTATTAAAATCATTCATTATTTTTTTTTATATCTAATAACTCTATATCTGAAATTAATTTTTTTAGCTTGATGAATTCAATAGAGTTTTGATATTCATCAATTGTCTTGGATTTTAATTTTTCCTTCTCTTTTTTTTTTGAAATTTCACCTAATTGTTTTGAAAATGAAATAATCCATCTACTTCCTGTCCATTTATATAATTTTTCAGATAAATCTTTTACAAAATTTTTATTTAATTTTTCATTAAAAGATATTTCAATTCTGTTTTTTGCTAAGGAAACTAAATTAACATTATTTTCTAACTCATATTTAAGCTCTACTTCTTTATTATCAACACAAATTTGTATTATATCATCCAAGTTTTCTACATTATAATTTTTAACATCATTTTTTTTTTTAATTTTTTCCTCCACCTGATTAATATTTTTTATTTGACTAATTGCTTCTGTTTTAAAAGCAGTATTGTTATCGCTTTCCTCAACACTTAAGGTTTTAGACAAAGTATTAATTTCTTTATTGATTTTTTTTGATTTGTTCAAATACATGAGTTGTATCAAAAACATCTCTACTAAAAGATTTTTGTTACTTACTAAATTTATTTCTTTTAAGGTTTTAATTGTAAATTCCCAAATTATTAAAATCGTTTTATTATCTATATTTGAAGATAGAGATAGAATTTTCTTATAATCATTGTCATTTAGCGAGAAATTTGTACCGTCAACTTTTATATAGTTAATATTTTTAATGAAATAAAGTATTTCTAAAAATTCATTTAAAAAAATTGTAGCCTCAATACCTGAGTCATAAAGTTCTCTATAATGTTTTAGAACCAACTCTTCATCACCTTTTAATATAATTTCAATTAATGTAATATATGAACTTTTATCAATATATCCGAATATTCTTCGAGTATAATCAAGATTTAAAACATCTTCATTGTTAGAAACTAAAGCTCTATCAAGTAAAGAAAGGGCATCTCTCACAGATCCCTCTGAAATTTTAACAATTAGTTTTAAAGCATCATCATCTATTTTTTTATTTTCTTTATATCCGATATCTTTTAAATATTTAAAAAGTATATCTGAGTTTACTCTAGATAAATCATACCTTTGACAACGTGAAATTACTGTGACAGGAATCTTTTTTAGTTCAGTTGTGGCAAAAATAAATTTTATATAAGATGGAGGTTCTTCTAATGTTTTCAGCAAAGCATTAAAAGCTTGTTTGCTTAGCATGTGAACTTCATCAATAATAAATATCTTATATTTTGCAATTGAAGGTCTATATTTAGAAAACTCTATCAATTCCCTTACATCGTCAACTCCAGTTCTACTTGCGGCATCAATCTCTAAAACATCAATATGATTTGAGTTAGTAATTGATAAACAAGTTTCACATAAATTTTCTAAACATAATTTTTCAACACCATTTTTACAATTAAGAGCTTTTGCTACTATTCTTGCGATAGTAGTTTTTCCTATACCCCTTATACCTGTAAATAAATATGCATTTGCAGGTTTATTTATTTTAATTGAATTAAAAATTGCATTTGAAATTTCCTCATGACCAATTAAATCTCTAAAAGTTCGAGGTCTATATTTCAAAGCTAATACTTTTGAATTTTCTCTCATATAAGGAGACCAACCAACCTGGAAAAAACTCATTACCCTTGCTCTTTTTCAAGTCTGGGGGAGTTCATGGTAATTCCACCTGGAAGGCCTCCAGATGTATTATAACAATAAATTTTTCTAATCTACAATAAAGTTAATTTTTTTTTTCTCTAAAATTATGTGCTTTATAAACACCTAAAACGTGCATGTCTTCACAATGAAAAGCTAATTCCTCTAAAGAATTTTTGATTTTTTTTTCGTCAAGGTGGCCCTCTATATCACATAAGAAAAAAAAAGAAGAAAACGAATTTTTTTCAGGAAAGCTTTGAAGTTTAGTCATATTAACTCCATTAATTGCAAATCCTGAGAGAGCTGAATATAATGCTGCAGGCTTATCTCTTAGTTTAAATAAGAATGAAGTTATATATTTATTTTTATCAATTTCAGGCTGAATTATTTCTTTACCCATTATTAAAAATCTTGTAAAATTATCTTTATCGTCTTGAATTTTTTCACTAATAATTTCAAGATTATATATTTTTGCACTAAGTTTCGATGCAATAGCAGCTTTATTTTTATCTCCAAGATTAGCTACATATTTCGCGGAACCGGCGGTGTCTGCTCGAACATTGCCAATTAAATTGTTTTTTTTTATAAACTCAGAAGACTGACTTAATGCCTGAGCATGTGAATATACATCCTTAATATCTGATAGTTTGGATCCTCTTAGTCCAAGAAGATTATGATTAATTGGAAAAAAATATTCTTCGTAAATATTTAGTCTATATTTAAAAATTAAATACTCTACTCCAATATTACCTGTGGTCTTATTTGACTCTGGTATTATTGCTTTAATTTTTGAATCCTCGTTTGCTATCTCAAAACATTCATCAAATGTTTTACATGGTATTGTTTCAATATTTGGAAACATTTGTTTAGCACAACTTTCGCTGTAGCTTCCTGAAACACCTTGATAAACTATTTTCATTTTTTTTTTTTATTTAATAATTTAATATATTCAATTAAATCTTTTTCAGTATCAATACCACTAGAAAAATGATTTGCTAGTAATACATTTATATTAACACCATTATTTATTGCTCTAAGTTGCTCTAGCTTTTCAGTTATTTCCTCTTTGCTTTTATTCAAGTTGACAAATTTTTTTAAAGTAGAGAATTTATACAAATAAACACCTAAATGATGATAAATATGCTTGTATGAATTTAAAGTTACTTTTCTTTTAAATGTTTGTGCCTCAGAAAATGAACTTTTTGTTATTTTTTTTTTTGTAATAACTTTTACAACATTTTTGTCATTATATATTTTTTTACTTTTTAATTTGTATGCTAAAGTCGAAAAATCTAACTTATTTTTTATTGAAATTTCTTTTAATTTTATAATATCTGAAGGATTAATCATAGGTTCATCGCCTTGAACATTTATGATGAAGTCAAAATTACTTAGATCTAGTTTTTTAGAAGCTTCATAAACTCTTTCTGTTCCATTAGTATGAGAAGCATTTGTCATAATAAATTTACCTCTATTTTTCTTAACCTCTAAAGCAATTTCTTTATCACAAGTGGCTACATACACCTCCCCAATTTTACTTTTAATAGCCTTTTCATAAACATGCATAATTAATGATTTATTATTAATTTTAATTAAAGGTTTATTTGGAAGTCTTGTTGCTGAAAGTCTTGAAGGAATTATTATAACAGATTTACTCATAAATTCATATTTTATGCGTCTTTGAGACGCAAATTAATAAATTAAATTTCGTTTTAATTTTGTTTAACATGTTATACGACCATATAATTAAAAAATCATGGACTCTTTTGAAATAAATAAAATCATAGCAGCAATTCTACTCATTGCATTAATTGTGATCGGTATTGGTAAAATTTCTGATATGGCTTTCTATGTTAATAAACCTGAAAAATCAGCATACAAAGTTGAAACTTTGGAAAATAAGACATCCTCAATTGCAAATCCTGAGAAAGTAATTGAAAAAATTGATATTAATGCCTTGCTTGCTTTAGGAGATGTTGCTCATGGAGAAAAAGTTTTTAAGAAGTGTGCAGCTTGTCATTTAGTAAATAAAGGTGCTGAGAATAAAATTGGACCAGCACTTTACGGTGTGTTGGGTAAAAAAGTTGCATCAAAAGATGATTATAAATATTCTAAAGCCATGTCATCATACGACAAAACATGGACATTTGAAGAAATGAATGGATATTTAAGAAAACCTCAGAAACACATTAAAGGAACTAAAATGGCATTTGCTGGTTTACGAAAAGATAAAGATAGAGCTTCGGTGATTTTATATCTAAATAAAAATTCAGATAAGCCATTACCTCTACCTTAATTTATCAAAGCAGTATAACAATATACTTTTTTGTACATGAACTCTATTTAGTGCCTGTTGCCATACATGTGAATTTTTTCCTAAGAAAATATCTTCATCAACTTCATCTCCTCTTGGTAAACAATGTAGAAAAATACAATCGTTTTTGGCATAGCTTAATAATTTTTTATTAATTTTAAAATCTTTAAACTGCTTTATTTTTTTATTTTTATTAACTTTGTCATTCATCGATATTACTTTGTCAGAAAATATCACATCAGCATCTGAAACAGCTTTTTTTGGATCATTATAAATAAACATTTTCTTTTTATTTTTTTTAACCCAATTTCTTATATCCATACTTGGCTGAAAATTTTTTGGACAACCAATTCTTAATTTAAAAGAAAATTTTACAGATGCTGCAATTAAACTATTTAGAACATTATTCGAATCACCAATCCAGCAAATATTTAATTTTGAAATAGCTTTTTTTTTAATCTCTTCTACAGTAAAAACATCTGAAAGTACTTGCGTCGGATGAGAAGATGGGCTCAAACCGTTTATAATTGGAATATTTAAATATTTTTTGAAATCCTCAATTTTTTTATCACTGTCAGTTCTTAACATAAATCCGTCCCCATAAGTAGAAAGAATTTTTGCAGTATCTGCTATAGACTCACCTCCTTGTCCTAGATGCAATTCATTTGAACGAAGAGTTAATGTTCCACCTCCAAGTTGTTTGATTGCTAAATAAAAACTTATTCTTGTTCTCGAACTTGCTTTTTCAAACATTTGGATTAACATTTTTCCTTTTAGAGGTTTGTCTTTATCTGGTTCTAAAGTATTTAATTTATTTCTAGCAATCTTTCTCTTTTTTGCATCTAATATTATTTTTCTTAGATCTCTACTTTTTAAATCTTTTAGATTGATGAAATGTCTCATTTTTTTAACTCTTTGCAAACTTTTGTCATTATTTTTACTGCCAAATCTATTTCATTTCTTTTAACGTTTAGTGGTGGAAGAATTCTTACAACATTCTCAGCAGCTCTAATTGTTAATAATTTATTGTCCATTAATTTTTCTATAAATTTAGTTTGATCATTATGCAATTGTAATCCAATTAATAAACCCATTCCTCTAACTTCTTTTATTATTTGAGGGTAATCACTCTTTAAATTATTTAACCTTGAAAAAAAATATTTTGATAATTTGTTAACGTTATTAAGTAATTTATTATTTACTTGATCTAAAACAGCATTGCCTACTGCCATTGCGAGAGGATTTCCTCCAAAAGTAGACCCATGTGTTCCTGGTATCATAGCTTTAGCTACTTTTTTAGTCATCAAAACTGCTCCTATTGGAAATCCTCCTCCGATTCCCTTGGCAATTGGTACTATATCTGGTTTAACTTTCGCATGTTCAAATGCAAAAAATTTACCTGATCTACCTATTCCGCATTGAACTTCATCAAGAATTAAAAGTATATCTTTTTTATTACACAATTCTCTTATAGCCTTAACACACCAATTAGGAATGACTTTGATGCCCCCTTCACCCATAATAGTTTCAATCATAATTGCAGCTGTATTCTTATTTATTAATTTTTTTAATTTTTCATGATTTCCATATTCGAAGTGATCAAAACCTGGTACTTTAGGTCCAAATCCTAATGTCATTTTTTTTGAACCACTAGCATGAATTGTTGCAATTGTTCTTCCATGAAATGAATTTTTTATGCAGATTATTCTTGTTTTATGACTTTTACCAATTGAATAAAAATATCTTCTAGCAACTTTTATTGCAGCTTCGGTAGCCTCTGCACCACTATTTTGGAAAATAACTGAGTCTGCAAAAGTTCTTTCCACTAGTCTTTTTGCTAATCTTTCACCTTCAGGTATAATGAATGCATTTGATATATGCCAAAGTTTTTTTGATTGTTTGTTAATTGCATTTATAAGTTTTTGATTAGCGTGACCAAGACAATTAACTGCAATTCCTTGAACAAAGTCTAAATATTTTTTACCATCAGCTGTAATTAGGAAGCTCCCCTTTCCTTTAATAAATGATATTTTTTTTCTTTTATAATTGCCTGCAAGTGCACTCATAATTACTTATAATTTTTTGTTACTTTATTTGAAAGTTTATTTTGCAACCTCAAGTTATAATTTTAATTTATTTGTTGAAAAATCATAAAAAAAACTTGTAAATTATATTTAGATGCAACATCATGTTGTCATATGCATAAATTACACTAAATATAGTATTAAATGAGTTGGACAGACGAAAAAGTTAATAAATTAAAAGAACTATGGGGCAAAGGAAAAACAGCTAGCCAGATTGCTGAAATCATAGGTGGAGTATCTAGAAATGCAGTAATAGGAAAAGCTCATAGATTGAATTTGTCTTCAAAAATAAAAACAAGAACAAAATTTCAGCCCTTAGGTAACAATTTAAAAACAGAAAATACGAACGCAGGATTTAGAGGTAAAAGAGGAAAATTTAGATCTCTACTTTTAAATAAAGATTTTGAACCAGCTAAAAATTTAAGTTTAGAAGAATTATCTGATGATACTTGCAAATATATGGAGGGCAACCCAGACGAAAAAAATGCAAGTTTTTGTGGAAGAAAAAATGTTGAGAAATTTTCTTATTGTCCACTGCACCTAATGATTGTCTTTCAACCTAAAGGCAGAAAAGAAGAGGTTGTTGTAAAAGATGAAGATATGCCAAAATTTATACAAAAAAAAATAAAGTCAGCTTAATCTAACAATTTTTTTTTTGCTTTCTCATATTCTTGCTCAGTTAAAATACCTTCGTCTTTTAATTTATTTAGTTTTATTATTTCGTCAGAGATAATAAGATCATTTATTTCTTGATCATTTTCAATATTATCAGACGTGTTATTATGATTTATATTTCTTCTTGCTTCTATACCCATGCTTATAGGTCTAGCAGAAATAAATACTACTAAAACTAATAGTAAAAGACAAAGACCAATAACTAAATATTCTATCATTTTATACTACTTGATTTGTTTATTTTGCTAAATTGACCACCAGTTCTCCAATTAAAACTATATTTATCAATTTCATTCTTAAATATCTTTTTACTGAACAAACCCAAATCAAAGTTAGTCTTGTACAAGCCTGAACTTATATTATCATATTTTAATAATTTTAGTTGATCTTCTGTTAAAATTGGCTTGGGTAGTAACTGAAATATTTTAGCAGAAAATTTAGCAATTGGATTTGGTAAAGGAATTAGCAATCTATTTTTTCCTATAGAAACTAATAACTCTTTAATTATTTCTTTAAATGATATTATTTCAGGACCGATACACTCCAATACTAAATTTCTATTATTTGTCTCAATCATTTTAACAATTATATCTACAAGATCTGATACATGAATAGGAGCAAATTTAGTTTTACCATTATAATAAAGTGGCATGAATGGTAATCTGCTCAATAAAGTCATAAAATTTGTTGTAAATTTATCATCAACAGAATAAACAATTGAAGGTTTTAGAACTATAGAATTATTAAAATTTTCAAGCACTTTTTTTTCACCTTCTAGCTTACTTGTTGCATAATTACTATCATTTGCTTTTTCAATTCCTAAAGCTGAGACATGAATAAATTTCTCTATTTTTAAATTATTTGCAACTTTAGACAACATATTAGGAAGATCTGTATGAATAGTTTTAAAATGATTCTTTTTACTTTCATACAAAATTCCTACTAAGTTGATACATATAGAGCAGTTTTTTACTAAAGACTCTATTTTTTCGAAATTGAAGTTCTCAAGTTCTACTAATTCAAGATAGCCTGGGTTAGCTTGGGTTTTCAATTTATAACCAGCTCTATGTATATTTCTTGTTACAGCTGTTATTTTATAGTTATTTTTAGACAACTTTCTTATCAAATTTCTGCCTATTTGGCCTGTTGCACCGAAAAGTAGAATTTCTTTTTGTTTCATATATAAATTCTTCAAAATGAATTTGGATATTAAATTACACAAAGGGGATTTGCCAGATCAATTATCACTAGGTGACAATATAGCTGTAGATTGTGAATTTACAGGTCTTAACGTTGAAAGAGATAGGCTATGCCTAGTTCAGATTTCAACAGGGAGTAATGATGCACACATAATTCAATTGAATCGACAACTTTATGAAGCTCCAAATTTAAAAGGTGTTTTGGAAAATAAAAAAGTTAATAAAATATTCCATTATGCAAGAGCAGATTTATTATTTATAAAAAAATATCTTAAGGTAGATGTAACAAATATAAATTGCACTAAAATCATGAGTAAAATTGCCAGAAGTTATAGTGAAAAACATGGATTAAAAGATTTAATTAAAGAATTTACTGGTAATGATATAAGTAAGAATCTTCAATCATCTGATTTTGGTGGTGATTTATCAGAGAAACAATTGCAGTATTGTGCAAAAGATGTGATTTATCTTCACAAAATATATGAGAATTTAGAAAAAATTTTAATTAGAGAAAAAAGAATTAAATTATATAAAGAGACAATAAAATTTATTAATTGTCGTGTTGAATTAGATTTAGCTTCATTCACGAATGATATTTGGTCCCATTAAATGCAAAAAATTAAAATAAAGGAAATCGCGAAAGATGTTATTCAATTTGAAATAAACGCTTTAAAAAACTTAAAAAAAAATATCAATAAATCGTTCATTGAGATAATTAAAACAATAGTTAGTTGTAAAAATGGTAATATTATTATTTCAGGAGTTGGTAAGAGTGGGATAATTGCAAAAAAATGGGCCGCAACATTATCCTCAACAGGTACTGCATCTTTTTTTTTAGACGCATCAAATGCAAGTCACGGCGACATGGGACAGATTGTATCCAATGATGTTGTAATATTAATAAGTAATAGTGGACAAAGTGAAGAGTTAAAAAATATAATTCAATATGTAACTAGAAATAAAAATATTAAACTTATTGGTATTACCTCCAAAAAAGACTCAATTCTTTATAAGTACTCAAACATAAAATTTTTAATGCCAAAAATTAAAGAAGCTGGTCTTGAAAATATAGTTCCTACATCGTCAACTACCGCTCAACTGGCTCTTGGTGATGCAATATCAATTGCCTGTATGAAAAATAAAAAATTTACAAAATTTGATTTTAAAAAAATCCATCCAAGTGGTTCTTTATCACTAAAATTAAAAACTGTAGGAGATCTAATGCTTACAGGAAGAAAATTACCTATTGTTTATGATAGTTTAAGCATGGATAAAGCTATCAAAGAGATAAATAACAAAAAGCTCGGCGTGCTTTTAATAAAGAATAAAGCAGGTAACACAACCGGCATAATTACCGATGGCGATATAAAAAGAATTGCCGAAAGATACAAAAACTTTGAAAATTTAGAATTGAAGAAGGTAATGAAAAAAAAACCATTGAGTGTTGAGATTGATACCCTGGCTGCAAGAGCGCTATTTCTAATGAATTCAAAAAAAATCACATCTCTTTGCGTACACAAAAGTAAAAAAGAGAAGAAAACAATTGGGATTATTCATATGCACGATATTTTGAAGTCTAACATCAATTAATGTCGGTAAAATCAGTATTACAACTTATTTTATTGTCCATGATAATAATCATTATCGGTGGAATATACTTCTTATATTTCTATTCAAATCAAAATGTTAAAGAAACAAACTT
This sequence comes from uncultured Pelagibacteraceae bacterium, assembly GCA_902542235.1. Classification (GTDB taxonomy): domain Bacteria; phylum Pseudomonadota; class Alphaproteobacteria; order Pelagibacterales; family Pelagibacteraceae; genus Pelagibacter. The sequence goes on from CACBTT010000002.1 coordinate 39,782, forward strand.
TTTAAAAGATTCTGGTTTAATTTCCGAGGAAAATAATAGTGAAAAAATCCAAAACGATCAGGTAATTCTTGGGGATAAAAGAATTCAAAATCTTGAGAGTGATAATAATTTAAAAAATGAAAATTCTGATAAGGAATCAAACACTGAAAAAAATCTTAATAAAACAAAAAATTTAACCAAACAAATTATATACACAACTTCAAACAAAAAAGGAGACATTTTTAAAATTTTTGCTGAAAATGGTCAAACCAATTTTGAAAATAACAACATTTTAGAATTAAAGAAAGTAAGAGGTAGTATTTCTTCAAAAGATAGAGAAGAAATCAATATAATTTCGGAAAGAGGTAAATATAACTATGAAAACTATAATTCAAAATTTTATAAAAATGTAAAAATTAAATTTGATAATAAAGTTATTACATGTGATAATGTTGATCTAAGTATTAGCGATAATATTGCTGTTGCGTATAATAATGTTATTATAAATGATGATGATTCTACTATGATTGCTGATTCTGTTGTATTAGACTTAACAACCAAGGATATTATTATTAACTCTAAAGACAAAATAAATATTAAAGTAGATTAATGGCCCTTATAAAAAAATTTAGAATTAAAAATCTAAAAGGAGATGACCCAATTATCGAATTAAAAAATATATCTGTATTTTATAATAAAAGAGAAATTATAAACAATCTTAATTTTAAAATATATAGACAAGAAATACTTGGCATGTTGGGTCCAAATGGCGTTGGGAAGTCAACAATTTTTAATTTAATATCCGGCTTAAAAGACCCTAACTATGGTGAGATAATTATAAACGGTGTCAATTGCACCAAACTACCTATATACGAAAGATTTACAAAATTTAAACTTGGTTTAGTTCCTCAATATGGAGGTATAATTCATGATTTAACTTTAATTGATAACTTAAAACTTGTTTCTGAAATACATATAAACAAAAAAGAAGCACGAAAACAGAAAATAGAAAAACTTGTAGGTCAATTTGAGTTTGAGCCATTGTTAAATATCAAATCTAAACATTTATCAGGTGGTCAAAAAAAAAAACTAGTTATTGCAATGGCACTTATCAATGATCCTAAAATACTGTTATTGGACGAACCTTTTGCAGCTTTGGATATTTTAACTATAAAAATGCTTCAAGAAGTAATACTAAATTTGCAATCAACTGAGGAAATTACTGTTGTTGTTTGTGATCATCAAGCTAGGGATCTTCTTAACTGTGTGGATAGAGCCATGATATTATCTAATGGTAAAATTATTGCTTTGGGTAGTCCAAACGAAGTTATATCCAATAAAATAGCTAAAAGTCATTATTTTGGAGAAGAATTTAATATTAATTAATTTACTATGAAACAATACGTAGTAATTAATCAAAAAATAAATCCTTTTAAAAAAAATATTAACGTAAGTGGAGATAAAAGTATATCAATAAGGAGTATATTGTTGGCATCACAGGCAATTGGTAAATCAAAAATTTATAATTTGCTAGAGTCAGAAGATGTTTCAACCACTTTAGAAACAATAAATAAACTTGGGGTCAAGTTTAAAAAATTTAAATCTTATTATGAAATATATGGATTGGGTTTAAATGGATTTAATATAAAGAAAAATTTAACCATTAATGCAGGTAATTCAGGTACACTAGCAAGATTGATTTTGGGCTTACTCGTTAATACAAATAATGTTGTAAAAATCGTAGGTGATAAAAGTCTTTCGTCAAGAGATTTTTCTAGAATAACAGAGCCTCTTAAATTATTTGGAGCAAATATTCATTCTAAAAATAAAAAACTACCTGTTAAAATTCATGGTTCAGAATTTTTAAGACCAATAAAATACTTTGAAAATTTAGGAAGTGCTCAATGTAAGAGTGCTGTGATGTTGGCTGCTTTAAAGACACATGGCATCACAAAAATTAAGGCAAAAAAGTCAAGAAATCATACTGAATTATTTTTTAAACATTTAAAGATACCTATTAAAATTTTAAATAAAAAAAATTATGATTTAATTGAAGTAACTGGATTATCAAATTTCAATGCTTTTGAATATAAGGTGCCTGGAGATATAAGTTCATGCGCTTTTTTCATTGTTTTGACTTTAATTTCTAGAAAATCTAATTTGGTTATTAAAAATGTAAATATTAACGATACAAGAATTGGAGTTGTTACAATTTTAAATAGAATGGGTGGTAATATTATATTCAAAAATAAAAAAATTTACAAAGGTGAGTTGATCGGAGATATTTACGTGAAAAGCCAGAGCAAACTGTATGGCATCAAATGTCCAGTAAATTTAAATAGTTCAGCTATTGATGAATTTTTAATAATTTTTATCGCAGCAGCAAAAGCTAAAGGTATTTCCCATTTTAAAAATTTATCTGAATTAAATAAAAAAGAGAGCCCAAGGTTAAATATAGCAATCAAAATACTACTCAACCTCGGGGTTAAAGTTATAAGAAAAAATGATGATATTAAAATATATGGAAATCCAAACTTAAATTTAAAAGGAAGCTACATAATTAAAAATTTTATGAAAGATCATAGAGTTCTGATGATGTCATGTATTGCAGCTTTAACGTTGGGGGGTAAATGGAAAATATCTGATATAGATTCTGTGAAAACTTCCTTCCCAAATTTCTTTAAAACTTTAAAACAACTTGGTGCTAAAATTAATTGAAAAAAAGAAAAAATATAATAACTGTGGCAATAGATTCTCCTGCAGCAGCAGGTGCTGGGACACAAGCAAAACTTATAGCTCAAGCTTATAATTTAATATATTTAGATACTGGAAAAATTTACAGATATATTGGCTGGTTAAGACTGTCAAAAAATAAAAGTTTTAGTCTCTTGTTTATTAAAAAAAAAATAAAAAAACTAAGAATAAATGAACTTCAAAATAAAAAATTATTATCAGATAAAGTTGCATTGTCAGCCTCAATCATTGCTAAAGATAAAAAAATCAGAAATATTATAAAAGAATTTCAATTAAATATTGCTTACAAACCTCCACAGAAATTCTCAGGTTCAGTACTTGATGGTAGAGATATAACATCTATAATTATGAAGGATGCAATGTTTAAGTTTTTTATAAATGCTAATTTGAATATAAGAGCTAAAAGAAGATATTTGGAATATAAGAAACTTAAAAATAAAATTACTTTTAAAGAAGTTCTTAAAAACCTCAAAAAAAGGGATAAATTTGACAAAAATAGACGTTATAGTCCACTAGTTAAGACTGAAGATTCAATCTTGATTAATACATCCAAATTAAGTAAGAAGGCGTGCTTTAATAAAATAAAAAAGATAATGGATAAAAAATTAAAAGTTAATGGAAATATATAAAGATTTAAATTCGCCAGGCAATAAAAAATTTGAAGAATTGCTTAATTCGCAGCTATCAAAAAATAAAATTGAAGAAGGAAAAATTATAGACGGAAAAGTAACTAAAATTACTGAAAAGTTTGTTTTTATATTCATACCTGGGTTAAAAAGTGAACCAATTATCGATATTAACGAGTTAAAATTAATTGGACTAAAAGAGAAAATAAAAGTTGGAGAAGAAATTCCAGTATTATTAGAAAAACTCGAAGATAAAAATGGAGAGGTGATTGTCTCAGCTCTCAAAGCTCAAAAAATAAAAGGTTGGTACAAACTTGAGAAAGCATATGAAGAAAACCAATCAATACAAGGTAAAATTACAACAAAGTGTAAAGGAGGAGTAATTGTTGAGCATATTGAAACTGGTTCTCTAATGTTTTGTCCAGGATCACAAATTAGTGATAAACCTTTAAAAAACATTGATCATTTAATTGGTGTTGAGCAAAAATTTGCGATTATAAAATTAGATAAAATTAGAGGAAATGCTTGTGTATCTAGAAGACAAATTGTTTCATCTAACAAAAGAGAAGATAAAGCAAAAATAATAGAAAAGTTTAAAGTGGGCGATATAATTAAAGATGCGATAGTTAAAGGATACTCATCATTTGGTTGCTTCTTTGAGGTGAATACGCCAGATGGTACGATTGATACTTTGTGTCACTTACAAGAGATAAGCTATAGCAGAGTAAATCATCCTGACGAAATATTTAATATCGGAGAAAAGCATGACTTAAAAGTTATTTCAATTGATCACGAAAAACTTCAGGTAGGTTGTTCGATTAAACAATTGTCCCCAGATCCATTCGAGCATATATCAAATTATGAAATAGGTAAGAAATATAAGGTTCAAATTGATAAAATCACTGACTATGGGTGTTTTTGCAGTTTAGAACCAGGACTAAGTACTTTGCTTCATAACAGTGAAATGAGTTGGACAAAAAGAAATGTTGTGCCAAAAAAATTATTCAAAGAAGGTGATACAATTGAATGTATTATTACAGAAATTGATAAGGATAAAAGAAGAATTGCGATATCTCATAAACTTACAATTGAAAATCCTTATCAAACATTTACGAATAAACAACCTGAAGGAAGTGAAATCAATGGCGTTGTATCAAGCGCAAATGAATACGCATTGTATATTAGATTAGATGGTTATGAAATTGACGGATTCTTGCATGCAAATGACCTAAGTTATACGGGAAAACCCGAAGAAGAATTAAAAAAATATAAAAAAGGTGATAATTTAAAAGTGAAGGTTTTAGAAATAAAAAAAGATGATCAAAAAGTTAGAGTTGGATTAAAACAATTGGGTGAAGATCCATTCAATTGGTTTAAAGGAAGAAAAGTAAATGACATTGTTACAGTTCAAGTTGTTTCTTCTGATAATAGAGGTTTGCTTGTAAAGCCTGAAAAATGTGAAATAGAATTTCTTATAAAAAAATCCAATATTGCAGTAAATTCATCAGATGCAAGACCTTCAAGATTTGTTGGTGGAGAACGTATTGATGCAGCTATATCAGAATTAAATATGGAAAAAAGAAAAGCAAATTTTAGTATAAAATTGCTTGAAGAGCTACAAAACAAAGAAGCCGTAACAAAATTTTCAAGTCCTCTTAGTGGAAAGAATTTACCGTTCTCGTCGCTCTCAGAAAAATTAGACGATAAAAAAAACAAAGATAATGAGTAAATAATTGTCTATTTCAAAGTCAGAAGTAATAAAAAAATTAAATAATAATTACCCAAATTTTTATAAAAAAGATCTCACTAAATTAATTAATATTTTTATATCTGAAATAAGAAATTCTCTAAAAAGAAAAAATAGAGTTGAATTAAGAGATGTTTTCACATTAGAAACCAGACTTCAAAAAGCAAGGTATGCCAGAAACCCGAAAACAAATGAAAAAATATTCATAAAAGACAAATATAATATATCCTTTAAATCATCAAAATTTTGGTTAAAGAAAATAAATGAGGAAAAATAAAGTTTTTATTGCTTGTGATACAACTAATATAAGAAAAATAAAAAATTTAATAAAAGAAACACAAAATAAAAAAATTATATTTGGTTATAAATTTGGTTTAGAACTTTTAAACTCAAAAGATGGACGAAAATTTGTAAGCACACAAAAGAAACAAATAACATTTGGTGATTATAAGTTCCATGACATACCTAACACATGTGCATCAGCATTAAAAGCTGTAAGCGATTTAAAATTTAATTATATCACAATTCATATCAGTTCAGGTTTAAATGCTTTAAAGGCTGCTAAAAAAAAAGCGGGAAAAACTAAACTAATTGGGGTAAGTGTACTAACTTCATTGGATAAAAAAACTTTAGAAGAAATTGGACATAATCAAACTGTTAAAAAAATAGTTAAACAACATGCAAAATTAGCTTCTAAAGCTAATTTAGATGCTATAGTTTGTAGTGCAAGGGAAGTAAAAGATGTGAGAAAAATATTTAAAAAAGAAATTATAACCCCTGGAATAAGATTTAAAAATAATTTTGATGATCAAAAAAGAGTGATGACTCCTAAAGAAGCTTTTAAAAATGGAAGTGACTGGATTGTTATTGGTAGGCCAATTACAAAAGGAAATATAAAAAATAACATCAAAAAGTTGATAGATCATCTAAAATAAATATGGATGCAAAAATATGTGGAATTAAAAATTCTAAAACTTTGAATTATTTAATTAATCACAAGTATCCGCCAAAATTTATTGGATTCATTTGCAATTATCCAAAGTCAAAAAGGTATTTAGAATTTAAGTTTCTAAAAAAACTTATTGATATAAATAAATCATCAGAAATTAATTTTGTAAGTGTATTAGTTAACCCAAATAAAGATATTTTAAATAAAATTAAAAGTTTAAATTTTGATTATTTGCAATTGTATGATGTCAGCCCAGAAAGAACTTTGAAGATTAAAAAAGAATTAAATATAAAAATAATAAGTGCTATTACTGTCAAAAGTACTAAAGATGTAAATTTATATAAAAAATATAAAGATATTTCTGATATTATTTTATTTGATAGTAAAGGCTATGAAAAATCTGAAAGTTTTAACCATGATTTAATAAAAAAAGTAACAAGTAAAATAAAAATTATGTTAGCAGGTAATATTCAATACGATGATAAGCTTGAAAAGTATAGAAAAATAACAGATATTATAGATCTATCTGGTAGTTTGGAAACCAAAGGTGAAAAAGATGTTTCAAAAATAAATATTTTTTTAAACAACTTAAAAAAAATAAAATAATGAAATTAAAAAAAAATATTCAATTAATTGACCAACATGACAAATATGGTTTTTGGGGTGGTAAGTTCGGTGGTAGTTATATTCCAGAAACACTAAAAAAACCAATTGATGACCTTACTAGAGAATTTAAAAAATTAAGGAAAAATAAATCTTTTATAAAAAAAAGGGACTTCTATTTTAAAAATTATGTAGGTTCACCTACAAGATTTATTAAATTAAATAAATTATCAGAGCATCTTGGTGGCGGTCAAATTTGGGCAAAAGTTGTTTCTGATGCGAATGGTGGTGCACACAAAATTTATAATGCAACAGTTCACGCTCTAATATGCAAAACAATGGGTAAAAAATATATTATTGGAGATACAGGTGCAGGTTATGCTGGAAAAATGCTAAGTATGGCTGCTCAAAAATTTGGTCTAAAATGTAAAATTTTCATGGGAGCTAAAGATATAAAGAGACAAAAACCAAACTGTGATGCAATTAGAAAAAATGGAGCCGAAATTGTTCCTGTAACCACTGGTAGTCAAACTCTAGTAGATGCAGTTAGTGAATGTATGCGTTATTGGGTTTCAAATTGTGATACTACTCATATGTGTGTTGGATCTACTGTTGGACCAAATATATTTGTGAAAATTTGTGGCTGGAGCACAGCTCAAATATCAAGAGAGCTAAAAAATCAATTATTTTTGGAATTTAATAAAATTCCAAAAAAGATAAAATTAATTAATTGTGTTGGTGGGGGAAGCTCAGCTTATGGTTTCTGGAGTGAATTTATTGATTTCCCAAAAAGTCAAATAGAACTAATTGGTGTTGAAGCTGGAGGACCACAAAATTCCAAATTACATGCTGCTCCTTTAAGCAGAGGAGCAAAAATAGGTATTTTGCATGGGGCAGCTTCTTATGTATGTCAAAATAAAGAAGGACAAATTAATGAAACAGAATCTATTAGTGCAGGCTTAGATTATCCAGGAGTAAGTCCAATTCATTGTTTTCTTAAGGATACAAAAAGAGCAAAATATACATTTGCAACTGACGAAGAGGCGCTAGATGCTTATAAATTAGTAACAAAGTTTGAAAAACTTAATCCGAGTTTAGAACCTAGTCACGCGTTTGCTGAGGCAATTAAAATTGCTCCGAAATTAAGAAAAGATAATATTATAATTGTTAATTCTTGTGGAGATGCAAAAAAAGACAGAGATATTTTAAAACAAAGATTGCCAATAAAATGATTTCACCAATAAGTTTAGCATTTAGAAAAGCAAATTTAAAAAATAGACCTGCTTTATTAACTTACACTGTTGCAGGTGACAATAATAAAAAAAAATCCTTAGAAATTTTAAATGCAATCACAAATTATATTGATATTTGTGAAATAGGTTTTCCTCACAATACTCCAATTGCTGATGGTGGTCAAATACAAACAAGTGCATACAGAGCAATTAAGAATGGAATTAAAATTTCAGATGTTTTTGATATTGTTAAAAAATATAAAAAAAATAAAAATGCTAAGCCTGTTATACTGATGGGTTACTATAATATGATTTATCAATATAATGAAAATAAATTTTTAAAAAAATGCAAAGAAGTAGGAGTAAATGGTTTAATAGTAGTTGATTTGCCATGGCCAGAAAACAAAAAATTTGCAAGAAAATGTAAGAAAAATTTAGTTAGTTTTATTCAATTACTATCACCAACAACCTCATTTGAAAGATTAAAGAAAATTATAAAGGACTCGCATGATATGATCTACTATATAAGCATGTTATCTACTACAGGTGGGAAATTGAAAGTTTCTCCCAATGATATTTTGAAAAATTATAAGAAAATTAAAAAATTAAGTCCAAAAAAAAAATGTGTTATAGGATTTGGGATTACGGAAAAAAATATCTCTAAACTAAAATTTTCAGATGGTTTAGTCGTCGGAAGTCAAATAAGTAAGGAAATATCAAGGTGTTTAAACAATAGACAAAATCCTGTCACAAATGTAAGTAAACTCGTAAAAAATCTACAAAATAAAATAATATGAATTGGATTACAAAAGCATTAAGTTTTGGTGAAAAGATTAAAAAAGTTTTAAAAAAAAGACCATCAAAAGAAGATATAGCAAACTCAGACTGGACTAGTTGCTGCAAAGGTCCAGTATTAAAGAAAGATTTAGAGGATAATCTTTGGGTTTGTAATTTATGTGGTAAACATCATCGTATAAATTGTAGACAAAGATTTGATATCGTTTTTGGTAAAAATGCTTATGAAATAATTGAAACACCATTACCAGCAGAAGATCCTCTTGAGTGGGTGGATACCAAATCTTATAAAGATAGATTAAAATCTGCAAGAAAGAAAACTAATCAAAATTCGGCTGTTATGATAGCTAAAGGTAGAATTAATGGAATTGAGATTACAGCTGGAGCTATAAATTTTGAATTCATTGGTGGGTCTGTTGGAGCTGCTGAAGGTGAAGCAATTATTTACGGTGTTCAAAACGCTATTGATAACCAGACACCATTTGTATTCTTTCCATGTGGAGGAGGGCAAAGAATGTTTGAGTCGCCTATTGCACTTGCAAATATGACAAGAACTACTCTTGCTATCAACGAACTTAAAAAAAATAATCTGCCCTATTTAGTTTGTTTTACTGACCCTACCGCTGGTGGTATTACAGCCTCATTTGCAATGTTAGGAGATGTTCATTTTGCTGAACCAGGTTGTTTGATAGCCTTTGCAGGAAAAAGAGTTATACAAGCAACTGTTAAGGAAGAGCTTAGTTCTGACTTTCAAACATCTGAATTTGTAGAAAAGCATGGATTTGTCGACAGAATAGTTGAACGAAAAGATTTAAAAACAGAAATAAGCTTATTATTATCAATATTGTTAAAAAAAGATAACGCGGTAAATGAAAAGCAAATAAATGAAACTTCAGACAATATTGAACCGCTTGCAAAAGCTGCATCCTAAAGAAATTGATCTCAGTCTAGATAGAGTTAAAAATCTTTGTAAAAAATTAGGTGATCCTCAAAAAAAATTAAAATACATATCTGTAGTTGGAACAAATGGTAAGTATTCAACTATACAGGCAGTAAGATCAATTTTAAAAACAGCCAATATAGATTGTAATATTTATACTAGTCCACATATTCAAAGAATTAATGAGAGATTTATATTTAACGACGTTGAGATATCTGACAATGAATTATCTAATTTATTAACAGAAGTTGAAAATGTTAATAATGGAGAACAAATAACTTATTTTGAAATACTAACTGCAGCATATTTTTATCATGCGAGTAAATTTAAAGACAAAATAAATATTATAGAAAGTGGTTTATTTCACAGATTTGACGCAACAAATATTATTGATACAAATTTATCTAGTATTGTTACTTCAATAGGTTTAGATCATTTGGATTGGTTGCCAAAAAATGAGAAGAATATTGAAAAAATTGTTTATGAAAAAACTTCTTCATTACTAAAATCAAATATAGTTGTCAGTAAACAAAGCTCGGATGAAACCTTAAATTTAATAAAAAAAACAATTAATAATAATCAATCAAAAAAAATCGTTTATAAAGATCAATTTAATTATTCATTAAATGAAAATGGTTTTATTTATTATGAAGATGAATATGGAAGTTTAAAATTACCAAAACCAAATCTTTTAGGTAATTTTCAAATTGATAATTGTGCGACTGCTATTGCTACATTAAGAAATTTACAACTGGGAGTAAACGATGAAAATATTAAAGAAGGTATTACTAGGATAAAAAGTATTGCAAGACTTCAAGAAATTAAATCTGGAAAGCTTAAAAATATTTGTAAGTATAATAGATTATATTTAGATGGATCACATAATCCTTTAGGTGCAAAAGCTCTTAATGAATATTTAAACACTCTTGAATGTAAAAAACATTTAATTCTTGGAATGATGTCTAATAAAGATCACGAAGAATATATTAGCCATTTTAATAATATATCTTCTATTACAACAATCGATATTCCAAACCAGCCAAATGCTATCAAAGGTGAAGAATTAAAGAAAAAATTAAATAAATACCCTAGTGTTAGTTACAAAAAATCTATTGAAGAAGCTCTCAATTCTCTTAATTCAGAGAAAGATGATTTGATAATGATAACTGGATCTTTGTATCTTGTTGGTGAGCTACTTAATTTAAATTAAATATTTTCTTTTATAAAAGCAACAATATCACTCTTTGGTGTAGCTCCAACTTTAGTTGCTTTTAATTCTCCACTTTTAAATAAAAGCATAGTAGGAATTCCTCTAACACCATACTTAGTAGGCATGTTAGGTTCTGAATCTATGTCATGTTTTGCAATGACAATATCATTTGCCATCTCCTCTGAAATTTCCTCTAAAATTGGTCCAACCATTTTACAAGGTCCACACCATTCAGCCCAAAAGTCTACTAAAACAGGTTTCTCATTTTTTAAAACTTGTTCTTCAAATTTTTCATCTGTAACTTTTAATGTTGCCATATACTTTATATATAAATAAAAATTTTTTTATCAATAGTTAAAAGAGAAATGTTAAAATTATCCACATTAAACATTTTCATACTTTTTCTGTATTGACATTGCATATTCATTAAACTCGTCTAGTAGCGATAGCTTTTCGTTATCATTCTCATTAGTATATTTTTCTCTCAGAGTATCAATTTCTGTGTAGAGCGTTGGAATTGTCCACCATTTTTCTTTCTTTTCACTCAAAATCCGCCTTGCAATTTCTCGTTTTATTGTTTTAAGCATGCTCTCGGGTAGCACTTCGGGTGCCTCTTGATATATGATTTTTTTTCCAAAACCTACTAAACGATCATCATCAAATTTATCTAATAATTTAAGTTTATCTTTCCATGATGCTGCATGCCAAGCAGGAAATAAGGCGGTATCTTTGTTTGATGTAAATTTAGTGTAGATACTTTCTTCAGCATATATATCCTCTTGAGTTTTAGACTGTTCTTTTTCTTCAGCTAATTCTCTTAATGCATGAAGTATATTTTGAGAAAATTTCTCATTATTTTTAACAATATCTGCTCTTTTATTGATTAATGACTTATCTATGTCTCTATAAGGTTCTGCTTTCATACCGTATTTTGCATTAACAATAATTGGGGCCTTATTAGATCTAATAGTTCTTAAGAACTTAGGAGACTTTTTCATTTCAACTTTTAGCTCATTTATTGATAAACTTAATAAAGGCTCAATATCAATCCTTAAGTCAAATGCATAATACCAACCGGCATATATTGGATGCATACAATATTTTTGATGAAGGGGTGCAACTAGATGAAGTCTAGATTTACCATAATAATACTCATTTAAAGTAATAATTTCCCCTTTCTTAATTATAGTTTCAGTGTCAGATTTATTGGCAGTTTTGAAGAAAGATTCCCAAGTCTCTGGTTGTTTTTTTTTGACAATGTTTAAAACTTTAGCTGTCATAATACTATCACTTAAAGCACTATGGGCATTGGTTGAATCTATACCTTGCATTCTAGCTAACGATTCTAATTTAAATACTGCATTATTTTTTTCATTAGTTTCTACTTCTAAAACTGAAGGATCTATTGCATAAGCTGCACGAGCAATGTTAATACCATCATGTCTTTTATTTGGAGCTGCATTTGTTAAATATGGATATCTAATACCCTTGAAAAACTCTTTTCTTATCATTTCATCATCAAATCCAATATTAGACCAACCAAGAAATACTGCAGGGCTCCACTTTTTAAATATTTTTTCAACTTCTGCTAACATTTGATAGTGAGAAAGATTAGTTTGAGTTAATTGCTTTATCGATGTTCTATTTACAATAAGTGCCATGGCCTGAAAGATTTCTCCTTCAGGTAAACTGCATCTTAAATTAAATCTGTCTTTCTCTTTAAAATTCTCATCAACTAAAACTCCACCAATTTCAATGATGCTCCCAAAGTCCGTACTTGCACTCGATGATTCTATGTCCCAAATTGCTAAATTCATAATTTTATCCTCAAATTCGCTAACATTTTATAGGTTTTTGGAAAGTTTTTTTAAGACTTAACCATTAGCATATAAACGATTAGCTCAGGTATTAATAGCTCTTTTATGGATAGGTTACGCAAAGTCAAGATATATTATTCAATTCGTAAAACTTTTTAACCCTTCCTAAAAATAAATTTTGATACATTTCCAATTCAGCTCCCTCAATTTTAAATTCTTGGAACAAAATATCTTTAGTACATAATAATATTATTCCTGCTTTCATTTTAGTTCCATGAACAACATCATGAGCTAAAGTGTATGCCCCTAATTGTAAAAAATAATCCTGAATATAATCTGTTTTTTTTGGTTTATTGGCTTGCTTAAAATCAATAATTACATTTTTTCCTTGATAAACTCCAATAAGGTCTGCTGTTCCTGCGTACTGTTCAGGATAATAAAGAATTTCCTCCATTCCATATATTTCCTCTAATTTTCCATTAATTCCCTTTTCAATGATTTCTTTAGCCATATTTTTATATTGTTCATTGCTTTCAAAAAAACTCTCATTAATTTTTCCTCTTAAGAATTCTTCTATATAAGAATGCATAGAAGTTCCCCTGCTCGAGGCCTCTGTTTTAATTTTGTTACTTTCTTTCACACCAACCCTTGAGATCCAGTTAGCGAGTGCAGCTTTTTCCTCTTCAGATTTTGTTGCACTTAAAATTGTTGTTACACTTGGTAGCTTATTATCTCCCAATAAATACTTTCTGTAACCATCTTCTAAAGATCTAGAAGATTTTGGGTAATTAAATTTGTTGCTCCACTTCATTCATTTTTTTATGAAACTTTTCTTTTTTCAACTTGTCCGTAGCTGCTTATTGGTGACGGTGTATCTGGATCTGGATCATCATCATCATTTGGATTTTTTATAGAATCAATACTTCTATTAATTGCTCTTGCATCTTTACCAAAACTATCAACAACTGACATAGCTTCCTCTAATTTTTTTCTTAAAACCAAAACATTGTTAAAATGCATATTAAATCTTGTGCTTATTTTTTTTAGATGATCATATATTTCTGATGCATGTTTTTTAATTCTTAAACTTTGAAAACCCATATGCAGAGATTGTAAATAGCCAGATAAATTGTTAGGACCCATAATAGTTACTTTATATTTCTTCATTAATTCTTGTGTTAGTAATTCTTTTGTTGAAGGATCTTGATAATTGGCTAACTCTAAAAATAAACTTTCAGTTGGAGCATAAACAATTGCAAAGTCAACGGTCTTTGGAGGAACTATATATTTTTCGTTAACACTTTTTGCCTTTTCTTTAAAAACTCTTGCAAGTTTTGTTCTAGCCTCAGCAATAGCTTTTTTATCATCTTGTTGGTGTGCATCTTGAATGGCCTTGTATTTTTCTACAGGAAAATGGCTATCTACTGGAACCAATACACCATGTTGAAGTTTAATTGCAAATTCAACATTTTCATTTGTATCTTCTTTCATCTTTACGTTTGATGAATACTGCGATGTTGGCAATATATCTTTCAATAAAGAATCCAAGCTAAATTCCGCCAAAGTTCCATATTTTTTTACTCCAGCTAAAATTTTATTAATACTTTTCTGACTTTCGTTTAAATTTTCAACTTGGGAATTAAAAGCTGCAACTTTCTCATCAACTTTTGTCAGAGCTGCTGTCATATCTTTCGTAACACCAGTTGAAAGATTATTAAAAGATGAAGACATCGAACTTAAAGATGTATTTATAGTAGTATTCAAACTATCTTTTAATTTAATTATTTCAGCATTTAGATTGGCTATCTCATCAGCTTTGTTTTCATCCTCTTTTTTTGTATTTGATTTAATATTTAAATAAAGGATAAATAAGGTCGCTACTAATATTGAAGCTAAAATAATTATTAAAATTATATCCATGATTCGTATGTTACACTTACTTAATAATATTTAAAGTTTATTTAAAATACTTTTAAAAGTTCTATTTCTTTATTTTTTTTTGAGGTCATTAAACACGCTTGGGATTTAAGAATTATTCCGTCTTTTAATATCCTTAATTTATTAGCTTTTAAAGTTGCTCCTGTTGAAGTTATATCAGTTATAATTTCTGATGATCCAGTAAATGGATATATCTCTGTTGCGCCAAGGCTCTTCACCAATTTAAATTGTGTAACTCCTCTTGAGAACATGAATTCTCTAGTTAGATTTGGGTATTTCGTAGCTATACGTAATCTACTTCTTTTTTTATCTTTAAATTCAAAAGCAATTTCTTCAAGGTCAGGCATTGTCTGTACATCTATCCAATCATCTGGGATTGCAACTACCAATGTAGCTTCTCCAAAATCGTACTTTTTTTTTACAATCACCTTTTTTTGAATGTTAATTTCGCTTTCCATTAATAAATCATATCCAGAAAAGCCAATATTTAACGATCCATCTGCAAGACGTTCTATAATTTCTCTAGCATGCAGATAATTAATAACTATATTTTTCTTTCCTTTAATAAATCCAAATAAATCTCTCTCACCTCTTTCAGAAAGAATTTTTAACTTTTTTTTTTTAAAAATATCTAAAACACCTAATCGTAATCGTCCTTTACTTGGTATGCCAATCTTAATTATATTTTTACTCATAGTTATATTTAACCAACTCCTCTTGAAATATATCATTCATTTTAATTGTTAAATCCTTATCTAGTAATTTTCTATAATCGTTATTTATTCCTAAATTAAAAAATCTAATTTTTTCTTTAGAATTTTTCTTAGTTAAAGCTTCAAAAAATCCATTCCTCTTCTCAAGACTTTGTAAATTTTCAAAGTCACAATTTGTAATTACTTTTTTAGCTTTCTCTCTATCAAATTTTTTTGTGTTATTTGTAATTTTGTTAATAAATTCAATTATTTTTTTTAGAGTAGAAAAAGTTTCATTAGTTAAATCCTCGTATCTGACAATTATTGTCCTAAAAGATTTATTTTCTACCCAAGACCGGACATGAAAACTCCAAGAAAATAAAGGGACAAAAGCTTTAAATTTTTCATTCTCTCTGTCCACTAAAGCTTTTTTTTCACTGATCATAAATTTTAATGAATCTTCTAAGCTCAATTGGTAATGATTTGATAAAGAAGTTATTAAGTTTCTTGGATCTCTTAAAATATAAATTGCTCCAAGAGTATTTTTGCTATCTGTAAATGGATTTTCATTGATTTTACAATTAGCAGCATGTGTTTTAAAAATTCTTATTTTTTTATCTTTGTTGATATCAATTTGTTTCTCTATCCAATATTTAGAAAAATCCTCTGGTTCTACAATACTATTTTTAACATACTCAAAATATTTTGGTGAAGGAAATTGATCAATTTTGTTTAACATGCCAAAATTGAAACTACCATTTGGTGAAAAATAATAGCTTGCCAATAAAGATCTCAACCAAGTATTTCCACTTTTGGGATATGAAGCTAACCAAATTATCATATTTTTTTTAAGTTAATTGCCGCTCCAACAGCTGGGATATTTTTTTTAAAACCAAGGTCTTTAATTAAAGTGTCATATCTACCACCTCTAATATTCAACTTCTCAGACTTTGAATTAATATCAATCTTAAAAACTAAGCCAGTGTAATATTCGAGATGTCTTCCATAAGAAGAATTAAATCTAACGTTTAATTTATTAATTTTATTTTTAGTTATTGGGAAATAATCATCCTGAATTCTAAGATTAATTTTATTTTTTTTAAAAAATAAATTTAACTTTTTAGATGCTTGACTAATAGGACACTCAATTTTTAAGTATTCTTTTAAAATTTTTACTACATTACTTCCTTTTTTTGTTCTCCTTGGATCTTTAATTTTTGAGTCAAATCTTAATAAAATTTCTTCTAATGATCTTCCTGCAACTTCTTTTTTTTGGTTTCCATTAATCATTCTAAAATATTTTCTTTTATCTACCTCAACAATTGTTGGATCAATATCAGAGTTGGTCTCCAATCTTTTTAGTAAATCATTAAAATATTTTTCTCTCCAAAAATGACGTTTTAATCTTAATTTCCATCTTGCCGGACAATCCAATTTATCCAACAAAAGTCTGAAAATTTCTATGTTGCCTATTACTAAATTTCCGCTTTTATATTTAATTTTTGATATTGTTTTTAATGAAGTTTCTATTATTTTTTTATCATCTTTTTTTTCAGTAAATGATCCTAATATTTCAAAACCAATTTGATTTCTAATAACAGAGTCTTTTTTATTTAATCCTTTTCTAAATGCTTGACCACTATAAAAAATTTTTTCACTACTTTTCTTATTTTGATTTAAATATCTAACACAAGATGCAATTGTCAAATCAGGTCTTAAACAAAGTTCATTTCCTAATTGATCATTAAAGGAAAATATAAATCTTTTAAAATTTTCTCCTGATCTTTCCAATATTAAATTTGTGTCAATTACTGTATCAAGATCAATATATTTATAACCATTTGACTTAATTACTTTTAAAATATTTTCAGATAAGTTTTTTGATTTCATCAATCATTTTCTCCTTATCAAATGTGATTTGAGTATTTTCAGATTTTTTCCATTCATCTCTAGATAAATTTTTTGATGTTTCTTCTAAATTTGGGACTAATTTTTTTATAGTAATTTTATTATTTTTAAATTCATCATCCCCACAAAGAATTACAGCTGGCGCTCTTCTTTTATCAGCATATTTTAATTGAGATTTCAAACCTGATTCTCCTAGATAAACTTCAGATCTTATATTTTGATTTCTAAGCTGTGATAACATTTCATAATAATTAGAGAGATATTTTTTATCTAAAACACATATTATTATTGGTGAATTATTTTTTAACTCGATTTTGTTTAATTGAACTAATGCGTATAACAAGCGATCAAGGCCTATGGAAACACCTGTTGCAGATAAGTCTACTTTTTTAAATCTTGAAACTAAAGAATTATATCTTCCACCTCCACCAACTGAGCCAAACTCCACCTCTTGGTTTTTTTGATTTTTGACTTTAAATGTTAAATTTGCCTCAAATATTGGGCCATCATAATATTCAAGCCCTCTAATAACTTCAGGAGAAAAAATTATTTGATCAAAATTAGATGAATAATTTAATCCATCTAGTACTTTATTTAATTCATCAGCACCATCCTCAACTAATTTATTTGGTATAACTGACCTAATTTCATCTAAAGATTTCATATTTATAAAACTAACTATTTCTTCAGCTTGATTAACTGAGAGGTTTGCACCAACAGTTTTATCTCCAGATTTGTCTTCACGTCCCGTTGTAAGTAATTGTTTAACGCCATCAGTTCCAACTCTATCAAGTTTATCAATAGCTCTTAAAACTTTAAGCTGTTGTATATCATCTAAAATTTTTAAATTTTCAATAAGTCCTTGAATTAATTTCCTGTTACTCAACTTAATTTGGTATTGATTTTTTTCCAAGCCACAGAAATTGAATGTGTCGGCTAAAAGATTACACATCTCAGCATCTGCTAAAGGATTATTTGATCCAATAATGTCACAATCGGCTTGAGTAAACTCCCTAAATCTCCCAGGTCCAGGTTTCTCATTTCGCCATACATTTCCTATTTGATATCTTTTAAAAGGATTAGAAATATTTAAGTAATTTTGAGACACATATCTTGCTAGTGGCGCAGTTAAATCATAACGCAATGATATCCAGCTATCGTTTTCTTCTTGAAAACCAAATACACCAGAGCTTGGCCTATCTTCATCAGGTAAAAATTTACCTATATTTTCTGATATTTCAAAACTTGGAGTTTCCAACTTAGAAAAACCAAACTTTAAAAAATTATCTTCAATCTTAGCAATTAAATTTTCTTTTAATGCTAATTCATTACCGTATCTATCAACAAAACCCGATGGAGGATTAGCTGACAATTTTTTTTCTTTAATCATTTTTTGGTACACGGGGACAGATTCGAACTGTCGACCTTCGGTTCCACAAACCGCTGCTCTAACCAACTGAGCTACCCGTGCTCCTTTTATTGTTTTATACTAAATGTGGATAAAATTAAATTTATAAATAATTAAATAGCTAGCATGCAGCCAGCATGAAAATGATGTCTGTGAGTTTTTCTTCTTATAATTACGCTTTCAGTCATTGCTGTGTTAGTAGCATTTTTTTTTTGAAATGCAAGTGAGAAAAGGCTTTGCACAGGAATAGCTATGTTTTTTAACATATCCTATTCCTATACAAATATTTTTGATGAATTAAATTATATTAACCTAATTTTTTCAAATTTACAGCGCTTGGACCTTTTTCGCCGTCTTGGATTTCAAATTCTATAGCATCGTTTTCATTCAAGAATCTTAGCCCAGCTTCTCTAACCGCGCTTGCATGAACGAAACAGTCTTTTTCTCCGTCTTCTCTTTCAATAAAACCGTAGCCCTTTTTACCGTTGAACCACTTCACTTTGCCTTTTAATGTACTCATACTTTAGTTACTCTTTCTTTGTTATTATATAATTAGCTATAAATAGCAATGGGATTGGTATTAGATTTTAATTTTGAATGCAAGCATAATGATGAATATTAATACCACACGGGTGTGGTGGCTTCGGCGGGACTCGAACCAGCGACACAAGCCTTTTCAGGGCTCTGCTCTACCAACTGAGCTACGAAGCCGTATTAAGATCTAAAAACTATACGACCCTTTGATAAATCGTACGGAGAAACTTCTAATTTTACTCTATCACCTTGTAAAACACGAATACGATTTTTTCTGAGTTTTCCTGCTGTGTGAGCTGTAACGTTATGACCATTGTCTAGTTTGACTCTAAACATAGCATTAGGAAGAAGATCTGTTACTACACCTTCAAACTCCAACGTATCTTGTTTACTCAAATTGTTATCTCCTCATTCTTGATCTTATACTTAAAGCATGACCATATAATTCTTCATACTCAGCGAGATGTGTAGCGGATTCTCCTATTTTCTCAACACCTTTTTTAGATAGAGTTATATAGCTAATTTTTTTATAAAATTCGTTAACATTCAATCCTGATGCAAACTTTGCAGATCCAAAAGTTGGTAATACATGGTTTGTTCCTGCATTGTAATCAGTAACTGCCATGGGAGAATATTTACCAACACAAACACTTCCTACGTTGATTACTTTATTAATTATTTTATTTGGTTTTGAAATATTTATTTCTAAGTGTTCTGGAGCTATTTCGTTTATTGAATTAATTATATCTGAATTTTTTTTTGCAAATATTGTCAAACCATTATTTTTTAGACTTTTGTAAGCTATTGATCTTCTTGGTAATTTTTTTATTTTTTCTTTAATTTTTTTTTGAAATTCTTTTATCAATTTTAAATCTTTTGAAATGAGAATACACTGTGAATTTTCATCATGTTCTGCTTGACCTATCATTGATGTCAGCACATCTTCTATTTTAGTTTTATTGTCTGCTAAAATTGTTATTTCTGAAGGACCGGCTACCATAGACTCTATTCCAACCTGACCAAATAATTCTTTTTTAGCTGCGGCAACAAAAATATTTCCGGGCCCAACAATTTTATTAACTTTTTGAATATAGGCTAAACTTGCTATAGCCTGCGCACCACCCATTGAAAATATTTCATTAATTCCAACTTTCTGAGCAGCATATAAAACAGCTGGATTTAATTTTCCATTAAGCTTAGGGTTGGCCAAAACAATTCTTTTAACACCAGCAATTTTCGCGGGTATAGAATTCATAAGTAATGTTGAGGGTAAATTTGCAGGAACATAAATTCCTACTGACTGTAATGGAACGTACTTATAAGACAGCTTATTGTTATATATATCTTTATAAAAAATATTTTTTTTCTGTTGTTTTTTATGAAAATTGAAAATCCTTCTGTAAGCTAAATCAATTGATTTTTTTATTTTTTTATCTAAAGATTTAATTGAAGCTTTTAGCTCATTATCCCCAATTTTTATCGAATTGTTATTGCTAAATTTTTTTTCGTATTTTAATAATGCTTTATTCTTGTTTACTTTTACATCCTTTAGAATTCTTTTTACTATAGTTGTATCAATATTTTTTCCAGATCTCCTTAAATCTAAAAAGTTAATTAATTTTGTTTGATAATTTTTACTTTTAGTGTCTAAAAACCTAATCATTTTTAATTTTTTGATCCTCCAATGTTACATCGATAACTTCTGTGGACAGTGTTATAATTCCATTTTTTGAAAATAACAGAACTATTTCAAAATTTTCTTTTTTTTTAAAAATATCAATTGCGAATAATTCTAAAGTTAAATCTACATTGGACTGGTTAATGTTTTTAGACTTGGAGCTTTCAATAAATTCAAATTTTACAACACTATTAATAGATTTGCCACTATCTCTTTCCTTATCTATTCTTAAAAGGGAAAGTAGAAAAATTTTTGTAGATGGCAAATATTTTATTTCAGAAATTTTGACTTTAGACTCTGCGCATATTGCTGATATAATTTGTAAGTCGTCTGGAGATTGAGCGATTACTTTCTTTAAAAAATTATTCACTAAGATATTCTTTTTATTTTTACTCCAATTTTTTTTAATTTATTTTCAATTTTTTCATAACCTCTATCTAAATGATATACTCTATTTATGATAGATGTTCCTCTTGAAATAAAAGCTGCTAAAACCAAAGCTACTGATGCCCTTAAGTCACTAGACATTAACTCGGCTCCCTCTAAATTATTAGTTCCTTCAATAATTGCCTTGTTACCTTTAATGTTTATTTTTGCACCTAACCTTTTTAATTCTGGAACATGCATAAATCTATTTTCAAATATATTTTCTTCAATGGTGCTTTTCCCATTTGCTTTAGTTAATAATACCATAATTTGAGCTTGCAAATCAGTTGGGAAGTTTGGATATTCTCCAGTTTTTAAAAAATTCAAACTTCTAATTTTTTTTGGTCCCTTAATTTGAATTGTATTTTTTGTGGTTTTTATCTTTGCGCCAATTTTCTTAAGTAAATTTATCTCTGTATTGATAATTTTTGGCTCAAAGTTTTTAATTTTTAAGTTTCCACCATTCAAACATGCGGCAACACAAAAAGTGCCTGCTTCAATTCTATCATTCATGATTGAGTAAGTTATACTTTTTAATGTTTTAACACCCTCAACTTTTAAAGTTCTTTTACCAATCCATTTGATCTTGGCTCCCGCTGTTTTAAGAAAATTTGTCAGATCCTTGATCTCAGGCTCTATCGCACAATTCTTTATTGTTGTTGTTCCTTTTGCAAGACATGCAGCAAGAATTGAATTTTCAGTAGCTCCAACTGATATTTTTGAAAATCTTATTTCTGAACCAATTAATCCCTCTTGAGCTGTTGCATTAACATATCCTTTTTTAATTTGTATTTTAACACCCAACTTTGATATAGCTTTTAAATGTATATCTATTGGTCTAACTCCTATACTACAACCGCCTGGGCTACTTACTTTTGCTTTTTTATTTTTTGCCAATAAAGGGCCAAGAACTAAAATTCCTGCTCTCATCGTTTTAACGAGAGAATAAGGTGCAAAAAAATTATTTTTTTTCCCTTTTGAAATCGTTGCAATTTTTTTATTATTTTTAAAGCTAATTTTTCTTCCTAGTGATTTTAGTAAATTAAGCATTGTATCAATATCTTTAACTTGTGGAAGATTTTTAATTGTTACATTTTTATCGAAGAGTAAAGTTGCAGCAAGTATTGGAAGAGCAGCATTTTTACTTCCAGAAATTGAGACCTCTCCTCTGATCTTAGAGGGGCCATTAATTTTAAATTTATCCATTTTAAATTTTGGGAAGCGTTACCCCTTTTTGGCCCATATATTTTCCATTTCTGTCAGCATATGAAACGTCAGGTTTCTCATTCCCTTTTAAGAATATAAATTGAGCCACACCCTCATTCGCATATATTTTGGCTGGTAATGGAGTTGTGTTAGAAAATTCAAGTGTCACATGACCTTCCCATCCTGGTTCTAAGGGTGTTACATTAACAATTATTCCACATCTTGCATAAGTGGACTTACCTAAACAAATAACTAAGACATCACTAGGAATTTTAAAATATTCAACTGTTCTTGCTAAAACAAACGAATTTGGCGGAATAATACATTCATCAGATTCTTTTGTTACAAAATTTGTAGGTTTAAAATTTTTTGGATCTACAATTTCAGAGTTAACATTAGTAAATATTTTAAACTCATTAGATACTCTCGCATCGTACCCATATGAAGAAACGCCAAATGAAATTTTTCCTTCCCTTATTTGTTTATCTTCAAATGGTGAAATCATTGCTTGTTCTTTCGCCATTTTGATTATCCACTTATCTGATTGCACTGACATTTATTTATTTTTTTTATTTTTTCTTTGAAAAATTTTTCTTTTTCTTAAGTTTTTACGCAATGCTTCTTCGAGTTTAGCTTTTTTATCCTTCTTCCTGTCCATTTGATTACTTTTTGTCTGGATTGGTAAGGTGATCCAAAGTTATTACTTGATCGATTGGTAATGTTTTATCCTCTGGACTTTTTGGGTCACCTTGTTTAGCTATTTTTTTTGCTCTTTTTTCAGCAAGCTTTTTTTCTCTTTTAGCTTGCTTCTCCATAGCTTTAGCTCCTCTTGTCGATTTATAATCGTAGTGAATTCCCATATCATTTACCTATTTTAGATATAACCGATTTTTGTAAAAAATTAAGGCATTTATTTGAAAAAAACAATTTTATACACTAATTATTATTAAAAATGCCCTTGTAGTTTTAATGTTAAAACAGGCCCTTGGTAAGGGTCAGTTACGAGTTAGATTCTCGTCGAGGGCACCAGCTATTTGTAGAATTTTTTTCTGATTATAAATCCAATTAAAACGAGGATTATCATACCAATTATTGGTACATAAATATCTGGAGTTAAAATTATGTCAAAAATACTAGGAAGTTGTTGATTAGTATCAATAACTTTATTTAGGCCTGCACCAAGTGAAGCTCCAACAAATAACTGAGGTGTCATTCCAATAACAGATCCAAAAAAGAAGTTTCTAATCTTAACATTAAATAATGTTGGCAAAATGTTTGATATAAAAAAAGGTATACCACCAACAAATCTATATATCAGAAAAAAAGTAAATTCATTTTTTTTAAATTTTTCGGTAAGATTAGAAAACTTTGATGAAAATTTTTTTTCAATTAGATCTTTAAAAAAATAATTTGCACAAATATATAGAAGTGTTGCGCCTAAAGATAAAGCGAATACTATAAGGATTGTCCCTATCCATTTTCCAAATACAAATCCTCCAACTAAAAAAACTGGTGAACCAAATCCTAAGAGCATAACCCAAATAATCACTCCAATAAAAAATAATATGCTAGCAATTAAAAGATTGGAATTTTTGATATCATTCAGTTTATCTCTATTATTTTTTATAAGTTCAAAACTTGAAAAGTCATCAAATGAGAAATAGCTAAAAAAAAGCAACAAAAAGCCAGTAACTATGGAAAGATATATAATACCGAGAATAATTTTTAATTTATTTTCATTTTCCATTTTGTTCTAATTTATTAAAAATCGCTGTACTTATATACATTAAATTGTATAACTACCGAAATTTAACAAAAAAGAAGCCTTAATATGAAACGTACATATCAACCTAGTAAAAAAGTGAGAAAAAGAAGGCATGGTTTTAGGTCTAAAATGAAGACAAAAGGTGGAAGAAAACTAATAAGAAGAAGAAGAAGTAAGGGTAGAAAAAAACTCACTGTTTAATGCAGGTTAAATTAAAAAGTTTATCCAAAAATGAGGATTTTAAGTTTATTTTAAATGGTAAAAAAATTTCAAATAGATATTCAACAATTTTTTACAGGAGATTAGAAAATAAAAGTAATAGATATTTTAATATAAGTTTTATTACAAAAAAAAAGATTGGTACAGCTGTTATAAGAAATAAAATTAAAAGAAGATTAAGAAATATGATGAATGAAGCTATAAAAAAAATTAAAATTAATCTTAACTATAGTTACTTATTAATTGCTAGAAAATCTGTTTTAGAAGATGAATACAATTTTATTAAAATAAAACTTTTTAGTGAATTAAAAAAAATTAGATAGTTATGATTAAAAAAGGATTAATATATTTAATTAAATTTTATAAATATTTCATTTCACCAGCTCTGGGTAATAATTGTAGATATCTTCCAACCTGTTCAGAGTATTTTATTGATAGTTTAAATGAATATGGTGTTTTGAAAGGTTGTTACAAAGGCATTAAAAGAATTTTAACTTGTCATCCTATAAAATTTTTGGGCGGAGGACATGGATATGATCCAGTAAAGAAAAAGAATATTAAATAATGGACACAAAAAACGTAATAGCAGCAATCTCGTTAAGTGCAGCAGTAATAATTCTCTATGGACTAGTATTTGCTCCGCCAAGTCCTGATCCAAAGCAGATAACTAATATTGATCAAAATAAGAACAATCTTCAACTAAACGAGGCACCAAAAATTGAGCAAAATATTGAGAATAATAAAATTTCTAGATCAGAGGCAATTAACAAAGTTGAAAGGATACTTTTTGAAAATGAAAATATTAAAGGTTCTATTTCTCTAGAGGGATCATTAATCGATGACCTAATTTTTAAGAAATACACTGAAACTTTAGACTCTGATGAAAATGTAGTTTTACTTAATCCAAAAGAGTCTGAAAATGGTTATTATATAGAGACAGGTTGGGCTATAAATAATAAAGATATTGAAGTTCCTAATTCAAATACAAAGTGGGAAGTTGTTGGCAACAAATTATTAACACCGAACAATCCAATTAAATTAGTGTGGAATAATGAACAGAATATAAGTTTTGAAAAGGAAATAAGTATAGATGATAAGTTTTTATTTACTGTTAATCAAAAAATTACAAATAATACTCAAAGTACTTATAACTTTTATCCATATGGACAGATTATTAGAAACCTAGCTCCTGATGTAACTGATTTTTATATATTACACGAAGGTTTACTAGGTGTTTTTGATGATAATCTTGTTGAGGAAGATTACGATGACATTAAAGACAAGAAGTATTCTGTAAATGCTAACAAAGGATGGATGGGTATTACAGATAAATATTGGATAACAAGTTTAATCCCAGAAAATAATAAAAGTTTTAGATCAGATTTCGATTATAAAAATAAATTTAAAGCCAATTTCATAGAGACTGCTGCCACAGAAGTTAGGGCTAATGAAAGTAAAACTAATCAGGTAAAAGTGATTATTGCGGCGAAAGAAGTGGATGTTGTTGATGGTTATGCGGAAAAACTAAATATTAATAAATTTGATTTAGCAATTGATTGGGGTTTCCTGTATTTTTTAACAAAACCAATATTTTTGATATCCGATTATTTCTTTAAATTAACTGGTAACTATGGAATTGCAATTATACTGATAACCGCTTGTATAAGAATATTATTTTTTCCTCTCGCTAACTACTCATTTAGATCAATGGCAAAAATGAAAGTTCTTCAACCCGAAATGGTAAGGCTTAAAGAACTTCATAAGGAAGATAAAATGAAGTTACAGCAAGAAATGATGGCTCTTTACAAAAGAGAGAAAGTGAATCCTGTAAGCGGATGTTTGCCTATTTTAATTCAAATACCATTCTTTTTTGCAATTTATAAAATGTTATTTGTTACAATTGAAATGAGACATCAGCCTTTTTTTGGTTGGATACATGATTTAAGTGAAAGAGATCCAACGAGTTTATTTAATCTATTTGGTTTGTTACCTTATGATGTACCGTCATTTTTAATTATAGGCGCTTGGCCAGTAGCAATGGGTGTAACAATGTGGATGCAACAAAAACTTAATCCAACACCACCAGATCCAATTCAGCAAAAGATTTTTATGTTTTTTCCTGTATTCTTAACAGTTATACTTGCACCTTTTCCATCAGGGCTAGTTATATATTGGACAATTAACAACGTGCTTACAATGGCACAACAGTATGTAATTATGAAGAGAACTTCAGTTAAAACAGTTTAGTTGATGGAATTAGATAAGATTATTCCAACAGATGGGCCAAATATTAATGAAGTTGAAAAATATATAAACAAATATCAGTCTGAAGTTGTAGTAATTAAATGTGGTGGATCTGTTTTATTAGATAAAAAACTATTTAATCAGTTCATAGAGGATATTTCAGTGATAAACAAAATCGGTTTATCAGCAATAGTAGTTCATGGTGGAGGAAAAAATATTAAAAAAAAATTAGATGAAAATAATATTGAAACAAGATTTATCAAAGGACTTAGGGTTTCAGACGAAAAAACAATAAGATATATAGAAGAGGCTTTGCTAGAGCTTAATTTAGAGATTTTACATGAATTAAAATCTAAAAACACTAATGTTTGTTCAATATCACCTAAAGAAAATAATATAATTAATATTATTCCTGAAAGTAAAGAATTGGGATATGTCGGGACACCAAAAAAAATTAACAAAGAGAAAATATTAAATTTTATAAAAAATAAACAAATTCCAATTGTTGTCCCTTTAGGATTGGGTGATGATGGTAGAATTTATAATATTAATGCAGATGTTGCTGCAGGTTCAATCGCAAAGGAGATCGATGCTAGAAGACTTCTTTTGATGACAGATGTTGAAGGAGTTCTTGATCAAAATCAAAAACTTATATCTGAAATTAATCTCAATAAAGCCAATGAAATGTTAAAAAATAATATTATTTCTGGAGGTATGATACCAAAAATAAATACTTGTTTAGATGCAATATCTAATGGTGTTAGAGGTGTAGTTATTGTTGATGGGAGAAAACCTCATTCAATACTATTTGAGTTATTTTCTGATAAGGGTGCAGGAACATTAATAAGAAAATGAATAATCTAAAAAATATTAAAAATATTTTGTTCGACTGTGATGGTGTTTTATATAGTGATCTAGAAGCAGTTTTTGGCCAAGTTAGTAAGAGGATGACAAAATATATCTCAAATAAACTCAACCTAGATCTTGTAAAAGCTAAAGAATTACAAAGAGATTATTTTCACAAATATAACACAAGCTTAAATGGGTTGATGATACATCATGATATACCGCCGGAAGAATTCTTGGAGTATGTTCATGATATCGATCTTTCATTTATGGAAAAAGATCTTGTTTTAAGAAATGAGCTTGAAAACATAAATTTAAATAAATTCGTATTTACAAACGGAAGTAAAGCTCACGTAAAAAATATAGTGAAAACTCTTGGTATTGAAGACCAATTTAAAGATATATTTGATATCGTAGATGCAAAATATCACCCTAAGCCTGAAGCGAAAGCTTTTGATCTTATGGTTGATAAATTTAAGATTGATCCAAAAGAAACTCTTTATATTGAGGATATAGCTAAAAATTTATCAATAGGTAAAGAGCGGGGTACAATAACAGCTTGGCTTATCAATAACGAATACTGGGGTAAAAAAGAGTCTGATAAAGATTACATCGACTATAAAATCGAAAATCTCTCTTTATTTTTAAAAGAAATAAGGTTATTAAAAAGTTCTTAAATTTATGAGCATAGAAAATATAATCAATGATGCTTGGGAAAATAGAGACCAAGTAAGTCCAAACTCAGATGAGAGTTTAAAAAATACCGTTAATCAAATTATTGATGACTTAGATAGTGGTAAAGTCAGAGTAGCTGAAAAAATTAATGGTGAGTGGGTAACACATCAACATATAAAAAAAGCAATTATGTTAAGTTTTAGAATGTATCCAATGGAAAATTTAAATGGCCCCTACAGTAGCTGGTATGATAAAGCGCATCTATTAAAGGGTAAAACTGCAGGCTGGTCTAAAGAAGATCACGAAAAAGCAGGGTTTAGAATGGTTCCTAATTCTCCTGTTAGAAGAGGATCGTTCATAGGTAAAAATGCAGTATTAATGCCATGCTATGTAAATATTGGAGCATGGATCGACTCCGGAACCATGATGGACACGTTTAGTCGTGCAGGTAGTTGTTGTCAAATTGGAAAAAATTGTCATATCTCTGCTGGCTCAGGGATTGGAGGAGTATTGGAACCGGCCCAAGCATTACCAACAATTATTGAAGATAATGTTTTTGTTGGTGCTATGTCGGAAGTTGTTGAAGGTGTTATAGTTGGAGAAGGCTCGGTATTAAGTATGGGGATGCTGATTACGCAAAGTACTAAAATAGTAAACCGTGCGACTGGTGAAATCACTTATGGTAAAATACCTCCATACTCGGTTGTTGTACCAGGTTCTCTTCCTGATAAAAAAAATCCATCTGCACCCTCTTTAAGCTGTGCAGTAATTATTAAACAAGTTGATGAGAAAACTAGATCCAAGACATCTGTTAACGATCTTTTAAGAGACTAGATTAATGAAAACTTTTAATGAACTAAAGTTAGCTCAGGAGCTAATAAAATTTCAAACTATTAAAACAGAGGATAAAGGGATTATGAAATTCCTTTCAAAGAAACTTTCCTCATTAGGTTTTAAATGTCAGATAATAAAATCAAAAGGTACAGGTGCCAAGCCTGCATTAAATTTATATGCAAAATTTGGTAAATCAAAACCTAACATTAATTACTTGGGTCACACAGATGTTGTTGCTAACCTCAATAATTGGGGTTTTCCTCCATTTAAAGCAGTAGTAAAAAAAGGATATTTATATGGAAGAGGATCACAGGACATGAAAGGTAGTGTGGCATGTTGGATAAGTGCTGTAAGTAATTTTATTAAAAATAAAAAATTTAAAGGCTCTATATCAATAATAATTACAGCTGATGAAGAAACTACAGGTCATGGTTGTCCAGCCGTTATGAAATATCTAAAGAAAAAAAAAGAAAAAATTGATTTTTCAATAGTAGGCGAACCATCTTCAAATAAATCAGTTGGAGATGAAATCAGAATTGGAAGAAGAGGTTCTATGAATGCAACAGTAACAGTGTATGGAAAAAGTGGACACTCTGCATTTTATGGGTCATATATAAATCCATGTACTGCTCTTGCTAAAATAATATCTAAACTGAAAAGTGTTCCGCTAGACAAAGGAACAAAGTATATGCCACCATCAAATTTAGAATTTACAAAAATGAATGTGGATAATATATCTGAAAATGTAGTCCCACAATCAGCAAGTGCTAAATTTAATGTTAGGTTTAACTCAACTTATAAATCAACATCTTTGAAAAAAAAACTTAGTAAAATTATTAATGCAGTTGCAAAAAAAGAAAATTGCAAAACAAAAATAGATTATAAAGTAAGTGGAGAAGCATTTTACACAGAGCCAAATAAAGAAATTTATATGGTAAAAAAAGTTGTAAAAAAAGTTACAGGCAACAATGCAAAATTAAATTGTAGAGGTGGCACAAGTGACAGCAGATTTTTAGGTTCGATACCACGTCTTGAGCTGGGGTTGAGAAATAATACTATTCATATGGTTAACGAGAGAACATCGGTCTCAGATTTAAAAAAGTTAACTAAGATTTATAAGAATATCTTACACAATTATTTCACTTGAAAACCGCAATTATAACATCTGAATCTTCAGAAAAACATATAACAGGCGATGGTCATCCAGAGCAACCAAAGAGAGTGGTTTCAATAATTGATACTTTAAAAAAAAATAAAGAACTGCTTTGGGATAAGCCAGATGTTGTTCCTAATGATATTCTTAATATGACACATTCTGAAGATTATATTAATAATTTAAAAGACTCATTTCCTAAAAGTGGGTTAAATTTTTTAGATGGTGATACAGTTGTATCACCTGGAAGTAAAGATGCAGTATTTCAAGCTGCAGGATCAGCTATAAGTGCAATAGATGGAATTGAAAATAAAAAATATAAAAATGCTTTTTGTGTTGTACGACCACCAGGACACCATGCTGAAAAAAACAAATCAATGGGCTTTTGCTGTATTTCTAATGCAGGTGTTGCAGTTAATTATTTAATAAAAAAATATAATTATAAAAGAATTGCATGTGTAGATTTTGATGTTCATTGGGGGAATGGAAATTATGATGTAATGTATGATAATAAAAATTCACTTTATATATCAACACATCAATATCCATTTTATCCAGGTGGTGGTTCTGAAAAAGACAAGGGAAAGTATAATAATTCTCTTAATATACCTCTTCCTGCAGGCACAAATTCAGAAGAGTATTTTAATGCCTATGATAGAGTTCTAGATAGGTTAATTGAATATAAGCCTGATTACTTAATCTTTTCTGCTGGCTTTGACGCCCACGAAAACGATCCATTAGCTCAATTTGAACTTTCGTCTAAAGATTTTTATGAAATAACAAGAAGAACCCTGAAAGCCACTAATAAATTTACCAACGGAAAAGTAGTATCTTTATTAGAGGGTGGATACGACCTGAAAGCACTTGCTGAAAGCGCTAATTATCATGTAAATGCATTAATCGAGTCAGAAAATAAATAATCATGAAACTATATAAACAAAAATCATCGAATATTGATAACAGGGGACTGTTTGCATCTAAAAATATAAAAAAAGGAACTAGGATTATTTATTATACAGGCAAAATAATTACAAAAAAACAAACCGAAAATAATCCAAAGTTTGATAATGATAAAGCGATTTATCTTTTTAACTTAAATAATAGGTATGATTTAGACGGTGATTTTGCATACAATACTGCAAGACTTATTAATCACTCTTGTGATCCAAATTGCGAAGTTGAAGGCAAAGGTTTAAAATTATGGATTAGTTCTATTAAAGATATAAATAAAAATGAGGAACTAACCTATGATTATGGATTTAGTTTTGATGAAAACTATAAGGATTTTCCTTGTAAGTGTGGCTCCAAAAATTGTTGTGGCTATATAGTTAGAGAAGGATCAAGATGGAGAATAAAAAAGAAAAAAAAGAAATTTAATAAATAACTTTCTCAAGATATAAACCATGCGCAGGAGCTATGGGAGCACAATTTTTTCTAGATTTTGATTTAAATATACTGGTAAATTTTTTTAAGTTCCATTTATTTTCACCAAGGTATTTTAGAGAACCAACCATAGATCTAACTTGACTCTTAAGAAATGATTTTGATACAAATTGAATTTTTATAACATTTTTAATTTTGGTTATTTTTACATTCTTCATAGTTCTCACTGGACTTTTTGCAGCACAATTAGATGCTCTGAAAGTTGAAAAATCATGAGTTCCAATTAACTTTTTAGCTCCTTTTTTCATCAAATCAACATTAATTTTTTTTTTAACATGCCACTCTCTATTAAAATTAATAACCGAAGGAGAAAGATCATTTCTAATTAAATAGGTATACCGTCTTTCTTTTGCAGAATATCTTGAATGAAAAAGTTTATTTTTTCTTTTAATTTTCAAAATGGATATTTTTTTTTTATTTAAAAAGAAATTAAGCGAATTTATTAGTTTATCTTTTTGAATAATCTTGTTTGTAGCATCAAAGTGTGCTGATTGCTCTTTAGCATGAACTCCTGTGTCTGTTCGTCCAGACCCGTAAATTTTTATTTTTTCTTTAAGCAATTTAGATAAGACAATTTCAATATTTTCCTGAATTGACTTACCTTTTTTTTGAATTTGCCAACCATTGTATAAAGTGCCTTCGTATTCTACTAGAATCTGATATCTATTCACTTGTAATTATTGTTCCTTTTCTAAACTTATTGCCTAATAAAAATTCTTTAATTAATTGAGGATTCCTACCCTCTTTTTGTATCTTAATAATATTTATTGAATTTTCACCACATGCTATTGTCATTTGTTCATTAATTACTTCACCGATTGTTGCTGACTGCTTGTTTATTTTTGCTTTTAATATTTTATATCTCTTGTTGTTATGCTCAAACCATGCGCCAGGTTTTGGATATAATCCATTAATTTGAGCAATAATTTTACTAGCACTATTATTCCAATCTATCTTTCCCTCTTTTTTTTGAATTTTCTCTGCATATGTGGCTTTTGTATGATCTTGCTCTTTAAATATTGCCTCTCCATCTAAAACTTTTTGTACATTTCCTAAAATTTTTTCTGCACTCAAATAAGATAATTTTTCAGATAAAATTTCTGCATTATCTTGGTCAAGAATATCTATTGAATATTTATTACATACTGGTCCAGAATCTAATTTTTCATCAATTTTCATAAATGATATACCAGTTTTTTTTTCATTGTTTAAAATCGATCTTTGGATTGGTGCCGCTCCTCTCCATTTTGGTAATAATGAAGCATGAATATTCAAAAAACCTTTTTTACTCAAATCAAGAATTTTTTTTGAAATTAGCTGTCCGTATGCAACAACAATTACAAGATCTAAATTTAATTTTTTGAGATATTCAAATTCTTCATCAATTTTTTTTGGAGTTTTAATTTCTAGATTAAGTTCCTCTGCACATTTATGAATTGGCGATTTCGTAAACTTTTGACCCCTATTTGATTTACTTGGAGGCTGAGTAAATACACAGTTAATTTTATATTTTTGATTAATTTTTTTTAGAGTAGGTACAGCAAACAGTGGCGTACCCAAGAATACAATGTTTGACATTTAAACAACAACTCTATTAGAAGTTTTTTGTTTAGACAATTTTTTTATTATTAAATCTTTTTTGATTTTAGATAAATAATCAATGATTAGTTTTCCATCTAGGTGATTAATTTCATGTTGTAAACATGTTGAGAGTAGTCCATCACATTCCATTTCTTTCTTATTACCATTTTCATCTATATAAGATACGGTACATATTTCAGGTCTCTCTATCTCAATAAAGGTATTGGGTATTGATAAACAACCTTCCTCATATGTGGACATTTTTTCACTTAAAGTTTTTATTTGTGGATTAATAAAGCATAAAGGTTTTTTTTCATTTTCATTTTTTGAGACATCTAAAACAACCACTCTTTTAAGAATTCCAACTTGAACAGCTGCTAAACCTATACCATTATGATGGTACATAGTTTCAAATAAATCTTTTATGAGTTTTTTTTCATTAACATCAACTTTATTTAAAGGCTCAGATTTTTTTCTAAGAATATCATCGGGTACTGTGATTAGTTCTTTTACTGACATAGTTTAT
This sequence comes from uncultured Pelagibacteraceae bacterium, assembly GCA_902542235.1. Lineage (GTDB taxonomy): Bacteria > Pseudomonadota > Alphaproteobacteria > Pelagibacterales > Pelagibacteraceae > Pelagibacter. The sequence continues at coordinate 73,510 of CACBTT010000002.1, forward strand.
TTATTGTTTAGACTTTTAAAGGCAAGACTTCTATTAGAATTTCGTTCCTTAAATCTACATTTTTTAGCTCATTCATAGTTGAAACTAATAAATTCACAGTGTTTATATCTAGATCTTCAAGGTTACTTTCACCAACAATATCTACTATTTTAATTAATAATAAGCCTAACTCTCCATTCGATAGCATTTGTTTTATATCAGAGGAAAATTGATAATTGTATTCATAAAGGTTTGAGTATTTTTTATCTATTTTTACGCCATCTGATTTAAGAGATTCAATAAGAATCATATCTTTTGTAGAAAAAACATATTTTTTGTTTCTTTTAATTTTTTTTAAAATATCGTTTGTTTCCTTTTCAGCTTTAGGCAAACTAGTTTTATTTAAAAAGTAATTTAATAATTTTGACTGATGTATTTTTTTATTATTAAATTTAATCTTTCTCTCTTTTTTTAAGTTATTGTCGGTATGATTTTCATAAAATGTAGTAAAATTTGAGGGAACATCTTCTTTTTTTATTTTTTTTAATATTACTTTGATTTCATTATCAAACGCATTATCTAATTTTTTTTTTTGGAAAGATTTATATAATTCAGAAGCCATACTTAATCTTTGCTCGACATCAACAGATAAAAGTAATCTTTGATATAATAAAGCTCTGCCCTCATAATCTGGAAGTAGCTTATAAGCATCTTTGGCATTTAATAGTTGTGTTATGTTAAATTGAAATTTTTTATATGTATCTAATAATTCTCTCTCATCAAATACATTTTCATGAGTTGCTCTCTCTAATAATCTTAAATCTTCTGGATTTTCAATATCAAAGGAATTTGCATTTTTAAGAATATTTGATGACGATAAATAACTCCAGATATATCTAGGTGAGTCCATTTTTGGCTCATAATTAAAATCATTATTTGTTTTATGAGATAAGTGAAAATATAAAATATTTTCGTCTGAAATTATTTCATCTTTGCTTGCATAACCCATTAGTATATTAAATTTATTTTCAAAAAAAGTATCAATCTCATCTAATTCTTTTGACAAATCAAAAAGTAGTTGAGCTTGTTCTTTTTTACCCTCAAGAATTAAACAATAAATTTTAAAATTATTTAAATATTTATCAGTAATAGCACCACTAATATTAAATATTTCACAAGCTTTTTTTACTTCAGAGTTTGAAAGAAAATATTCTGAATAAAATTTTATTAATTTATTTTTATTTGTAACTTCAGAATTATTGATTAAAAATTCTTTAATTAATTCAAAATCTTTTTTGTTTATTAAATGATTAAATTTAAACTCTAAAAATTCCTCTTCAGTAATATTATTTGTTGGAATATATGAATTTGTTAGTAAAGCTATGTCTAATATTTTTTTTGAAAATTCAGATAAGTTTCTATTTAAATTTTTATTTAATATACTTTTAATTAACTCACCATCACTGTTCGACCACATGTCAATTTTTAAGCCATTCTGCGCAGGATCGTATAATCCAGCTAATTTTATTCTGGATGACACGATTTCTTTATTTATCACTATCTCAGAACTAGATTGAACTGATAATGTTGTATTAGTATTTAGATTATTACTTGCGTTTATATTTGAGGTTGAATTCTCTTTGTTAATAACATCTTTTTTTTCAATTTTCCAAATATCGATTGGTTCATTTGCAGAAGAATAATTATAAAAAAATAAAATTAAGGTTATTTTGAAAATAATTTTACTTAATTGTTTTAAAATTTTCATTAGGCAAAGTCACTTCAATTTTTTTGTTGGGGGATGGGAAATCAATCTGACTCAAAACAACAATAGACAAAATCAATATAAAAAAAATAATTCCAGCTTTAATTGCAAATTTCATATTATGTTATATTCCTTTGTAGTATAATGTTTTAAAAGCATATAATTTTGTAAAATCAAAATAAGACATATTTGTGTTTTTTCAACTTAGAAATATATGGAATCAAATAAAAATCTAGTTTTAGTAGGTATGATGGGCTCAGGTAAGACATTAATAGGAAAATTGATTTCTAAACAAACCAAACTTAAATTTATTGATATAGATAATAAAATTGAAGAAAAGGAAAAAATGAAAATTGCAGAAATTTTTAAAAAAAAGGGAGAAAAATACTTCCGTGAATGTGAAGAAGAAATAACATTATCATGTTTAAAAGGTGAGAAACAAATTTTATCACTAGGTGGAGGTGCATATATTAATACTAATATTAGGAAAGAATGTAAGAAAAGTTCTTTTAGTTTTTGGTTAAATTGGAAAAAAGATATAATAATTAAACGAATAAATGGTAGCAAAAAAAGACCTCTGGCTATGAAATTAAGTGAAACAGATCTAGAGAGACTAATAAATGAAAGGGCTAAAATATATAGTTTGGCAGACTTCACAATTAATTGTGATCAGTTAAATAAAAATGAAATAGCAAATAAAATTATAAAAAAATATGAAACAAAAAATAATAAAGGTTAAAACTAAAAGTAAAAATTACGAAGTTCATATTGGTACCAATCTATTTCCAAAACTAAAAAATATTTTAAAAAAAAATAAATTATTATTTTCAAAATGTTTGATTGTAATTGACAGTAAGATACCAAAAAAATTTAGAACATTACTTTTAAAAAATTTAAAAAATCTAAATATTTATACTTTAAATTTTAATGCAAATGAAAAAAATAAAAGTTACTTAAGTATCGATAAAATACATAATGTTTTATTTAAAAATAATTTTTATAGAGAGGACTGTATAATTTCATTTGGTGGAGGGATTACAGGAGATGTAGTTGGATATGCAGCTAGCACATATAAAAGAGGAATAAAATTTATTAACATACCTTCCACTTTATTAGCTCAAGTCGACTCTTCAATAGGTGGCAAAACAGGTATTAATAATAAATTCGGAAAAAATCTTGTAGGAAGTTTTTATCAACCAGATTTAGTAATTTCAGATATTAATTTACTACGTACCCTCCCCAAAAGAGAAATTATATGTGGATATGCTGAAATACTAAAAAGTAGTTTAATTGATAGCAAAAAAAGTTTTTTTTTTTTAGATAAAAATTTTAATAAGATTTTAAACCTAAAAGGAAATTTTATAATTAATGCAATTTTAAATAGCTGTTTACTAAAAAAAAAAATTATTGAAAAGGATGAAAAAGAAAAAAATTTAAGAAAATCTTTAAATCTTGGCCATACTTTTGCCCACGCATATGAAGCTACTCTTGGTTACTCAAAAAAATTAAATCATGGAGAAGCTGTTATATTTGGTTTAATGAATGCTGTAAATTTTAGTAAAGAAAAAAAAATTATTTCAGATCCAAATTCAGAATTAATAAATAATCATATTAAAAAAATAGAAATTAAAAATAAATATAAAGATCTTTTTAATAAAAGGAAAATTACATCAATTTTAAATTTTATGAAAAGTGATAAAAAAAATAAATCAGATAGTATAAATTTAATATTACTAAGGAATTTTGGTAAATTAAACCTAAATTATCAGGCTAAATCTGGTGAATTGAACGAGTTTTTATTAAAAGAATTAAATAAAGCTTATTTGTAAAGAATGAATATCAGTTTTCAATTCTTCGCTTAAAATTTTGTAAATAACTTTATTGGACTGAATTCTACTCGTTTTTTTTAATATATCAGAATTTATTTCTAATTTAATATGAAATTTACCTGTCTGATGTGAATTGTGTTTTAAGTGCTTATGAGTGTTGTCAATTATCTTTACTTCTTTTATGGAACTGTCTTCCAAAAGTTTATTTTCAATTTTTTTTGAAAGTTGATTAATATCCATTAAACTTGATATTATATAATATGAAAAATATTTGTGAATGGAATAATTGTAACGAAGAGGGACTTTACAAAGCTCCAAAAGAAAAGGATAACAGCAAAGAATATAGGCTTCTCTGTCTTGAGCATGTAAGAGAGTTTAATAAAAGCTGGAATTATTTTTCTGGTATGAGTGACGAACAAGTAATCAACTTTTTGAAATCTGACATTACATGGCATAAGCCAACACAGAGTTTCAGCTCTTCAGACAATTTTTTCAAAATATTGTGGAATAATACTTTAAAAGATGAAAATGGAAAATTTAAAGATTTTAGTAACTTGAGTCATATGAATAAGTTTAAGTTTAATAGTAATGATCTTAAAGCCTTTGAAATTTTGGGTGTTGGAGTTGGTTTAAAATGGGCTAAAATACAAGAAAAATTCAAAAGACTTGTGAAAAAATTTCACCCTGATATGAATGCTGGCAATAAAAAATTTGAAGATAAGCTTAAAGTAATAACTTTAGCTTATACCCAATTAAAAAATACTTATAAGGACAAAATTGACAACAAATATTGAACAGACCCCAGATATTAAATTATCTATTAAACAAACATTCGGTATAGATTCTGATATGGAAGTGGACGCATTTTCAAAAAGGACTGATTATGTGCCAGATATAGATAAAACTTATAAATTTGATAAAGATACAACTTTAGCAATTCTCTCTGGATTTTCATTTAATAAAAGAGTCTTAGTACAAGGTTATCACGGAACAGGTAAATCAACACATATAGAACAAATTGCAGCCAGATTGAACTGGCCATGTATCAGAATTAACTTAGATAGTCATGTTAGTAGAATAGATTTAATTGGTAAAGACTCAATTGTAATTAAAGATGGCAAACAAGTCACGGAATTCAAGGAGGGAATTCTTCCTTGGTCTATACAAAATCCAGTGGCTTTAGTATTTGATGAATATGATGCGGGTAGACCAGATGTGATGTTTGTAATTCAAAGGGTTTTGGAAGCCGAGGGAAATTTTACTTTATTGGATAAGAATAAGGTCATTAAACAAAATAAATACTTCAGATTATTTGCAACTTCAAATACTGTTGGTTTGGGAGATACAACTGGTCTCTATCATGGAACACAACAAATTAACCAAGGACAAATGGATAGATGGAACATTGTTACAACATTAAATTATTTAGCTTTAGAAAAGGAAATGGAAATTATTTTAGGAAAAAATAAATCTTTAGATAATACTAAAGGTAAAGAGAGAGTTGCAAACATGATAAAAGTTGCGACACTAACAAGAAAAGGATTTATGGCTGGAGATATTTCAACTGTTATGAGTCCTAGGACAGTACTACATTGGGCAGAAAATTCTGAAATATTTAAAGATGTGGGCTATGCATTCAGAGTAACTTTTTTAAATAAATGCGATGATGTAGAAAAGAATACAATCGCAGAATACTATCAAAGATGTTTTGGTGAAGAATTGCCAGAGTCGATGATAAATATTCAGGTTTAATGAAAAAAGATGATCTTATAAAAGAGCAATTTAAACAAGCTTTAAACTCAACAATTAAAGCTATTTCAGGTGAAACATATACATTAAAAGACAAAAAAAATTTAAAAGAATTTAATTTTTCTAGATTTGATAATTTAAAAGATAAGGAAAACTTTATTAAATTGAGAGCCGAGGCAGATTCGGAGGCATTAAAAAGAAAATTTTCTGATAATTCTACTTTGGAACAAAATATTCCAAAGACACCTACTTGTCATACACTGTATAAAATTTCTGAGAAAATAAGATATGAACTTTTAGGATCACAGATGATGAGAGGAATTTCTAAAAATTTAATGACCAAATATAACAATAAGATTGGTATGGCAAAATCTGAAAATATAAAAAAGAGAGAAGAGTCTAATGTTTCTGAAGCTTTTGAATATTACATGCTTAATAAAATAATGAACGTAAGTTTATCTGAAAGCGCTGAAAAAATTTTATCATACTGGAAAGATGATTTTGAAAAATCTTTAGATAAATACATAGACTTTTTAAAAGAAAATGCAGAGAATCAAAACATATACAATTCCAAAATATCAGAAATTCTCCAGAATATGGAAATCTTTGAGTCCGAGGAAGAAAACAAAAGGGAAGAGCAAAAAGAAGATGAACAAGATAATAACAATTCAAAAGATGATCAAAAAACAGATAGTGGAGAGTCTCAAGAAAGAGAAGAGGAAGATAGTATCAATGAAGGTGTTGATAGTTCTGACGAAATGAATGAATTTAGACTTGATGAACAACTTGGAAATGATGATGCTGAAAATAATGAAATAGAAAATATTGTCCAGAAAAAAAATTTAGGAATAAGTAATAAAGAATATAAAATATATACTTCAGAATTTGATGAGACAGCAAAAGCTGAAACATTGGAAAACTCAGAAGAAATTTCTAAATTAAGAAAAAATTTAGATCAACAGCTAACTAGTTTCCAAGACATAATTACAAAACTTGCAAATAAATTACAAAGACAGTTACTTGCAAAACAAAATAGATCTTGGGAATTTGATCTTGAAGAGGGTTTATTAGATAGTTCAAAATTACCAAGAATAATAATTGATCCATATAATTCTCTTTCCTTCAAAAAAGAGAAGGATTTGGAGTTTAAAGATACAGTTGTAACTTTACTCATAGATAATTCTGGATCAATGAGAGGAAGGCCAATTACTATTGCAGCCCTTTGTGCTGATATATTGTCTAGAACATTAGAAAGATGCTCGGTTAAAGTTGAAATTCTTGGTTTCACAACAAAAAATTGGAAGGGTGGAAAGAGTAGAGAAAAGTGGAATAAACTTGGAAAATTAAAAAATCCAGGACGTTTGAATGACTTAAGACATATAATTTATAAATCTGCCGATACTCACTGGAGGCAATCAAAAAAAAATTTAGGCTTAATGCTAAAAGAGGGTTTGCTTAAAGAAAATATTGATGGAGAAGCTATTACTTGGGCTTTCAACAGACTTAAGAAAAGAAAAGAAGAAAGAAAAATTCTTATGGTTATTTCAGATGGGGCTCCAGTTGATGACTCAACATTATCCGTTAACTCTGGTGATTTTTTAGAAAAACATCTAAAGCAAACTGTAAAATCAATTGAAAACAAAAGCGACATCGAAATTCTTGCCATAGGTATAGGCCACGATGTTTCGAGATATTACAAAAAAGCGATTAAAATAGCAGATGTTCAAGAGTTGGGTGATGTAATGATTGGTCAACTTAGTGGTTTGTTTGAAAACAATAAAAAATTACACTAATTTTTTTAAATTTTTATTTTCCCACTCTATTTTTACTTCAGCTCCACCTCTAGTTTCTGAATTTCTAATTGTTATTTTGGCAGAATTTTTTTCTAACAAAGTCTTGCCTATAAAAATCCCTAAGCCTAATCCAGTTTTTTTATTATCTTTAGGTTTAAGTGTCTTAATATATGGCTCTCCAATCTTGTTAAGTATATCTTTTGGTATACCAGGACCATCATCCTCTATTGTTATTTCGGTCTTTTGACTGTGGCTTTTAATAGCAATATAAATATTTTCATTTGAAAATTTGTTAGCATTTCCAATGAAATTCCTCAAACCATAAACGATTTCAACAGATTTTAATATTTCAAATGAGTTGGAATCTTGCTCTTTATCAATATTGAAATTCTTATTTGAAATTTCCTTAAACGAGTTAACTATCTCACTAATATAATCGTAGAGCGTTTTATTTTTGTCAATAAAATCATCTTCTATCGTAGGATTTAATGTTAGTTTTTTTAAAATATCATTACACCTGTTAACTTGACTAATTAATAATTCCAGATCTTTTTTTACATCATCATTATCTTTAAATTGATCAAAGAGATCGTGAGAAATAATTTTAATAGTAGACAAAGGAGTGCCAAATGAATGAGCTGCAGCTGCAGCTTGTCCCCCAAGTGAAACGAGTTCGTGTTCTTTGGAAATTACTTCTTGGATTTTATCCAAAGCATCTTTCCTAAGGTTTGTTTCTTGTCCAAAAATAAATGCGAAATAGTTCAAAAAAAATAATGCAATTATCAATGCTAAAGGAATTGCATAGTAATAATACAGGCTAATACTATATTTATCTAATGGTTTAGGTAGTTCATGATGATAGAAAGTTAAAATTATAATCGATGCTAAAGTGATTAAAATTAAAGCAATATTTGTTCTAATATTTAAATTGGATGCAGCAAATACGCTCGGTATCAAAAGAAATATTGAAAAAGGGTTTAAAATACCACCAGATAAATAAAGTAAAACACTCAATTGAAGGATATCTAAAGATAAAAAATTAAAAGAGGTTACATTTGAAAGTATTGGTTTTTTATAAAAAAACATTAAGTAGAAGTTACTTAAAGCTCCAATAAAAATTATTAGATTAGATAAAATAAAATCGAATTCAAAACCAAAAATAAATTTTACTGTATTTATAGTTATAAACTGACCTAAAATTCCAATCCATCTTAAATTGATATAAGTAGACTTATTTAATGATGTTGCTTTGACAGATTGTTTTAAATCCATCTAAATATCTAAGTTTGAAACATTTATTGCATTTTCAACAATAAAATCTTTTCTTGAAGAAACATCATTACCCATTAAGGTTTGTATCAAATCTTGATCTTTTTTACTATTCTTTGAATATTGAACCTGTAGCAAATTTCTTGTTTCAGGATTTAAAGTTGTATTCCATAATTCATCAGGGTTCATTTCTCCCAGTCCTTTAAATCTTTGAATGTTAAGTTTAGACTTTTCAATTTGGAGAATATTATTAAATTCTTTAGAATTTTTTTTATATTTTTTAATATCTTTTGAATTTTTTATTAAATAACTTTCAAGCTCATTTTCATCTTTTATATATATACTTTTAGTTCCTTTATTAATTTTAAACAATGGTGGCTGAGCAAGGTAAACATGTCCAAACTCAATTAATTTATCAAATGGTTTGTTATTAAAAAACGTTAATAATAATGCTCTTATATGTGAGCCATCAACATCAGCATCTGTCATTATTATTATTTTACCATATCTTAAATCTTTGAGATCTATATCCTCATTTTTTGGATCAAGACCAAGTGCATTAATCAATGTAACTATTTCATTTGATGAAATCATCTTTGATAAGCTTTTAGTTCTTAATTCATTGGCATTTCCATTCTTTTTCGATCCATTAAGATCTGTAAAAGTATTTAATATTTTTCCTCTAAGCGGCAATACTGCTTGATTTTCGCGGTTTCTGCCTTGTTTTGCTGATCCACCAGCTGAATCACCCTCTACAATAAATAGTTCAGTACCATATTGCTTTGAATTTTGACAATCGGCTAATTTTCCAGGCAATCCCGTTAATTCTAAGGCTCCTTTTCTTCTTACATGTTCTCTTGCCTTTCTAGCTACATCTCTTGCTACTGCGGCCTGGATAATTTTAGTTAAGATAATTTTTGAAATTGATGGATTTTGATCAAACCAAGTAGACAGCTTTTCATTAATTATAGTTTCAACAATATTTCTAACTTCTGATGAGACTAATTTATCTTTTGTTTGAGACGAAAATTTAGGGTCAGGAATTTTGATAGAAAGAACCGAAGTTAATCCTTCTTTAACGTCATCTCCAGATAAAGAAACTTTATTTTTTTTTAACAAGTTTTGTTCATTTGCATATTTATTTACTACTCTTGTTAGTGCACTTCGAAATCCAAGAAGATGTGTTCCTCCGTCTTTTTGATAAATATTGTTAGTATAAGGTAATACATCTTCACTATATCCTGCATTCCATTTAAGTGAGCACTGAACATCAATATTATTTTTTAAACCTTCTATATATATAGGTTTTTTAAAAAGATCATTTTCATTTTTGTTTTTTAAACTTTCTTTTTTCTCATCAATGAATTGCACAAATTCACTGATCCCACCTTCAAATTTGAACTCTAATGTTTTTGGTTTTTTTTGTCTTAAATCGCTTAAAACTATTTTTATGCTCTTATTTAAAAAAGCTAACTCTCTCATCCTTTTTTCTAAAATAGAAAAACTAAATTTAATGGATGAAAATATTTCTTTGGATGGAACAAAATTAATTTCGGTTCCACTAGTTTTTGATTTTCCAACTTGTTTTAAAGAAGTTTTAGCGTCTCCATCTTTAAATTCTATATAAAATTTTTTATTATCTCTATTAATTGTAAGTTTTAATCTCTCAGAAAGGGCATTAACAACTGAAACACCTACTCCGTGTAGTCCTCCAGAAACTTTATAAGAATTATGATCAAATTTTCCACCAGCATGAAGTTGAGTCATTATAACCTCAGCAGCTGATTTTTTTTCTCCCTTATGAATATCAACAGGAATTCCTCTACCATCATCAATCACTGTTACAGAGTTATCATCGTTTATACTTATTTCAATTTTTTTACAATAACCCGCTAGAGCTTCATCAATTGAATTATCTACAACCTCGTAAACCATATGATGTAACCCGGTTCCATCATCAGTATCACCGATATACATTCCTGGTCTTTTTCTTACAGCTTCTAAACCTTTTAGTACTTTTATCGAGTCTGCTTTATAATTATTTGAATTATTTTTTGTCATTAATTTTTTAATTTGGAAGAATTTTTTATAACATTTTTACAAATGATTTAAAAATGGCAGATGTACAAAAGCTTAAATTAGTGTTGAATATCAACGTTTTTTTGATGTTTTTTAGATTTTTTTTCTATTTCTGTAAAACTCTTTAAAAACATCAATTTTCTAACAAAAATATGGCGGAGAGAATGGGATTCGAACCCATGATAGAGTTTCCCCTATACACGCTTTCCAAGCGTGCGCTTTCAACCACTCGGCCACCTCTCCTAAACTTTCTTTGAAGGAAATTCTTCTAAAAATAATTTTGAATCTATGTCTAAATAATTTTTAATAATTTCTTTCTTGTCCCAAATTTCATCAAACATAAGAGTTAATATTTTGTCGTTGTTGTAAAAATTTTTCTTTTGTCTTTTAATACATCTTGAAAAAAAATACTTTTCTAATTTCCCAGTAAAAAGAAAACTTAAAGGACAGCCCAGTTTCATCATTTGCTCATTAAATATATTTCTTCGTTTTAAACTATTAAATATTTTTTCGTCGCTTCCAGAGATATATATAATTTTTGTTTTTTTATAATCAACCACTGGAGGTCGAATTAAATGTTTTAATCCATCACTATCATTTTCACAATTTATATTAGAAAATAATTTTAAATATTTTATAAGTGTTGTTGTAGCTACTCCTCCAGTAGAAATTACTAGAACTGTAGGAAGATTATTGGGTAATTTTTTTTTTTGGAAGAAATTATTTTTAATAGCTTTTAAAAAATATTTAAAAAATCTAATTTTTAATCTTATAAAATTTAATACTATTTTCATAAATATTTATTTTAATTTTACTTCTTTACAAATTTTCTAAAAAAAAAACTATTATAAGCTTTAATTTTTAAAAAGTTTTCTTTAATTTTTTTTCTTCTAAGTAGTGCAGAATTCAAAATAATTTTTAGTGATATTTTTAATAATTCTAATATTGTCTTTTGCATAAAAAAAATTGTCGATCTATGCTTAAAGTTGAAGTAAATCGAAGATCTACAAAAATTGAAAATTCTATTTTCATTTGCTTTGTCTTCATTTTCTTTTTGATGAGATCCAAAACCAACATGATCAACATGCGAATCACAAACTTTAATTATTTCAAAATTTTTTTTTCTTAATCTTAAGCATAAATCAATATCTTCTAAATAAGTATAAAAATAATCATCCCAACCATTTACTTTTATTATTTTTTTTTTGTCAATCAGTAAAGCTGTGGAATTTATTGCTTCAACACAAAAATCTCCACTTGGATATGAGTTAATTCTATTATCATTGTTTCGATTTATTATTCTCTTTTTTTTATCTAATGGTAAATCTAAATGATCATAGATACTATATTTATTTTTTTCAAATAAAAGAGGTGCTAATACTGCAGCATATTTGTATTTCTTTTTGGCAAGAAGTAAGTTTTCTAAACAATTTTTTCTTAATATTACATCAGGTTGTGTTATAAAAATATTATCAGATTTCGCTATTTCTAATGCCATATTAAAAGTTTTTCCTAGACCTATATCACCTGTATTTATGTATTTAATGTTTTTAAATCTATCGATTATTAAGTTCTTCAAATTTATATCATCACTATTATCTAAGATGATTATTTCTTCCACTTCAGGAAGTGAATTTAATAAGTCATTTATGATTTCTCCTGGATGATAAGTTGGAACTATTATTGAACAATCATTTAACATCCTGGTATATTTTTTATGTTTCTTTATTAATTTTCAAAACACCTATAAAAGCTTCTTGAGGTATTTCTACTTTTCCGAATTGTTTAGCTCTAGCTTTACCCTTTTTTTGTTTTTCAAGCAGTTTTCTTTTTCTATCAGTCGCTCCTCCTCCATGAATTTTTGTTAAAACATCTTTTTTAAAACCTTTGATAGTTTCTCTAGCAATAATTTTACCACCAATAGCTGCTTGAATCGGTATCATAAAGTTGTGTCTTGGGATTAAATCTTTTAATTTTTCACAGACTTCTCTACCTGTAGACTGAGCAAAATCTTTATGTATCATCATTGCAAGGGCATCAACAGGTTCTGAGTTTACAAGTATATTCATTTTTACTAGATCTCCTTCTTTGTGATCAATAATTTCATAATCAAAACTAGCATATCCACTAGTCATAGATTTAAGACGATCATTAAAATCAAATACGACTTCATTTAAAGGTATCTCATAATTAATTACAGCACGATTTCCTGAATAACTTAAATTAGTTTGAATACCTCTTTTATTTTGACATAACTTAATTATTGATCCCAAATACTGATCTGGAGTGATAATTGTGGCTTTAATCCACGGTTCTTCTATAAATTTTATGTAATTAGGATCTGGTAAATTTGACGGATTTTGAAGTTCGATAATTTCACCATTATTTAAGTGAACTTTATAAACAACACCAGGTGTTGTAGTTAATAAATTAATATCAAATTCTCTTTCAAGTCTTTCTGTGATTATTTCAAGGTGTAAAAGACCTAAAAATCCGCATCTAAAACCTAGTCCTAAGGCAGACGATGATTCTGCTTCGTAAGAAAAACTTGCATCATTTAATTGTAATTTAGCAAGTCCATCTTTTAATTTTTGATATTCAGAACTATCTACAGGAAATAAACCACAAAAAACTACTGGTTTACTCGGTTTAAAACCTGGTAATGCATCATTGAGGGGATTCTCTGCATCGCATATAGTGTCTCCAACTTTAGTTTCTGATAAAATTTTAATACCAGTTGTAATAAAACCTATTTCTCCAGCATTAAGTTCACTCACATCTTTTGCCTTAGGAGTAAACACACCAACTTTTTCTACAATATATTCTTGATTTGTAGACATCATTTTTATTTTCATATTTTTTTTTAGTTTTCCATCTATAATTCTCACTAATATAACTACTCCAAGATACGTGTCATACCAACTATCAACTAATAAACATTTTAATTTGCTATTTTTTTCTCCTTTAGGTCCAGGCAAAGAGTTAATGATTTGCTCAAGAATTTCATCTATTCCTTGTCCAGTTTTTCCAGAGCATGGAACAGAATTAGATGTATCTATGCCAATCACATCCTCAATTTGATTACTTGTTCTCTCAAGATCAGATGCTGGTAAATCAATTTTATTTAATACTGGAATAATCTCATGATTTATATCAAGTGCTTGGTATACATTTGCGAGTGTTTGAGCTTCAACTCCTTGAGTGCTATCAACAATTAATATTGAACCTTCGCATGCATAAAGGCTTCTACTAACTTCATAACTAAAGTCCACATGTCCTGGGGTATCTATAATATTTAAAATATAATTTTTCCCATTTTTAGCTTTATAATTTAATTTAACTGTTTGTGCTTTAATTGTTATACCTCTCTCTCTTTCTATATCCATAGAATCAAGTACTTGGGATTTCATTTCTCTTTCACTCAAACCTCCGCATTTATGAATTATTCTGTCAGCTATAGTAGATTTCCCATGATCTATATGAGCTATAATTGCAAAATTCCTAATGTTGTCTATTGTATCGCCCATTTTTAGGATCTAATTTTTGCGCCAGACTTTGACTCAACGGAAGAGATAATTAGTTTATTAATGTTATCCAGGTCATTTTCATTTAATGTTTTTTCTTCTGACTGAATAGTTACATTAACAGCTATAGATTTTTTTCCCTCTGGTATATTTTCTCCCTCAAAAACATCAAATACTCTTACTGACTTAATTAATTTGTTATCAACAGATTTAATTATATTAACTAATTCTTGAGATTTAAAATTTTTATTTATAATAAATGCAAAATCTCTCTCTGATTTTTGGAAATCAGAAAATTTATATTCAGATTTTGAGTCTTTTATCTTTTGTTTTGACTCTCTTATATAATCAAGACAAATTTCAAATATTACCAAACCTTCGGTTTTTATATCTAATTTTTTTATTATATTTGGATGTATCTCACCAAAATATGCTAAAGCATTTTTTTCTTGTTTATTTTGGTAAACCCCTCCAGATTTTCCTGGATGATAGTAAGAAGGAGTTTTGTCATCTATAATAATATCATCTTTATCAATCCCTGCTTCACAAAGACTTTGTATTACATCTTTTTTTACATCAAATGTGTCTACAATTCTCTCTTTATCATTCCAAGATAATCTTGAAACCTTTCCTGCCCTTACGGCACCTATGACCGTCAGTTGATCTCCAGGACTTTTTCCTTTAAACACTGGACCAATTTCAAATAAAGAAATATCTTTAAATCCTCTATCTAAATTTTTTTTTAAATAAAATATCAAATTTGGAAAAATAGAATTTCTTAAAACATTTAGATCTGAACTAATCGGATTTACAATTGGTATTTCTTCATCATTTTCTTTGAATAATTGATTAATTTTAGAGTCAGTAAATGACCATGTCACGGTCTCTAAATAACCTTTAGATGCGACAGATCTTTGTAAAAAATGAAATAATTTCTGATAATAATTAAGTGTTGGCTTTAATCTTGTTTTAACAGGTTCTGAAGCATTAATATGTTCATAACCTTTTATTCTCACTATTTCTTCAACAATATCAATTGGTTGAGTTATATCAGGTCTCCAAGAGGGTACTACTAACTTTAAAATTTTTTTATTCCTAGATACATTAAAACCTAACTTTTCTAGTATTTTGATTAATTCTTTATTTTCAACATTAAATCCAGTCGTTTTTTCAAAAAGAAATGGATCAAAATTTATTATTGTTTTTTTATAATTTTCGATTTTTTTTACATCTAAATTGCTTATTTTACCTCCGCAAATTTGTTTTATTAGTTCAGAAGCTTTCATTAATCCTTCTTCAATTGATAAAGGATCTATGCCTCTCTCGAATCTGAATTTTGCATCTGTATCTATATTTAATTGTTTAGAGGTTTTTCTTATTGAGCGTGGTAAAAAATAAGCAGATTCTAATAATATGTTTTTAGTCGAATATTCTGTTCCAGATCTTGTCCCACCAATTATGCCACCGAGACCAAGGACTCCAGATCTGTCAGAAATAACACACATATCATTTTCTAAAATATATTTTTTATTATCTAAGGCTTCGAAGCTTTCTCCTTTAGAAGAACTTCTAACAATAATTTCATTATCTATTTTATCTGCATCATAAGCGTGTAATGGTCTATTTAAATCAAACATTATATAATTAGTAATATCGACTATCGCAGATATTGGTTTTTGGCCTAAAGACAAAATTTTATCTTTTAGCCATTTTGGACTCTCTTTATTTGATACACCTTTTATTAAACAACTTCCAAATATTGTGCATCCTTGAGCTTTTTCTTTTTTTATTATTACGTTTATATTTTGATTACCTCTATATTTTAAATTGGATTTTTTATTAATTTTTAATTTACCAGCACCAGCAGCAGATAAATCTCTAGCAATTCCTCTTACCCCTAAGCAATCTGGTCTATTGGGAGTAATTGATAAATCTATTACTTTTTCAGAAGTGTTTTTAAAATATTTTTCTCCAATTTTATTTGCATATTTATTGTTTTTTAATTCTATAATTCCATCACTTTCATTGGATAATAGTAATTCTGATTCAGAACAGAGCATTCCATATGATGTTACGCCTCTTATTTTACTTACAGATAATTTCATCTGATTTTTAGGAATAATCGATCCTGGAGGTGCATAAACAGTCAAAAGACCATTTTTTGCATTTGGGGCTCCACATACTACTTCAATTGTTTTGTCGCTACCTATATCAACATCACATAACTTCAATCTGTCAGCATTTGGATGAGTTTTGGCATTTATAATTTTTGCAACAATAAATGTATCTAATTCAGATGTAGAACTCTCAAAACTTTCTACTTCTAGACCAATATTAGTTAATTTATCTATTATTTGATTATTGTTAAATTTTGTATCAAGATGGTTTTTTAACCAGTCAACTGTGAACTTCATCTACTTAGTCCTCTATAATTTGAAGGGACATCCAATGGATCAAAGCCAAAGTGACTTAACCATCTATAATCAGTCTCAAAAAAGGCTCTTAAATCATTAATTCCATATTTTAACATTCCAAGTCTGTCTATGCCAATTCCAAAGGCATATCCTTGATATTTACTTGGATTAACATTTACATTTTTTAAAACATTTGGATGAACCATTCCACAGCCTAGAATTTCTAACCATTTATTACCTTCACCAATTACAATCTTTCCATTGTTAATTTCATATCCTATATCTACTTCTGCTGAAGGTTCCGTAAATGGAAAATGACTTGGTCTGAATCTCATTTTAATTTTATCAACTTCAAAAAACTCCTTAATAAAATAATTTAAACATCCTTTTAAATGTCCCATATTTATATTCTTATCTATGTGAAGTCCCTCAACTTGATGAAACATCGGAGCATGGGTTTGATCACTATCTGATCTGTAAGTTCGTCCCGGAGCAATAATTTTAAAAGGAGGTTTACCTTTTAGCATAGTTCTTACCTGAACTGGAGATGTGTGAGTTCTCAAAAGTAATTCCTTATTATTATCAAGGTAAAAAGTATCATGCATATCTCTGGCTGGATGGTTATCCGGTGTATTTAATGCTGTAAAATTATTATATTCATTTTCTACATCTGGGCCTTCCTCAACACTAAATCCTATTTCAGAAAATATAGATGAAATTTCATCTATTACCTGGGAGACTGGATGAATTTTACCAATTTCAATATTTCTTTCTGGAAGAGTTACATCAATTTTTTCCTTCTCAAGCTTTAAATTAATTTCTTTAGTCTCAATTTCTTGAATTTTGATTGATATTTTATTTTGAAGTTCATCTTTAATATTATTTAAATCTGAGGCTAATTTTTTTCTTTCCTCTACAGAAATCGAACCTAATTTTTTAAATTCGTTCGATATAATTCCGTTTTTTCCAAATAGTTCGGATTTGATGTTATTTACTTTTTCAATATTATTTTCTGTGTTAAGCTTATCGATATAATCATCTTTTATTTTTTTAATATCAGACATTTTAATAGAATATTTGTTAAAGGAAGAAAAACAATAGTCTTGATTAATTTAATGCTGCTTGAGCCCTTTTAACTATAGTTTTGAATGCTTCGGGGTTGTCGTAAGCAATTTCTGCAAGAATTTTTCTATCTAATTTAATTCCTGATTTGCTTAAACCATTAATAAACTTTGAATATGTTATGCCTTCGGATCTGACACCAGCATTAATTCTTTGTATCCACAGTGATTTGAAATCCCTTTTTTTATTTCTTCTATCTCTATAAGCATACTGCATGGCTTTTTCCATTGCTTGTCTTGCAACTCTTATTGTATTTTTTCTTCTTCCCCACTGACCTTTAACAGCTTTTAAAACTTTTTTATGTTTAGCTCTGCTTGTAACTCCTCTTTTAACTCTTGCCATTTTATCCTCTTAAGCTGTAAGGCATATAAGATTTTACTATCTTACCATCTTGTTTAGATAAAACAGTTGTGCCTCTTTGTTTTCTAATTTGTGAATTCGTTCTTTTAATCATGCCGTGTCTTTTTCCAGCCTGTGGGGTAATAACCTTACCTTTAGCTGAGATTTTAAATCTTTTTTTAGCTGAACTTTTTGTTTTTAACTTGGGCATAATTTTCGGGGTTATACAAATATTAAATTAAATTTACAACTAGAAATATGCCTTATAAAGGCTGGATTACCATAATCATTTGCTTTCCATCAAATTTTGGCTGAAGCTCTACTCTCCCAATAGTCTCCATATCTGCCTTAATTTTATCCATTAATTCATTGCCAAGGTTTGAATGTTGTAACTCTCTCCCTTTGAACCTTATTGTAAATTTGACTTTATCACCTTTTGCCAAAAATTTCTGAGCATTTTTAATTTTGAAAGTGTAGTCATGAACTTCTGTAACTGGCCTTAATTTTATTTCTTTTAATTCAATTTTCTTTTGTTTTTTTTTTGCTTTGTTAGCTTTTTTTTGTGCATCGTATTTATATTTACCCATGTCCATAATTTTACAGACAGGGGGTTTTGCATTCGGAGCAATTTCAATTAAATCTAAACCTTCATTTTTTGCTTTATTGATAGCTTCATTTAAATTTAAAATTCCTAAATTTTCTCCATCACTTGCAATAACTTGAACTTCATTTGATGTAATCCTGTTGTTAGACCTTGGTCCTCTTGCTTTAGTTCTTTTTTGAAAATAATTTTGTTTAAAATCTGCCACTTAGATTGAAGGGGCTTTATTTAGATCTGAGTATTTTTTTATAAATTCTTTCAAAGCCATATTTTCTTGTTTATTCGAATCCAATCTTCTAATAGTTACACTGTTAGAGTCAACTTCTTTTTTTCCACAAATCAACAACATTGGTACTTTTGTTAAAGAATGATCTCTTATTTTATAATTTAAATTGTGATTTTTAAGGTCCACCTCGACAATCAAACCAACCCGTTTTAATTCCTTAGCTACACTTTTAGCATATTCATCAAAATCACTAGAGATTGGAATAACTACTGCCTGTAAAGGTGATATCCAAAATGGTAGCTTGCCTGCATAATTCTCTATAAGGATACCTATGAACCTTTCTAAAGATCCAAATAATGCTCTGTGTAACATTACAGGTACTTTTTTAGTTCCATCTTTATCAACAAAAGAAGCTCCTAATCTACCTGGTAAATTTAAATCTACTTGCAAGGTTCCACACTGCCAATCTCTACCTATTGCATCTCTTAAAACAAATTCAATTTTTGGTCCATAAAATGCGCCCTCACCTTTATTAATTGAGTACTCTAGCTTTGTCGCTTTGATTGCCTCTAACAACGCAGCCTCTGATTTATCCCAAACTTTATCGTCACCAACTCTTAAATCTGGTCTATCTGAATATTTTAAAATAACATCTTCAAAACCAAGATCTTTATAAATTTCTAAAATTAAATTTGTAACACTCAAACATTCTTCGGTAATTTGTTCTTCTGTACAAAAAATATGTGCATCATCTTGAGTAAAGGCTCTTACGCGTAATAATCCATGCAATGCACCTGAAGGTTCATATCTATGAACTTTTCCAAATTCTGACATCTTTAAAGGTAAGTCTCTATAACTTTTAAGTCCTTGATTAAATACTTGAACACACCCAGGACAATTCATGGGTTTAATTGCAAATACTTTTTCATCTGGTGTAGTTGAAGTATACATATTAGCTCCAAATTTTTCCCAGTGGCCAGATTTTTCCCATAAAGATCTATCAAGTATTTCTGGTGTATTTATTTCTTTGTAACCATCGTGATCTTGTTTCATTCTCATATATGAAACTAATTTTTGGAACAAATTCCATCCTTTCTGGTGCCAAAACACAGATCCAGGACTTTCTTCTCTAAAATGAAATAAATCCATCTCTTTTCCAATTTTTCTATGATCTCTTTTTTCTGCTTCCTCAATTCTCTGAAGATAAAGGTCTAATTCTTTTTGAGTTGCCCAACCAGTACCATATATTCTTTGAAGCATTTCATTATTAGAGTCACCACGCCAATAAGCTCCAGATACTTTTGTCAGTTTAAAAGCTTTACCTATTTTACCAGAGGATACTAAATGTGGACCTCTACATAAATCATGCCATGTTTCGCCATGATGATAAACCGTAAGTTCCTCGTTTTTAGGAATGCTCTCAATTATCTCAGCTTTGTATTTTTCTCCAATTTTTTTAAAATGACTTATTGCTTTATCTCTCTCCCAAACTTCTTTTCTTGTTTTTACATCTTTATCTATTATCTCTGACATTTTTTTTTCGATCTTTTTTAAATCATCGCTAGTAAAAGGCTCTTTTCTTGCAAAATCATAGTAAAATCCATTTTCTATAACTGGCCCAATTGTTACCTGTGTGCCTGGGTATAGTTCTTGAACGGCCATAGCCATAATATGTGCAGTGTCATGTCTAATGACTTCTAAACCCTCAGGATCTTTAGCTGTGAATATTTCAATAGAACAATCTTGATCAATAACAGTATATAAATCTTTAAGCTCACCGTTTATGCTCATCACCAAAGCTTGCTTACCTAAGGACTTGCTAATTTTTTCAGCAACCTCAGTGCCAGTTATACTTTTATCAAAGTTTAATTTTTTTCCATCAGGTAATGTAATATTTGGCATTAGTTTATTAATTTTTTATACTCTGAATAAGTAGAAAAACACATTTTTTCAACATTAAATTTTGAAACGACATTTTTTCTACCTTCTATGCCCATTTGATTGATAGTCTGTTCATCTAAATTCATAATTTCTATTAATTTTTTTGAAAGATCGTCAGGGTTATTTGCTTCAAATAAAAATCCTGTTTTATTTTCATTTATAGTCTCTTTAGATCCCCCAATATTACTTGCAACAATTGGTTTTTTCATTGCCTGGGCCTCAACAGATATTCTTCCAAAGGCTTCTGGTTCTATAGATGAAGAAACTATGATGTCTGAAACTTTGTAAGCTAGAGGCATATTTTTACAATGATCTATAAATTTTACTTGGTTAGTTAATCTATACTGTTCAACTAACCTAATAAGTTTCTTTTTGTATAGTTCTCTTCCTTGATCGCTCCCAAGAATAATTACATTAAATACCTCGTGTCCTAAATTAATATTTACTTTATTAATAGCATCTAAAAACATTTCTTGGCCTTTCCATTCTGTTAATCTTCCTGGCAATAGAACAGTTTTTCTCTCGATTTTAAGTCCCCATGATTTAAATAATTCATCTTCCTCTGTTTCTATAGTAGTTGATGGATCAAAATAGTCAGTGTTAATGCCTCTAAATATCACCAAGAATTTTTTTTTATCATTAAGGTATTCAGAGTAGTTTTCTTTAATATGTGAAAATATAAAATTAGACCCAGCAATAATTAAATCTGATCTCAACATTACAGAATTATATAATTTTTTTAACTTACTTTTAAAATTATATGTTCCATGAAATGTAGTTACAAATTTACGTCGTGTGATTTTGGTAGCTAGCAAACAAGACCATGCAGGTGCTCTACTTCTCGCGTGGACAATATTAATTCCATAAAATAAAATTATTAAAGAAATAATTATTGAATTAAAAAAAACCAAAATGGGGTTTTTGGAATTAACAGGTAACCTTATATATTTAACTTTTTTTTTATCTATAAACTTTGTTAATTCACCACCGTTGCAAATTAAAAAAGATTTACAATCATTTTCATGTAGATAGTGTGCGATATCATAACAACCTGTTTCTGCACCACCGTATCCAAGTTTTGGTATAACTTGCAGAACTTTCAATTTTGGATGCATATGGTAGAGTTATAATATTTCAAATCAATTTTAATACTTTATATGAAAAAATTTAAATTTCTAAAAATTTCTAAAACAAAAAAACTAAGATATATAAGCAATTATTATAGGAAAAATCTTTATATTATATTTTTACCAGGTTTTGCATCCGATATAGAAGGAGATAAACCTAAAAGATTTTTAAACTATGCTAAAAAAAATAAATTGGGTTTTTTGGCACTAGAATATTCTGGATACGGAAAATCTTCAGGTGAATTTACAAAAGGGAATATTTCCACTTGGGCAAATGATGCAAAACAGACTATTAAGAACATAGTTAAAAAAAATGATATAATTTTAATAGGTTCTAGTATGGGTGCTTGGATTTCTTTATTATTATTTAAATCAATTAAGAAACAGATTAAAGGCTTTATGGGAATTGGCTCTGCTCCAGAATTTTTAACAAGAATAATGTGGAAAAAATTTTCAAAAAAGACAAAAAGTGAAATTATCAAAAAAGGAATTAGCAAAATTAAAAATGGTGGGTATGAGTATCTCATAACTAATCAATTAATTAAAGATGGAAGAAAAAAACAAAATAAAGTTTTGAATGTTAAAATTCCAATGAAAATACCTGTTACTATGGTCCATGGTCAAAAAGATGAAGTTGTACCAATTAAATACTCAAGAGCAGTTTTAAAAATCTTCAACAAAGCAAAAAAAAAATTAAATATAATTAAGAAGGGTGACCATAGTCTCTCGTCAAAAAAAAATCTAAATATTATTTGTAAAGAGTTAGATAATATTATTAAAAATACTAACTAGCTTGACCGACTAATTTTTTATTTGATATAGGATTTTCTAACTTATCTAACATTTCTTTTGGACAAACTTGGACGAAATTATTTATTTCATTTTCAAAATTCTCAACAATTTTTTTCGAGATTGTTGAATTTGTTTCTATAGCATGCTCTTGAATTAATTTCCTTAGATGCTCAATCCAAAATTTAGTTTCTGGAGTTTGCCAAACTACACTTTCAGGATTTACCTTTTTATCAAATTGATTTTCAGGGTCATAAATAAATGCCATACCTCCTGTCATGCCAGCCCCAAAATTATCGCCAATATCTCCTAATATAATAATGTT
>CACBTT010000003.1 GCA_902542235.1 uncultured Pelagibacteraceae bacterium
TTTAATAAATACTTAAATATAAAAAACTTTATATGGCTTAAAAAAGGAATTGCAGGCGATGATACACATGGACATGTTGATGACATAACAAGATTTGTTTCAAGAAATACGATTATGACTGCGGTTGAAAATAATAAAAAAGATATAAATTATAAAAACCTAAATAAGAATTTAAATATATTGAAAGAAAGTAAATGTGAGAAAGGAAAGAATTTCAAAATTATAAAAGTTCCTATGCCTTCACCAATTTATATTGAGAATATAAGAGTTCCTGCAAGTTATATGAATTTTTATATTTGTAATAAAAAAATAATTCTTCCAATATTCAGAGTAAAAGAAGACAATATTGCAATTAAAATTTTCAAAAATTACTTTAGAAATAGAAAAATCGAAACAGTTGACTGTAGCAAATTGATATGGGGATTTGGTGCAATACATTGCATGACCCAACAAGAACCTAAAATTTAGTTACGCTGCTTTTAGTGTGCCGAGCAATAATCTAAAAGGTATCAACATTACAAGAGCAACAAATATTTTTACCGCAAGATCTCCTAAGGATAAAGTTACCCAAGGAATTCCCGTTCCATAGAATGATATTGAGAAAAATAAAAAAGTATCAACTGTTGAACCTATCAAAGAAGATGTTAAAGGTGCTATAAACCACTTTTTTTGTCTTAATTGATCAAATATCTGAACATCTAAAAGTTGAGCAATTATAAAAGCTGTTCCTGAACCAATTGCTATTCTTATAGAAATAAGATCAGTAAAATTAGTTGAAAATATTAAAGTAAACAAAATTCCAATTGTGAAGCCTATATAGACAATTTTTCTTGCTACTAATTTTCCAAAGGATCTGTTGGCTAAATCTGTAATTAAAAATGCAATTGGATAACTAAAAGCACCGTAAGTTAAAATTTCCTCTAAACCGTAATATTTTATAGGAAATTGAACTAAATAATTAGATGCTAGCACAACCAATCCCATTAAAAATGAGAGAGTGAGAAAAACTTTACTCATTATGCTGTTTTTGCGATTATTGTTTTTTTAAGCTTTTTTAATCTTAACGATAAATCTCTTGATTTTGCAGATTTTAAGAAATTATCAAAGCTACCTTTTTTATCTACAGATCTAACACCTGCATTTGAAACTGTTAATCTCAGAGATTTCTTTAAAAGTTCACTTTTAAATTTTACTTTCTTTAAATTTGGAAGAAATCTTCTCTTAGTTTTATTGTTAGCGTGACTAACATTATGGCCTTTTAGAGGGATTTTACCAGTAAGTTCACATTTTTTAGACATAAATTTTCAAGATGTATATGGTCTTAAAGAATACCAGTCAAGATTAATTTTTTGTTCCAATAGCTTCAGAAATATTTTTAAAACCTTCTCTTTTTACAATTTCGTCGAGATCTTTATTAATCTTTGAAGCAATAGTTGGCCCTTTATAAACCATGCCTGTGTACAATTGCACAAGAGTTGCACCACTTACAATTTTATTAAAAACGCCTTCGGCAGAGTCAACGCCTCCAACTCCAATTATTAAGATTTTTTTTCCAACTAATTTAAAAAATTTATTAATTAATTCATTAGAGATATTTTCAAGTGGTTTTCCAGACAAACCACCTTTCTCTAATTTATTTATATTAGATATATTTTCTCTATTTTTATCTGTCGTATTTGAAACTATAACTATATGAACATTATATTTTAAAAAAAGCTCTGAGATTTCATCAATACTTTTTTCATCAATATCAGGAGATACTTTGACTGCTATTGGTACATTTGAATATAAATTTTTCTTTTCTTCATTTATGCATTTTAAAAGATTATCTAACTCTTGATTTTTGTGAAAGTTTCTTAAATTTTCTGTGTTAGGAGAAGAGATATTAATTGTAATATAGTCTGCTAAATTATGAAATTTTCTGAAACAAATTAAATAATCTTCAACTCTGTTTTCTGTATCTTTATTAGGTCCTATATTAATACCAAGTAATCCATTAGGTGAATTATTTTTAATATTTTTTTTACTTTCTTCTGATCCAATATTGTTAAATCCAAGTCTATTAATTAAAGCCTCATCTTCTTCCAATCTGAACACTCTTGGCTTCGGATTTCCTATTTGTGGTTTAGGTGTAATTGTACCTACCTCAACAAAACCAAATCCTAGTTTATATAAGGGATTATAAACTTCTGCATTTTTATCAAATCCAGCAGCTACACCTAGAGGAGAATTTAAGGTTTTGTTTAAAAATTTAGTTTGGATAGTAACTCTGGTTGATTTATCTATAGCTGGTATCTGATTTAGCTTTAAAGCCTTTATTGCTAGTGAGTGTGCAACCTCAGGGCTAAATTTAAATATAAAAGGTCTTATAAGATTAAACATTTTCTACCTTTTTTCTTATCAATTCTTTGGTTTCATTTACTCCAAAAAAACTTATGAAGAAGCCCATTCTGGGTCCATTTTCGTCACCAAATACAACCTCATAGATAAGCTTAAACCATTCTCTTAAATTTTCTTTATAGCCATTTTCTTTTCCTACGGTAAAAATATTTGTCTGAATATCTTCAGGAGCCATTTTATCATTACAATTATCTAAAGACTTAATTAATGCTTTCAGTGCAACTTTCTCTTTTTCATTTGGAGTTTTGTAAATTTTTTTTGTTTTTATAACATCATTGAAATATTTTATTGCATATTCAATTAAATTATCAAAAATTGGATGATCATTTTCATTAATTTCTGACTTGTATTTTTTTACAAATTTCCAAAGTAATTGTTTGCTGTCCGCATTACTTGTTTCAACTAAATTTAAAAGCATTGAAAAAGTCATAATTGTATTTTCCTCTGGCATTGATCCATTATGCACATGCCAAACTGGATTCATTAACTTCTGTAAATCATTTTGAGTTTTTCCTTTTTCTATAAAATCTAGATATTCATCAACAGCTTTTGGAACAACTTCTTTGTACAATTTTTTTGCTCTTTTTGGATTTTGATACATGTAAAGAGATAGACTTTGAGGAGATGCATAATTCAGCCATTCATCTATAGTTACTCCATTGCCTTTTGATTTAGATATTTTTTCACCTTTTTCGTCCAAAAAAAGTTCATAAGCAAAACCAGATGGGTTAGATTTACCTAATGTTTTAATAATCTTAGTTGAAAGAATTGCACTCTCAATTAAATCCTTCCCATACATTTCAAAATCAACATCTAAAGCGTACCATCTCATTGCCCAATCAACTTTCCATTGTAATTTGCAGTTCCCGTCTAAAATACTTTTTTCCAATTTTGATCCATTATTGTCAAATATGATTTTAGAAGATTTAGTATCAATTTCTAAAACTGGTATTTCAAGAACTTTTCCAGTTTCTGGGCATATTGGTAAAAAGGGGGAATAGGTTCTCTGTCTTTCTTTGCCTAAAGTTGGAAGAATTATTTCCATAATTTTTTCATAATTTTCTAGAACTAATTTTAGGGTGTCATTAAAATAACCAGACTTGTAGAGTTCTGTAGAACTTTTAAATGAATATTTAAATTTAAAATTATCAAGAAATTGTTTCAACATATTATTATTATGTTCTCCAAAACTACTAAACTTTTCAAATGGATCAGGGACATCCGTTAAAGGTTTGTGGAGATTATTTTTGAGCTTTTCTTGATTTGGAACATTTTCAGGTACTTTTCTAAGACCATCCATATCATCAGAAAATGTAATAATTTCCTTTGGAATATCTGTTAAATGATCAAGAGCGTTGACTATCATTGTCGTCCTTGCAACTTCTCCAAATGTACCTATATGAGGTAGACCACTAGGGCCATAACCAGTTTGTAAAACTATTTTATTTTTTTTTTCTATGTTCGATTTTCTCTCTCTTAATAGCTTTTTAGCCTCAACAAATGGCCAGGCGTTTGTTTTGTCAAAATTTGTTTTGTCTATCACAACTACTTAAATATCCTTAATATCAGCCTTTTTTAATAATTCATATAGAGTTGAAATTTATTTACCATAAAATAATGTCCATTCAAAATGTCCAATTATAAAACTGTCTTTTTTACATTAGGGGTTTTGCAAATTATTTTAGGTCTTTCAATGATTGTACCTATTTTGGTTCAATTAATATTTGATCAAATTGATGCAGGATTTATCGGATCAATGATTGTTACTATTGTTTTTGGATTTTTATTTTTCATTTCTAATTATGATCACAATAAAAAGATAAGTTTACCTCAAGCTTTTTTGCTCACAGCACTTTCGTGGTTAAGTATTGCTATATTTGGTTCTTTACCTTTAATTTTTTCTAGTACGGATTTGAGTTTTACAGATGCGTTTTTTGAAAGCATGTCTGGTATTACAACAACAGGATCTACAATTATCACGAATCTAAATGAAACATCTAAAGCGATATTACTTTGGAGAGGAATGTTACAGTGGTTTGGTGGTATTGGAATTATCGTAATGGCAATCACTTTAATGCCTTTAATGAATATAGGGGGTATGCAACTTTTCAATATTTCATCTAATGATACTTCTGAAAAAATTTTCCCTAAAACTAAAGAAGTTTCTTTGAGATTATTGTTTATATATTCCTTATTAACTTTAACTTGTGCTTTTTTTTATTTTATATTTGGGATGAGTTTTTTTGACAGCATCGTACATGCTATGACAACAATAGCGACTGGAGGTTTTGCAAATTATAATGAGTCTATAGGTTATTTTAACAACTCATTAATAGAAATTAATGCAATAATATTTATTATTCTTGGAAGTATACCTTTTATTAGTTACATCAAATACTTAGCTGGAGATAAAAAAATATTTTTCAAAGACACACAAATAAAAACTTTTATAATTTTGATTATTATTTCAATTCTTTTAATGTTTTTTTATTTATATGTTATAAATAAAAGCTTGACTGAGATAAGTTTTTTATCTGTTAGCTTTAATATAATTTCTATTTTAACTGGAACAGGATATGCTACAGAAAATTTTAGTAAGTGGGGTCAATTTCCATTAGTATATTTCATAATTTTAATGTTTATTGGGGGGTGTGCGGGCTCTACAACTTGTGGAATAAAGATTTTTAGAGTTCAAATTTTGTATCAATTTATATCAAACCAGCTGAAAAAAATAATTTATCCTCGAGGAATTTTCAAAATTAAATATCAAAATAATAATGTGGATGAAAAATTTATGGACTCAATTATTTCTTTTGTATTCCTTTATATATTAATATTTTTTGTTGTGACTGCGCTTTTATCGCTTGATGGATTAAATTTTATTACAGCAATTTCAGCAGCTGCCACGTCAATTTCAAATGTTGGCCCAGGTTTAGGTGATATTATTGGTCCAAACGGAAGTTTTTCAAGCCTATCTGATTTTTCTAAATGGGTTCTCAGTGCTGCAATGATACTTGGAAGGTTGGAATTATTTGCAATTCTAGTATTATTTATACCATCTTTTTGGAGAAAATATTGATGTTTGAAAAAAAACAAACCTGGTCGGAATCTATTTTAGTTTACAAGGACATTCGAATGCTAAGAATATTACTTCTTGGTGCAATTAGTGGATTTCCTTGGGTTTTAATTGCCAGTAGTTTAAGCCTTTGGCTAAAAGAAGAAGGTTTAAGTAGATCGACTATTGGATGGGCAGGTTTAATATTTGGAGTGTACGCCTTTAATTATTTGTGGGCACCAATAATTGATAGAATACAAATTCCATTTTTAACAAAAAGATTAGGGCATCGACGAGGCTGGATTGTCCTTATGCAAATTATAATTTTATTTAGTTTAATTGTTTGGAGTTTTATTAACCCAACAGAAAATTTGGCGTTACTAATTAGTGTTGGATTAATTATAGCAATTGCATCGGCTACACAAGATATTACAGTTGATGCGTTGAGAATCGAACAAATTAATGCTGATGAAGGAAAATCTATGGCAGCTGGTGCTGCTATGGCTGTAGTTGGATGGTGGACCGGATATAAGTTAGGTGGCGTTATAGCATTGTTTGCAGCCGAATTTTTTCAAAACATTGGAATTGAAGATTACTGGCAAACTACTTTTTTAGTTCTTGGCGGTGTAGTAATCCTGATGAATATAGGTTTAATGTTTATACACGAGCCTATAATAACAGATAGGCAAAACAAACAAAAAGAAACAGACGAAATAATACAATCAAAACTTGGATCAAATAATGTAATAACAAAATTTGTTGCTTATATTACTGGTACAATAGGAGGTCCAATAATTAGTTTCTTCAAAAAAAATGGTTTCTCAATTGCAGTTGGAATCCTTGGCTTTGTCTTTCTTTTTAAAATTGGAGAAGCCTTTCTTGGAAGAATGTCCATAGTTTTTTATAAAGAGATTGGATTTTCAAAAGGTGAAATAGCGATATACTCTAAAACTCTTGGCTGGATAACGACAGTTGTATTTACATTATTAGGTGGAATATTTGCTATGAGAGCTGGCACAATAAAAACAATGTTTGTTGCCGG
The DNA here is from genome assembly GCA_902542235.1 of uncultured Pelagibacteraceae bacterium. Taxonomy (GTDB): domain Bacteria; phylum Pseudomonadota; class Alphaproteobacteria; order Pelagibacterales; family Pelagibacteraceae; genus Pelagibacter. The sequence continues at coordinate 6,498 of CACBTT010000003.1, forward strand.
TGGATTTATGGCAGCAACAAATTTATTGTTTGCTGCTCTCGCATGGTCAGGAAAATCTGAATGGTTGTTTGCTTTAGCGGTTATCGCTGATGATATATCTGCAGCATTTGCAACTGTTGCTTTCGTAGCCTTTATCTCTCTTTTAGTGGATAGGACTTATACCGCTACACAGTATGCGCTTCTAGCTTCAATTGGAACTGCAGGAAGAACAACACTTGCTTCTTCATCGGGTGCTTTAGTTGATTGGCTAAATGGAGACTGGGGAACCTTTTTTATAATTACCACTTTAATGGTTATCCCATCTTTAATTTGTTTATGGTTTATAAGGAATAAAATTAAAATTGGTGCAAAATAGTTTTTTTTTAAAAGAGCCTTTTGTCGATATATTAGAGGAACCAAAGAAGAACTCTAATATTAGCTCTCAACTTATCTACGGTGAGAGTTTTAAAATAATTAGTAAAAAAAATAATTATTTTAAAATAAAGACTTTATATGACAAATATTCAGGCTTTATAAAAAAAATTGATAGCTACAAAAAATTTAATCCAACTCACAAAGTTGGAATTTTAAAAGCTAAAATTTATTTAGGTAATAAAAAAGAGAAATCAAAAAAGTTTTTACCATTTACGAGCAAGATTCAAATTTTAAAAAAGGATCAAAATTTCATTATGTATAAAAAAGATAAATGGCTAAGATCAAAAGATATATTTCCAATCCAAAAAAAAAATTCTGATTTTGTAAAGATATTTAAAAGTTTTCTAAATTGTAAATATAAATGGGGTGGAAAAACATTCGAAGGAATTGATTGTTCAGCTCTATTACAAATATTTTATAAATTTAATAATAATTTTTTTCCAAGAGATACGATTGATCAAGTCAAATTAAAAAAAGGTATGAGATACAAAAAAAAATTTAAAAAAGGTGATATTATTTTTTGGAAAGGACATGTTGCTATATGCATCAATACAAATGATCTTATCCATGCTTATGGTCCAAAAAAAAGAGTGATCATAATGCCTATTAAAAAAACGATAAAACTAATTAAAGAAACCGCGAAATTAGATGTAAAGAAAGTAACGAGGATCTGAATTATTCTCGACCGAAATCAGGTTTAGAAATATCTTGTTTTTGAGAAATTATTTGTTTTCTTACTACTTTCGAATTGATTAATTTTTTTATTATCTTTGAATTTTCTTTCTTGCTTATATTCTTCTTAAAATCTTTTAAATTTTTCATAAAAAGATTTATTGCTTCAATCATATTAGTTTTATTCTCGAAAAATATATCTCTCCACATTATTTCGTTGGATGCTGCGATTCTTGAGAAATCTCTCAATCCACCTGCACTAAATTTAATCAAATTTTTATTCTTTTTTTTCTGAAAATCCTGAGCAGTTTTTATTAAATTGTAAGCAATTAAGTGAGGTAGATGGCTAGTAACTGAAAAAATTTTATCATGATCATCTGGATTCATAATAATTATTTTAGATCCTAAAGATTTCCAAAATCTCTCTACTTTTTTTTGCTTGGGAACATTTTTATCTTTTATTATTATGCACCATTTATTTTTAAACAAATTAGCATTACCATATTCAGGCCCGCTAACTTCGGATCCTGAGATAGGATGACTCATCACCCAATCAAGATTTTTTGATAATTTTTTTTTTTTTAAAGTAATTAGATTTTTTTTTGTTGAACCAACGTCAATTATAATTGAATTATGATTGAGATTTTTATTTAATGAAGAAAAAAATTTAGGATATTCACTCATAGGAGTACTTAAAATCACAAGATCAATTTGATTTAAATTTTTATCTAACTTTGTTAAAAATTTAATTTTTTTGTTAAATTTTTTAATAACAGATTTATATTTTTTTGATTTTTCAAATACGAAAAAATTTTCAGAAATTTTTTTTTGTATTGACGCCTTTAATATTGATGAGCCTATCAATCCACAACCAATAATAAGAATATTATTGAACATTTTTAAAAATAGTTTTCATTCTTTTAAGGAATATTTGGTTTTCTTTTGTGTTACCAATTGTAAGTCTTAAACAATTTTTTATGCCATATGAATTCATTTCTCTAAGTATAATTCCATATTTTTGTAATTTTTTTAAAGTTGTATCTGCAGTAAATTTTGCTTTTTTGAAATCTAATAAAAAGAAATTTCCAGATATTTTGTTTGTATCGATATTGTATTTTAACATCTCACTTTTAATTTTTTTACACCATTTAAGATTATGTATTACTGACTTTTTAACAAATTTATTATCTTTAAGTGACTCAACAGCACAAATTTGTGCAAATTTATTTACGTTAAAAGGCGGTTTAATTTTATATAATTCCTTAATTATAGATTTATCGCCATATCCCCAACCTATTCTTAATGAGGCTAGACCGTAGATTTTTGAAAATGTTCTTAAAATAAATACATTTTTAGAGTTTTTAAATAACTCAATTCCGGATTTGTAATCCTTATTCTTCATATATTCAAAATATGCATCATCAACAACCAATAAAATATTTTTATTTAATCTTCTCCTTAAGTCTAAGAGCTCGTTTTTTGTTAAATAAGTGCCTGTTGGATTGTTTGGATTTGCAATAAAAACAATTTTTGTCTTTTTTGATGTCTTTTTAAGAATTTCTTTAATTGAAACCTTAAAATTAATTTCTTTAGCTAACTTTACATTTGCTCCAACGATTTTGGAGTATATCCTATACATGAGGAAACTGTACTGGGGAACAACAACTTCATCATTTTCTCTAAGGAACAATTGACAAAGCATTTGAATTACTTCATCAGAACCAGAGCCACAAATTATCTTGGATTTGTCACAATTATACTTTTTTGATATTTTTTGTATAAGCTCCAAAAATTTACTGTCTGGATATTTTGATATATCGAATTTAAACTTCAAAATTTTTTCGACATTTTTACTAACTCCTAAGGCAGACTCATTTGCTGATAACTTAATAATATTTTTATTGCCAACCAATAAGGATTTTCCTGGTTTATAACTTTGTAATTTTATGTTTTTGAATCTTAACGCTGTCATATTAAATATTTCACTATAAATAGTCTTTTAACTAGATAAAACAATAATTAATTGAGCAATATTTGACATATAAAAATCTTTGAAGTAAAAGCTGCATGCGCTGATTTATACTGAATTGCGAGCGCTATAAAAAAACTGCTAAAACGTTTTTTTTCTCACAATTCAATCAGTAAAATTATTATGAATAAAAATATTGGTTCAAAAAAAATAATTATATCAAATCCCTTAAAATTGGATTGTGGTAAAGAAATTAATAACTTTCCAATAGCATATGAGACATATGGGGAATTAAACAGTGAAAAAAGTAATGCAATATTAGTTTTTCATGCTTTGACTGGAGATCAATATGTTTCTGGAAAAAACCCAATAACTAATAAAGATGGTTGGTGGAGTTATGTTGTTGGAGAAAATAAGCCAATTGATACAAGTAAATTTTTTGTAATTTGTGCAAATGTTATTGGGGGCTGCATGGGATCTTATGGACCTAGCACTATAAATGAGTCAACTGGAAAACAAATAGGAACTGATTTTCCCATTATAACTATTAATGACATGGTTAATGCTCAATACGAACTAATTAAATATTTAGAAATTGAAAAGCTTTTTGCTGTAGTAGGTGGTTCAATGGGTGGAATGCAGGTACTTCAATTTGTTGCTAATTTTCCAAATAAAGCAAAACTTGCAATACCGATTGCTTGCACATCTAGTCACTCGGCACAAAACATAGCGTTTAATGAGTTAGGAAGGCAGGCAATTATGGCTGACAGTAAGTGGGAAAATGGATTTTATAGTAATTACAAATTAAATCCTGACAAAGGGTTAGCAGTAGCAAGAATGGCGGCACATATTACTTATCTTTCCGAAAAAGGATTGCAGGAAAAATTTGGAAGAAAATTGCAAGATAGGGATAGCCTAAGATATGGATTTGAGGCAGATTTTCAAATTGAAAGTTATCTTAGATACCAAGGCTCTGTGTTTGTTGATAGATTTGATGCTAATAGTTATCTATATATAACTCGTGCTATGGATTATTTTGACTTATCCAAACAGTACAAAGGGAATTTATCTGATGCATTCAAGAAAAGTAAAACAAAATTTTTTGTAATATCATTTACATCAGATTGGTTATATCCAACATCAGAGAATAGAGAAATAGTTATAGCACTTAATTCTATTGGCACAGATGTTGGATTTGTTGAAATAGAATCTGATAAGGGGCATGACTCATTTTTGCTTGATGTTCCAAGTTTCCTAAAAACACTTGGTGATTATATTAATTCAACCTACAAAATTATAAATGAAAGAAGAATTTAACATTATATCTAATTTGATAGAGGAAAATACTAGAGTTCTAGATGTCGGTTGTGGCAATGGAGACTTGATGAAATTTTTACAAAAAAACAAAACTAAAGATATTCGTGGATTAGAAATTTCTAAAGAAAAAGTTCAAAATTGTTTATCAAAAGGATTAACTGTTATAGAAGGGAATGCTGAAAGAGATTTAAAACAATTTCCCAAATCGTCTTTTGACTACGTTATTTTAAGCCAAACATTACAAGCTTTTCTTAATCCTGAATTGGTAATTAATGAATTGCTTAAAGTAGGAAAAAAAGTAATTGTTACAATACCTAATTTTGGTTACTGGAGAGTTAGACTACAATTATTGTTTAAAGGCACAATGCCTGTAACAGAAAATTTACCTCATGAATGGTACAACACACCAAATTTACATATGTGCACAATTAAAGATTTTTATAATTTTTGCAGTACTAAGAATATTAAAATATATAAGTCTATTGCTTTAAAAAAAAGTCGAATTTCAGAAATAAACAAATCAAATTTAAATTATAAAAATCTTGACTCTCACTTAGGTATATTTTTAATAGAAAGTTAAATGAAAGTAGAAATTATTAAGTGTCTGGAAGATAATTTTTCTTACATTTTAATTAATGAATCTAATAGAAATTGTTGTGTTATTGATCCTGGTGAAGCAGATCCAATTATGAATTATTTAAAGAGAAATAAATTAAATTTAAAATATATATTAAATACACATCATCATAATGACCATGTTGGTGGGAATGAGGAATTAAAAAAAAAATTTAATGCAGAAGTAGTAGGTTATATTGGAGATAAAAGTAGAATACCTCAAATTGATATTTGCTTAAATGATGGTGAAATTTGGAAAGAAGATATTTTTGAAGCAAAAATCTATCATGTCCCAGGTCATACAATAGGTCACATCTGTTTTCATTTTTTTAAAAATAAATTAATTTTTACAGGAGATACTTTATTCTCCTTGGGATGTGGAAGAATTTTTGAAGGAAGTTATGAGCAAATGTATAACTCATTACAAGTTTTAAAAAATTTAGATAAAGACACAAAAATTTATTGTGGACATGAGTATACTTTAAAGAATTCTGAATTTTGTTTAGCACAAGATTCCAATAACAATGAATTACTAAACAAAATTAAAGAAATTAAAGAAAAAATTAAACAAGGAAAAACTAGTATGCCATCGACGATTGGTGAGGAACTTAATTGTAACATTTTTCTTAAGTCAAACGATCTAGAAAATTTCAAAAAATTGCGGGATTTAAAGGATAATTTTTAAGTTATTAAACTTGACTATAATACAACCCGGACTATATTGCTCTCTATAAAAATTAAGGCTAACTATGTCATTCGCAGTAATTCAAACAGGTGGTAAACAATATAAAGTTAAAGCTGGAGAGATTCTTAAAGTTGAAAAACTCGAAGATTCAAAAGAAAATTCAAAAATAGAGTTTAATGAAATACTAGCTTACGGAGATGATAAAAATTTAGAGTTAGGAGAGCCGACAATTAGTGGAGCTAAAGTTGAAGCTGAATTAATAAAAAATGGAAAAAATAGAACAGTTCTTATTTTTAAAAAAAGGAGAAGGCAAAATTCGAGAAGAAAAAATGGTCATAGACAAAAATTTACAATGGTAAGAATAAGTAAAATCTATTCAAAAGATGGTAAAGTTATTTCTGAAGCAGAAAAAAGAGAAGAAATACCATCAAAAAAAACAGTTGAAACTAAGGAAGCAGCTAAATAAAAAGTAATTTATGGCAACGAAAAAAGCAGGTGGATCGTCAAGAAACGGAAGAGATAGTGCAGGTCGTAGACTGGGTGTGAAAAAATATGGTGGCGAGATGGTTGTGCCTGGCAACATTATTGTAAGACAAAGGGGAACTAAAATATTTCCTGGAGAAAATGTTGGAATGGGTAAAGACCATTCGATTTTTTCCGTTGTTAAAGGCAAAGTAGAGTTTAAAAAATCAAAATCTGATAGAACTTACGTTTCTGTAAAGCCCAATTAATAGATACAACACTCACATAGTTGTTATATGAAATTTCTAGATCAAGTTAAGATATATGTAAAAGCTGGCAACGGAGGTTCAGGATCTCCAAGTTTTCGTAGGGAAAAATTTGTAGAGTTTGGTGGCCCTGATGGCGGCGATGGAGGGAAAGGAGGATCTGTAATTCTTATAAGTGAAAGAAATCTTAATACTTTGATTGATTACAGGTATCAACAACACTTCAAAGCTGAAAGAGGAAAGGATGGTAGCGGAAAAAACAAAACTGGGAAAGGTGGTGAAGATTTATATTTAAAAGTACCTTTAGGAACACAAGTATTTGAAGAAGATAATAAAACACTTATTTATGATTTTAAAAGTCAGAAAGAGGAATTTTTAGTAGCAAGCGGAGGTAAGGGAGGATTTGGAAATACAAGATTTAAGTCCTCAACCAATAGAGCCCCAAAGAAATTTACAAAAGGGGGTCAAGGAGAGGAATTTTGGATTTGGCTTCAACTAAAAACAATTGCTGATATCGGTATCATTGGCTTGCCCAATGCTGGAAAATCCAGCTTGCTTGCATCAATGACGAGTGCAAATCCAAAAATAGCAAACTATAAATTTACTACAATTAATCCAAATCTTGGGGTTGCTAGTTATGATGACAAAGAAGTTACTTTAGCAGACATACCAGGCTTAATTGAGGGCGCTCATACTGGAACTGGTCTTGGGATAAAATTTTTAAAACATATAGAAAGGTGCAAAACTTTGCTGCATTTAATAGATATAACTGAAGATGATTTATTTATTTCTTACAATCAAGTCAGAAAAGAATTATCAAAATACAGTAAAGATTTAGTAAAAAAAAAAGAAATAGTAGTTTTAAATAAAATTGACTTAATAGATGAAGAGGAAAAAAAAGAAAAGATAAAAAAACTCAAGAATAAATTAAAAAAAAATATCTTTTTCATGTCAACAATGGATAAAAAATCGGTATCAGATATAAAGTCAAAGTTGGTAAACTATGTATCTTAAGGACTCCAAAACTGTAGTGATAAAAATAGGTTCATCTTTATTAATAAATGATAATAAAATTATTAGAGAAAAATGGCTTTTGGAATTTGCTAAAGATATTAAAGAGTTACAAAAACTTAAAAAGAACATTGTTATAGTGAGTTCTGGAGCAATTGCTTTGGGGTGTAAAAAATTACAATTAAATAAAAAAACTTTAAAGCTTGATAAAAGCCAAGCTGTTGCATCAATTGGACAAATAGAATTAATGAATCTTTTTAAAAAGACATTTAGCTCAAATAAAATAAATATTTCTCAAATTCTAATTACTTTAGAAGATACTGAACAAAGAAGAAGAGCTATAAATGCCAAAAGAACTTTCGAAAACTTATTTGAGCTTAATTTTGTACCTGTTGTTAATGAAAATGATAGTATTGCAACTTCTGAAATTAAATACGGAGATAATGACAGATTAGCATCAAGAGTTGCACAAATATCAGGTGCAGATTGCTTAATATTATTGTCTGATGTTGATGGATTGTATTCTAAAAACCCAAAAATTTATAAAAATGCTAAATTGATTAAAGAAATAAAAAATATTGATTCTAAAATTGAAAATTTTTCAACTAAAAGCACAAGTGAGTATGGTACTGGTGGAATGAAAACGAAAATTGATGCTGCAAAAGTATGTCAAGTCTCGGGTTGCTATATGGCTATTGCAAATGGTTTAATTAAAAGACCAATTAAAAATATATTGGAACATAATTCTGGGACATGGTTTTTGCCAAAAGTATCTAAATTAGATGCAAGAAAAAAATGGATAATTAGCTCTATATCTCCAAAAGGAGAGATCATTATAGATGATGGTGCTTTAAGTGCTTTAAAAAATGGAAAAAGTTTATTAGCTGCAGGTATTAGAAAAGTTTCAGGAAAATTTGTTAAAGGTGATCATGTTAGAATTTTAGATAAAAATAACAAAGAATTTGCTAGAGGGTTGAGCAGTTTTACATCTGATGAGATATCCAAAATAAAAGGAGAGCATTCTAACAAAATTAGTAATCTTTTAGGCTATGTTACAAAGTCTGAAGTTATACATAAAGATGATATGGTTAAAATTTAATGAGTAAACTACTTAAAAAAATTGGATTGAATTCTAGAAAAGCTTTGAATTCAAGTATTAGTCCAAAAAAAAAGAATAAAGTTTTAAAAGATTTTGTAAAATTAATTGAGATTAATAAGAATAAAATTATTAGTGAAAATAAGAAAGATATTTTTTATGCAAGAGGAAAAAAATTAAAAGAAAACTTAATCCAAAGACTCACTCTAAATAATAATAAATTAAAAAGTATAATTGACTCTGTTAAAACTATTACTTCTTTTAAAGATCCAATAGATCAAGTAACTTCCAAATGGAAAAGGCCAAATGGACTTGAAATTAGAAGAGTTACAATACCAATAGGAGTTATAGGTGTAATATTTGAAAGTAGACCCAATGTTACTTCGGATGTATCAGCACTATGTTTTAAATCTGGAAATGCTGTTATATTAAGAGGTGGTTCCGAAGCCTACAATAGTAATAAAATTTTAGTAAATTTATTTAGGAAAGCTCTAAAAAAAAATAAAGTAAACGAAAATTACGTCCAGTTTATTAACAACAAGAGCAGAAAACTTGTCGATTATTTATTATCAAAAATGGAAAACTCTATTGATGTTGTAATACCACGAGGCGGAAAAAATTTAGTAAAAAAAGTTAAACAACTTTCAAAGGTGCCAGTTATTGGTCATTTGGAAGGAATTTGTCATACATATATTGATAAAGAAGCAGAAGATTATATGGCAAACAAAATAGTGTTAAACGCTAAGTTAAGAAATACTAGTATATGTGGTGCAACTGAAACTCTCTTAATACATAAAAGTAAATCAAAATCAGTAAATTTAATTTTAAATTCACTAGCTAAAAGCGGTTGTAAAATTTTAGCTGATAGAAAAATAAGCAAATTATTTAAAGGCAAAACATATCCTGCAAATAATAATACTTGGTCAAAAGAACATCTTTCACCAATTATTTCTGTTAAATTAGTGAATGATGTCAAAGAAGCAGTTGCCCATGTCAACAAATATGGAACTATGCATACAGATGCAATAGTTACTAAAAATAAAAATACATCAAAATTCTTTATTAAGAATGTAAAAAGCTCTATTGCTATTCAAAATTCGTCAACACAATTTGCTGACGGAGGCGAATTTGGATTTGGTGGAGAGGTTGGTATTTCAACAAACACCTTGCCACCAAGAGGTCCTGTCGGTTTAAATCAGTTAGTAAGTTATAAATATGAAGTTTATGGTTCGGGGCAAATTAGAAAATAAAAGGATTGGTATACTCGGGGGATCGTTTGATCCAGCACATGTTGGTCATGTAAGAATTTCTAAATTAGCAAAAAAAAATTATGATTTGAGTCAAGTTATATGGGCTATAACAAAACAAAATCCATTTAAAAAAAATAATCCAAATGATCTATCTAAAAGAACAGCTTATGCAAAAAAAATTAATAAAAATAATAAATTTATAAAAATTAAATGTTTTGAAGAAATAATAAAATCTAATCGTACAGTAGATTTAATTAAATATTTAAAAAAAAAATTTAAACATTCAGAAATATTTTTTTTAATGGGGGCAGATAATCTAATAAATTTTCATAAATGGAAGGGGTACAATTCAATAACTAAAATGTGCAAAATATTGGTATTTGATCGAAATGGATACAAATCAAAGGCTTTTAGATCTAAATCATTTAAGAAATATAATAAAAAAGCAGTTGAATTTATAAAGTTTAATAAAGTCAATATTTCATCTTCTCAATTAAGAAAAATTTGATACTCTAAATCTAATTAATGGAAAAAATATCAGCTCTTAAAGATGAAATAATCAAAACGCTTGATATTAACAAAGCCTTAGACATAGTTTCAATAGATCTCGAAGGAAAATCATCAGTTGCAGACTTCATGATTATAGCAAGTGGTACATCATCAAGACATATTCAAGCTTTATCTGAACAAGTTTTTGAAAAATTAAAAATTAACGGTGTGAATAATTGTAAAATTGAAGGAAAAGATAGCAATGATTGGAAGCTTGTAGATGGGATCGACTTAATTGTTCATATTTTCAATCCTGAGAAAAGAAAATTTTATGAATTAGAAAAAATGTGGTCAGAATTAATTCCTAAAGAAAAACTGATCATATGAAAAAAGTATACTTAATAACTTCTTTATTTTTTTTCATATTTACAAATCCAATTTTGAGTAATGAAAACGATATTTACAAAAAAATTGATTTATTCAGCGAAGTCTTAGATAAAATTAATAAAGAATATGTTGACGAAGTAAATCAGAGTGAAGCAATGGATGCTGCTATAAACGGTGTTTTGCAATCTTTGGATCCCTATTCAGCATATATGTCTCCGGACTCGTTTAAAAATATGCAAACTGAGACTAGCGGAGAATTTGGAGGATTGGGCATTGAAGTCAGTATGGAGGCTGGTGTCGTAAAAGTAATTTCTCCAATTGATAACTCACCAGCTGAGGAAGTTGGCGTTAAAGCTGGAGATTATATTGTTAAAATTGATGATGTTCAAGTTCAAGGAAAAACTCTTTCTGAAGCTGTAGAATTAATGAGAGGCCCAGTTGGATCTGATATCGAAATTACTGTTAGAAGAAGAGGAGAAAGAAAAGCACTTATATTTACAATTACAAGAGAAATTATACAAGTTGCATCTGTAAAGTCTGAAATAAAAGATGATCAGACAGCTTATATAAGATTAACATCATTCAATGAGAATAGTAGTAAACAAATAAAAAATAAAATAAAAGAATTTAAGAAAAATAAGAAAATTAAAAATTACATATTAGATTTAAGAAATAATCCTGGTGGATTGTTGTCTCAAGCAATAAAGATTTCAGATTATTTTTTAGAAAATGGAGAAATAGTTTCAACAAAAAGTAAAAGAAAGTATGAAAATAGAAAATGGTTTGCAAAAAAAGGAGATATTATTGATGGAGAAACAATGGTTATTTTGATTAATTATGGGTCTGCATCAGCATCTGAAATTGTTGCAGGAGCGCTACAAGATCACAAAAGAGCAATATTAGTAGGAGAGAGTACATATGGAAAAGGGTCAGTCCAATCAATTATTCCTTTAGAAAATGAAGGTGCGATAAGACTTACTGTATCTAAATACTATCTTCCATCAGGTAAATCGATTTCAAGAGTAGGTGTAAATCCAGATATAGTTATTGCTGAAGGTTCAGATGAATTTAGAATAAATACAGATACCGATAACCAGTTGGAATTTGCTCTTAAATTATTAAATGGTTAAGAATGAAAGAAAAATTTCAAAACCTCCCATTAAGAAATGGTGTAGGCATCGCAGTCTTAAATAAAGAAAATAAGATATTTGTGGCAAAAAGAATTGATAATCCTGCTGATTTTTGGCAGATGCCTCAAGGCGGTATTGACGAAGGTGAAAATTATTTTGATGCAGCGTTGAGGGAACTTAAAGAAGAAACAAGCATAAAGACGGTAGAACTAATTAAAGAAATAAGCAAATACACAACTTACGATCTTCCTGATCGCCTCTTAGGAATTATTTGGAAAGGAAAATATAAAGGCCAAAAGCAAAAGTGGTTTATTGTAAAGTTTAATGGAGATGAAAATGAAATTAACATTAAAACTAAACATCCTGAATTTTTAGATTGGAAATGGATAGATATTAAAGATTTAACAACTAAAGTTGTAGATTTTAAACTTCATGTTTACAAAGAAATTCAAAAAGAACTAGAAAAAGTAGTTAATTAATACTTATAGATTTTAGAACTTCGACTTTATGGTTTAAAAGAAATCTTTTTTGATCATCGATATTATCTTTTGATAATTCTGCTTCAGCGCTGCTTATCGACTCAGATACAAAATTTTTATCAGCATCTTTTAAATCAAAAATTGAGCTAGTTAATACAGATAATGTATTGTCTTTAAATTCGACAATACCATCTTCAACATAAAAACTTTGTTCTTCAGACTCTGAAAATACTTTAATTATACCTGGTTTTAAAAATGAAATAATTGGAATATGGTCTTTAAGAATACCAATCTCTCCTTCTACAGCAGGAATTACAACTTCAAATACATTGTCTTTAGAAAGAAAAGATTGTTCTGGATTAACAATGTCTATATTAAAAAGATTACTCATTAAGCAGCTGCATCTTTTGCCATTTTTTCAGCTTTTTCTATTGCTTCTTCTATTGTGCCAACCATATAAAAAGCAGCTTCAGGCAGATGGTCATATTCTCCTTTGCATATTGCGTCAAACCCTTTAATTGTTGACTCTAAATCTACTAGTTTACCCGGAGATCCTGTAAATACTTCAGCCACAAAGAAAGGTTGTGATAAAAATCTTTGGATTTTTCTAGCTCTAGCGACGGTAAGTTTATCGTCCTCTGATAGCTCGTCCATTCCTAGAATTGCAATAATATCTTGCAAAGATTTGTATGTTTGTAATATTTTCTGAACAGATCTTGCTACTCTATAGTGTTCATCACCAACAACTCTTGGATCTAAAATTCTAGAAGTAGAATCTAAAGGGTCAACAGCAGGGTAAATACCTAATTCAGCAATTTGTCTTGAAAGTACAGTCGTTGCATCTAAGTGTGAAAAAGAAGTTGCTGGAGCTGGATCCGTTAAATCATCTGCAGGTACATAAATTGCCTGAACTGATGTAATTGATCCTTTATTAGTAGTGGTAATTCTTTCCTGCAGGTTTCCCATATCTGTTGCAAGAGTAGGCTGATAACCAACCGCAGAAGGGATTCTTCCTAGAAGAGCTGATACTTCTGAACCTGCCTGAGTAAATCTAAAAATGTTATCAACAAAGAACAAAACATCTTGACCCTCTTGATCCCTGAAATACTCTGCCACAGTAAGACCAGTTAAAGCTACTCTAGCTCTAGCTCCTGGAGGTTCATTCATTTGTCCATAAACTAATGCTGCTTTAGACCCAGTTCCCTCTGGCTTGATCACTCCTGACTCGATCATCTCGTGATATAAATCGTTCCCTTCTCTAGTTCTCTCTCCCACTCCAGCGAATACTGAAAATCCACCGTGGGCCTTAGCTATATTATTTATAAGTTCCATTATAATTACAGTTTTTCCAACTCCTGCTCCACCGAACAATCCGATTTTTCCACCTTTGGCATAAGGTGCTAATAAGTCGATTACCTTTATTCCAGTTACTAGAATTTCTGTTTCTGTAGACTGATCATTAAAAGAAGGAGCTTGTCGGTGTATAGGCCAATTTTCTTTAGTAGAAATTTGTCCTTTCTCATCGATTGGTTCACCTATAACGTTTACAATTCGTCCTAATGTTTCTGGACCTACTGGAACTTGAATTGGAGCACCTGTATCTTTTACTTCATCACCCCTTTTGAGTCCCTCTGTACTATCCATAGCAATGGTTCTAACACTTGACTCTCCAAGGTGCTGCGCAACTTCCAAAACTAATCTATTACCTCCATTATCACACTCTAAAGCTGTTAATATTTCCGGCAGTTCTCCATCAAATTTTACGTCAACGACTGCACCAATTACTTGTGTTATGTTTCCTTTTTTGCTCATAATTATAAACTTTCTGCTCCTGATATAATTTCAATTAATTCTTTTGTTATTGCTGCTTGACGGCTTCTATTATACTCAATTGTAAGCCTATCAACCAATTCGCCTGCGTTTCTGGTTGCATTATCCATTGCTGTCATCCTCGAACCTTGCTCACTGGCAGAATTCTCTAACATTGCTTTAAATATTTGCGTTGAAATATTTTTCGGCAATAAATTACTTAAAATCTCATCTTCATCTGGTTCAAACTCGTAGTCATTATCATTACCAGAGTCATCTTTATCATCTTTATCTTCATTAAGTGGAACTATTTGTTGTTCTTGTGGAATTTGTGTAATTACATTTTTAAATTTATTGTAAAATATTGCGCAAACATCAAATTCATTTTTTTCAAATTTTTCAATTATAATTTTTCCTACTTTATCTGCATCAAAGTAATTTATATTTTTTGACTCTTTGAAAGAAATGTTCTCTACAATATAACTTTTATACTGTCTTTTAAGTTGATCATATCCTTTAGATCCAACAGTAATAATCTTTAAAGTTTTATATTCAGAAATTATTTTTTCGAAATAAGTTTTTGCTTTTTTAATAATATTAGTATTAAAACCTCCGCATAAACCTCTATCAGCAGTAAGAACAATACATAAATGAACTTTCTCTTCACCTGTCCCTACCAGTAACTTGGGAGCATTTTCTTTATCTGTTATACTTTTTGAAAGATTTAAAATTACATTGTTCATTTTTTCTGAATAAGGTCTGCCTTTTTCAGCATTCTCTTGCGCTTTTCTCAACTTAGCTGCAGCCACCATTTTCATAGCTTTAGTTATTTTCTGAGTTGATTTAACACTCGTAATTCTTTTTCTGAGATCGTCTAAACTTGGCATTTATAATTATTTAATTCCTTTTATTAATTCTACTAATTGTTTTTCAATGTCTTCCTCGATCTTCCCAGTTTTGGCAATAGACTCCATAATCTCAGGCTTATCAGATTTACACTTTTGTAGAACTTTATTTTCAAAGTCGGCTACATCTTTAAGTTCAATATCATCCAAATAACCTTTTACACCACAGAAAATTGATATAACTTGTTCTGCAACTGTCATGGGAGAATATTGTCCTTGTTTTAAAAGTTCAGTTAACTTCGAACCTCTATTTAAAAGTTTTTGTGTAGATGCATCTAAATCAGATCCAAATTGAGCAAAAGCTGCCATTTCTCTGTATTGAGCTAACTCTAATTTAATTGATCCAGCTACAGATTTCATAGCTTTAGTTTGTGCAGCTGATCCTACTCTAGATACGGATAATCCAACGTTTACTGCTGGTCTTATTCCTTGATTGAATAGTTCAGTTTCTAAAAATATTTGCCCATCTGTAATAGATATTACATTTGTTGGAATATATGCAGAAACATCACCTGCTTGTGTTTCAATAATTGGTAGCGCAGTTAAAGAACCTCCGCCATTTTCATCACTTAATTTAGCAGCTCTTTCTAATAATCTACTATGTAAATAAAACACATCCCCAGGGTATGCTTCACGCCCCGGTGGTCTTCTTAATAATAATGACATTTGTCTATATGCAACTGCTTGCTTAGATAAATCATCGTAAATAATTAAAGCATGCATTCCATTATCTCTAAAATATTCTCCCATAGTACATCCTGTATAAGGAGCTAAAAACTGAAGAGGCGCAGAGTCTGAGGCTGTTGCGGAAACTATAGTCGTATATTCCATTGCACCAGCATCCTCTAAAGTTTTTACAATCTGAGCAACAGTTGATCTTTTTTGTCCAATTGCAACATATATACAATAAAGTTTTTTACTTTCATCGTCTGATTCATTAATTTTCTTTTGATTGATAATTGTATCGATTGCTACTGCAGTTTTACCAGTTTGACGATCTCCGATTATAAGTTCTCTTTGCCCTCTTCCAACAGGAATTAAACTATCAATTGCTTTTAAACCTGTTTGCATCGGTTCACCAACTGATTGTCGTGGAATAATACCTGGAGCTTTAACTTCAACTCTTTTTCTTTCTAAACTTTTATCTAAAGCTCCTTTCCCATCAATTGGATTTCCTAATCCATCAACAACTCTTCCTAAAAGTTGTTTTCCAACTGGTACATCAACAATCGCACCAGTTCTTTTTACAGTATCTCCCTCTTTAATTTCCCTATCATCACCAAATATAACAACACCAACGTTGTCACTCTCTAAGTTTAATGCCATTCCTTTAGAGCCATCAGAAAACTCAACCATTTCTCCTGCTTGAACATTATCCAAGCCATAAATTCTTGCAATTCCATCTCCAACAGACAATACTTGTCCAACCTCTGAAACTTCAGCTCTATCGCCGAGTTTTTTTATCTGCTCTTTTAATATTTTTGTTACTTCTGAAGGATTTATTTCCATTTATGCCTCTATCATTTGTTTTTGAATTTGTTGCAGTTTATTTTTAATAGAATTATCTACCATTGTACTTCCCACTTTTAATACCAAGCCACCAATTAAACTTGGGTCAAATTTATAATTTAACTGTATCTTTGCTCCAAAGTTTTGAGATAGTTCTTCTTTAATTTTAGAAATATCTGTTTCATTAAGTTCTTTAGCTGAAAAAAGCTCTGCTTTTATTTCACCTCTAGCTTTCGAACATACCTCTATAAAATCACTTAAAATTTTTTCTAAATAAAAAAATCTTCTTTTTTGTATTAAAAAAACCAGAAATCTTTTTAAAAGATTATCAAAATTGTTTTTTTCAGAAATTGTTTCAATAACTCTAGTTAAATCCTCAATGCTTGTCGTGGGGTTTTTAATTAAATATCTAAATTCTTCACTCTCATTTATGAGTCTACTTATTGCAACAACTTGTTCCTCTACTTTTGCTAGAGATTTATCTTCATTAGCCAGCTCAAATAATGCTTGCGCGTAACTGTTATTAGAAGTTATTGATATTTTGTTTTCGCTCAATTTACACTCTCAATTGTGAAGATGTTTAAAATTTCGCTTAGATAACATACGAATTATCAGTCTTCAAGGCTCAGATTGTGAAAAATGGTAAGATTTAATGGGCTAATTGAAGCTGATAGGGTCAACATCAACTGAAAGTTTCATTCCTTTGGAAAGTTGAAATTCTTTCAATACATCTTTCAATTTTTTCTGAATACTAGATGTTTTTTTTGCTCTTATTAATAGTCTATTTCTGAATTTTTGATTAATTCTATATATTGGGGCGTTTACGGGTCCTAATATTTTTGCATCTATAGACTTTGATAAAATATTTTTAAGTTTTGCGGCATCTATATCTAATTTTTTTTCATTTGATGAAGATAAAATTAAAGCGATAAATCTTTCGTAGGGTGGTAAATTATTCCTCTTTCTTAAATTTAATTCATTTTCTAGAAATTTAAAAGGATCTTCATTTGTAATTTGATTTATAACTTCCGGTTTTAAATTGTATGTTTGGAAATAAATATTAGCTGGTTTGCCAGTTCTACCTGCTCTTCCTGATAACTGGTGGTAAAGTTGTAAATTTTTTTCAGTACTCCTAAGATCGTGTCCTTGAGAAGTTAAATCAATATCTAATACAACAATACAATTCAATTTTGGAAAGTGAAATCCTTTTGATATTAATTGAGTACCTACAAGAATATCTATTTCACCAGATATAATTTTATCCAATTTATCTTTACCAGATGCTTTATTCATTGTGTCGCTGGAAAAAATTATTGTTTTTTTATTAGGGAATAAGTTTTTAACCTCTTCCGCAATTTTTTCTACTCCAGGTCCACTAAATACAAACTCACAAACATCTCCTTTTTTACAATCTCTATTTAATTTTGATTTATATCCACAGTAATGACACAAAAGAATTTTTTTATTTTTGTGAAATACTAAATTTATAGAGCACCTAGGGCATGTAAAAACATTTAAACATTTTTTACATAAAACGTAGGGCGCAAAACCTCTTCTATTTATGAAGAAGAGAATTTGATCTTTTTTATTTAAATGTTCTTTTACTTTTTCAATAGTTTTGAGAGATATAGAACTTTTGGTCGCTAGTTGATTTTGATAAAGATCTATAACATGGTGTTTGGGCAAATTCGCACCTTTATATCGATTAAGCAATCTTGAGTAATTATATTTTTTAATTTTAATATTTTCATATGTTTCGATTGATGGAACTGCAGTTACTAAATTTATTGGAATATTTTCATGTTTAGCTCTTGATATTGCCATATCTCTAGCATTATAGATAATTCCTTCATCTTGTTTATAAGATTGATCGTGCTCTTCATCTACAGTTATCAAACCTAATTTTTTGAATGGCAGAAATAAGGATGATCTTGCTCCAAGAACTACTTTAATTTTTCCTGCTGATAATCCATTCCATATAATTTTTCTTTTTTTTGGGCTGACTTTTGAATGCCAAACTGCAGGTTCAAATCCAAAATAAGATTTAAATTTTTTTTCAAACTCATTTGTTAGTCCTATTTCTGGTAATAAAATTAGAGCTTGCAATCCTATATTTATAATTTTTTCAATAGCTTTAAAATAAACTATTGTTTTTCCTGAACCGGTTGTACCTTGAAGTAAGTGAACTCTAAAACTGCTATCATTTTTAGATAACTCTTTATAGGCCTTATCTTGCTCTTCAGAAAGTTGGTAACTTTCTTTTTCGTTTGATGGAGCATATTTTAATAGATCGCCGTCATTTTTTATTTTTAAATTTTCGTCATTAATCAAATGTAGTTTTAAACACATCCCTAGGGGTACAAGGTTGTAATTAGAAAACCACTTTAGAAAATTCATTGTCTTTTTACTTAGTGGTTCAATTTCAATTTTTTCAATTATAGATTTTAATTTAAATTCCTTATTATTCTTTTCTTCAAAAAAATTCCAAATTACACCAATAATATTTTTTTTACCAAATGGAACTTTTACATAATCTCCTGCTTTTAATTTAATATTACTTTCATATGTAAAAGGATAATCAAATATATTTGGCAACAAAACTGGATATTTCATAAATATTTAATTTTAGTTTTTTATATCTTAAAAATATATAAATAGATCAAATGAAATATAATTATTACTGGAGAAAATCAGGTTTAAAAAAACCTTATGGGGATAATTTTTTGAGTTTAGTTGAGGAATATAAGCCAAAAAATGTATTAGAAATTGGTGTTTTTTGTGGTGTTACATCAAGAAATATATGTGAATTGTTAAAGACAAATTTTGGTAGTGATTTTAGATTTTACGGATTAGATTTATTTGGATCTACTAAAAAATCAAGTGTAGATGAGATAGAACCTAAATTTCTTGAAAATCAAAAGTTTTCGAATCCACTTAAAACTATCTATTATAATTTCATAAAAAAAGAAAATTTAAATTCAAAGATATCTGTTGAAAATTTTTTAAAGAAATTTTCGCAAAATATTGAGCTAATAGAAGGAGACACAAGGGTGACTTTGGAAAAAATTCCTTTAAGTGAAATTGATTTCGTATTTTTAGATGGAGGCCATAGTTACGATACAGTTTTAAGTGATTTACAGAAACTTTATGACAACATGAAAAATAATTCTAAAATTGTTTGCGATGACTTTGCAGGTATTACAAAAATTGAAAGTGTTGAAAAAGCAATAAAAGACTTTGCAAATAATAACAAAATAAAACTTGAAGAAAAATTTAAAAGATTTGCTTTATTGAATTTAGAAAAATAATTATTAAGAGTGAATTTGTCTTTTATCTACTGATAAAGCTGCTTCTTTTATAGCTTCTGAAAATGTTGGGTGTGCGTGACATGTTCTTGCAATATCTTCGGAACTAGCTCCAAATTCCATTGCGACAGCCATCTCAGCTATCATTTCTCCTGCATGAGGACCAATAATATGAACACCAAGCACTTTATCAGTTGATTGGTCTGCCAAAATTTTTACAAAACCCTCTGGCTCATCAATTGCTTTGGCTCTTGAATTTGCCATAAAAGGAAATTTACCAATTTTATAACCTATGTTTTCTTTTTTTAATTGCTCTTCGCTTTTGCCAACATACGCAACCTCGGGAGATGTATAAACAACTCCAGGAATAATATCATAATTAACATGACCTGATTGGCCTGCTATTAATTCTGCAACTGCAATTCCTTCCTCTTCAGCTTTGTGAGCTAACATTGGACCATCAATAACATCACCTATTGCATAAATATTTTTAACATTTGTTTCAAAATTTTTATTTACTTTAACTCTTCCTTTTTCATCTAACTTTACACCAACTTTATCTAAATTTAAGTTTTTAGTATAAGGTCTTCTTCCTACAGAAATTAAAACAACATCAACATCATGTTTAACTTTTTGGCCATCATTTTGTGAAGTCTCAACCGTCACACCATTAGAGTTTTTAGTTATTTTATCAACTTTAGTATTAAGGTTGAATTTTATACCTTGCTTCTTTAATATTTTCATAAATTCGTTTGAAATATCTCGATCCATTCCAGGCGTGATGTGATCTAAAAATTCAACGACTGTGACTTCAGTGCCAAGTCTTGACCAAACTGATCCCATTTCCAATCCTATATATCCTCCTCCAACAACAATCATTTTGTTGGGAAGTTTGGGAATAGATAGGGCTCCAGTTGAAGAAAGAATTCTCTCTTCATCAAAATCTACTCCGGGCAATGAAACTGGCTCTGATCCTGTACTGATTATTGTTTTATCAGTTTGAATTATTTTAGTGCCTTCAGAGCCTTCAATTTTTAATGATTTTTCGTTCTCAAAAGAACCTTTGCCTTTAAAATAAGTGACTTTGTTTTTTTTGAATAAAAATTCAACTCCTTTAGTCAAAACTGTTACGGCTTTGTCTTTATTTTTCATCATTTTATCTAAATTGAGTTTTATTTCTCCAGTCTCAATTCCAATTTTTTCAAAATTTTTAGCACTGTGAAATTTTTCAGATAAATTAAGTAAACTTTTTGATGGGATACATCCAATATTTAAACATGTCCCCCCTAGAGACCCTCTAGACTCTATGCATGCTGTTTTAAGTCCAAGTTGAGACAATCTAATTGCACAAACATATCCACCAGGGCCACCACCAATCACTGTAACATCAAATTTTTCTGACATATTATAAATTTAAAAATAACCTTCTTGGATCTTCTAAGTTTTCTTTAACAGTTTTTAAAAAACTTACAGATTCTTTACCATCAATTATTCTATGATCATAAGACAATGCTAAAAACATTACAGGTCTAGCCTTTATCTCACCATCAACAACAACAGGTCTTTCAACGATATTATGCATTCCAAGAACTGCTGATTGTGGAGGGTTTAAAATAGGAGTAGATAACATTGATCCATACACACCTCCATTGCTAATTGTAAATGTTCCCCCTTGAAGATCCTCTATAGTAAGATTACCATTTTTTGCTTTGTCTGACAGATCTTTTATGTTTTTTTCAATGTCTGCAAAAGACATTTCATCAGCATTTTTTAATACTGGAACCACTAATCCTTTTTCAGTTCCTACTGCAAAGCTCACATTATAATAATTTTTGTAAACCATTTCATCATTTTCAACTTCAGCATTTATTGCAGGAAATAATTTTAATCCTACTATACAAGCTTTCACAAAAAAGGACATGAAGCCAAGTTTAATTCCATAACTATTTTGGAAATCTTCCTGGTTATCTTTTCTCATTGAGATTATATTTAACATATCAACCTCATTAAACGTTGTGAGCATAGCAGCATTATTTTGAGCCTCTTTTAAACGTTTAGCAATTGTTTGTCTTAGTCTTGACATTTTAATTCGTTCTTCTTCACCGTATTGAATTTTTCTTTCGTTAGGTTGAGGGTTAGCTCCCATTAAACTTATTAAATCACCTTTTAAAATTCTTCCATCTTTACCTGTCCCTTTTACTTCATCTAAATTAATTTTATTTTCAACAACCATTTTTCTTACAGCAGGAGAAAGTGTTTCATTTTGTTTAATAGGCTTGGTTTCTTCGACTTCATCGGTTAATACCAATGGTTCTTCATCAAGCAATAAAGGCTCTTGAGTTTTTTTTGTATCTTTTTTTTTTTCGATTTCTAAATTTATTACATTATTTTTTTCAACGTTTCGTTTAACCGGCTCAGCTTCAGTTTCTTCTTTAAGAGCACTACCTTCTGAAATCATTCCTAATACAGTTCCAACTTCAACTGTATCACCATCTTTTGAGTTGATCTCTGATATAACACCACTTGCAGGTGCAGGAACTTCCAAGTTTACTTTGTCAGTTTCTAATTCTACTACAGCTTCATCAGCAACTACGTTATCACCCTTTTTCTTTAACCATTTCGTGACCGTAGCCTCTGTAATACTTTCTCCCAAAACTGGAACTAATATTTTTTCACTCATTTATTCAAATACTTTATTTATAATTTCTTGTTGTTCAGAATTATGTCTTCTTGCATAACCTGTAGCAGGTGTAGCATCTGGACTTCTTCCGATGTAAGAAATTGCATTGTTTTTAGCCTTAATAGTCTCTAATGTCCATTGTATATAATCTCTAACAGCAAACCAAGCTCCCATATTTTTAGGCTCCTCTTGGCACCAATAAAATTTTGAATTTTTTGCAAATGGTTTTAGCTCTTTAACCAAACTTTTTGCAGGGAAAGGATATAGTTGTTCAATTCTATACAAAATAACATCATTTATTTTTAGTTTCTCTCTTGCCGCGAGAAGATCAAAATAAATTTTTCCAGAGCATAATATTACTTTTCTAATTTTTTTATCTTCTTTTAACTTAATAAAACCTTTTTGCTTAGTATCTCTAGCATGATCCCATAGCACTCTATGGAAAGAATTTTGTTTACTAAAATCTTCCAAATTTGATACACAATATTTATTTCTTAAAAGTGACTTTGGTGTCATTATGATTAAAGGTTTTCTAAAATCACGGTGCATCTGTCTTCTTAAAGCATGAAAATAATTTGCAGGTGTTGTGCAATTCATAACTTGTAAATTATCATTTGCACATAATTGTAAAAATCTCTCTAACCTTGCAGAGGAGTGTTCTGGACCTTGTCCTTCATAACCGTGGGGTAATAACATAACTAGTCCTGATGCTCGTTTCCACTTTCTTTCACCAGATGATATAAATTGATCAATGATTACTTGAGCACCATTTGCAAAATCACCGAATTGAGCTTCCCAAATTGTCAATGTATTCGGTTCTACTAAACTGTATCCATATTCAAATCCTAAAACTGCAAGTTCAGATAAAAAACTATCTACAATTTCAAAATTTTTTTGGTTACTAGATATATTGTTTAAAGGTATGTACCTTGAATTATCAATTTGATTTCTTAAAACTGAGTGTCTTTGACTAAAGGTACCTCTACCTGAGTCCTGACCTACTAACCTTACTGGATAACCTTCAACTAATAATGAACCAAATGCTAAAGACTCAGCTGTTGCCCAATCAATTCCTGAGCCTTCATTAATAGTTTTTTTTCTATTTTCCATAATTTTTGTTATGGTTTTGTGAATATTTTTATCAGTTGGAAAAACATGTATTCTGTCAGAAATATTATTTAAAATTTTCAAATCTGATCCAGTTACACCTCTTTTATCTTTACCTCTTTCGGGTTTATATCTCGACCAAGTTCCCTCAAACCATCTAATTTTAGGTTTATAATCTTTCGCATTTTTAAATTGATCATCTAATAAATTTTTAAAATCAATAATTTGTTGATCTAAATCTTGTTTCGTAAAAAGTCCTTCATTTACGAGCTTTTCACCATAAATTTTAATTGTAGATGGATGAGATCTAATTTTTTTGTACATAAGTGGTTGGGTGAAGGATGGTTCATCTCCCTCATTATGTCCAAATCTTCTGTAACATATTAAATCAATTACAACATCTCTATTAAATTTTAATCTAAACTCAGTTGCTATTCTAGTTGCGTAAACAACTGCCTCAGGATCATCTCCATTAACATGGATGATTGGTGCATCAACCATTTTACCTACGTCAGAAGGATAAGGGGAAGATCGCGCAAATCTAGGACTTGTTGTAAATCCAATTTGGTTGTTAACAATAATATGGATTGTCCCTCCAGTGTTATGACCAGGAAGTCCGGACATCGCAAAACACTCTGCTACTATTCCTTGCCCTGCAAATGCTGCATCACCATGAATTAATATTGGTATAACTTTATTTCTTTCTTTGTCTTTGTGAAAAAATTGTTTAGCTCTAGTTTGGCCAAGAACAACAGGATTAACTGCTTCTAAATGTGAAGGATTATCTGTTAAACTAACGTGTACAGGATTTCCATCAAATTCTCTATCAGATGAGGCTCCTAAATGGTATTTGACATCTCCAGCACCATCTTCTGAACCATCCATTTCACCAGCAAATTCATTAAAAATTCTTTTATAAGACTTTTGTAAAACGTTTGCTAAGACATTTAGTCTTCCTCTATGTGACATTCCTATTTTAACTTCTTTTATTTTGGATTGTCCTCCGATTTTTATAATTTGCTCAAGAGCAGGTATTAAACTTTCTCCACCATCTAAACCAAATCTTTTAGTACCAACATATTTTGTGTTTAAAAATTTTTCAAATCCCTCTGCTTGTATTAATTTATTTAAAATTGCTTGCTTTCCATTTTTTGTAAACTTGAGTGCATTCTCGTCTTTTTCAACTCTATCTCTAAACCACATTCTCTCAGTTGGATTTGAAATATGCATGTATTCATAACCTATGGGACCACAATAAGTTTTTTTTAAAAACTTAAGTATTTCTCTAATATTTGCACTTTTTTTATTTATTATTCCGTTTAGAAAAATTTCTTTGTCATAATCTTCTTTTTTAAAACCATAGTACTCAGGATGTAATTCGTCTAAATATTCTGACTTCATCAATTCTAAAGGATCTAATTTTGATAATAGATGTCCCCTTAAGCGATAAGCTCTTATCAAGGCTACAGCACTTATTGAATTTTTATTTGAATTTGCAATTACTTGAAAATTAAATTTACTAGAATTATTTTTGTTTTTTTCATTTTCTTTAGCTCTTTTCTCAACATCTTCTATATTTATTTTCTTTGAAAAAGGTTTCCACGATGGTCCATTTATCTCGTCGACTAATATCTTCATATCCTCATCCACACTTGAGAAATATTCGATCCAACTTTCAGAAAGAGATGGATCTTTATTTATAAATTTTATGTACATTTCCTCAATAAATGCACTATTGGACTTATTTAGAAATGATGTTTTTTTATATTCGAGATTTTTAGGAGAACTCATTTTATTTTATTATAATACTAAATTTTGTTTTCAATTGGACAATTTATTTAACAATGTTTTTCCAATTTCTGAAGGTGATGTGGCTACTTCTATGCCACAATCTTCCATTTTTTTGATTTTATCTTTGGCCCCACCTTTACCACCTGATATTATGGCCCCTGCATGTCCCATTCTTCTACCCGGTGGTGCTGTAACTCCTGCAATAAAACCAACCATGGGTTTTTTTATGTCATGATTTTTTACAAATTCAGCTGCTTCTTCTTCAGCTGATCCTCCTATTTCGCCAATCATTAAAATTGATTTAGTTTCCTCATCTTTTAAAAATAAATCTAAACAATCAATAAAATTTGTGCCATTTATTGGATCACCACCTATACCAATACATGTTGATTGGCCCAAATCATTCTCTGTAGTTTGTGCGACAGCCTCGTAGGTCAAAGTTCCAGATCTTGATACAATACCAACAGAACCCTTTTTATGTATATTTCCTGGCATTATTCCGATCTTGCATTCATCAGGAGTAATTATACCTGGACAATTTGGACCGATTAATCTTGATTTTGAATTAAGTAACTTTTTTTTGACCTTAATCATATCAAGAACTGGTATACCCTCAGTGATACAAACGATTAATTCTAAGTTAGCTTCAATGGCCTCTATGATTGCTGCGGATGCAAATTTCGCAGGAACATAAATCATAGTTGCGTTGGCACCAGTTTTATCGACTGCTTCCTTTACTGTATTAAATACTGGTCTATCTAGATGAGTTTGACCGCCTTTTTTTGGTGTAACTCCTCCGACTAAATTTGTTCCATATTTAATTGCTTGCTCTGAATGAAAAGTTCCATGACTACCCGTAAAACCTTGGCAAATTAACTTTGTATTTTTATTAACTAAAACTGACATTTATTTAATAGCCTCTACAATTTTTTTAGCAGCATCTGATAAATCAGAAGCAGAAATTAACTCAAGACCTGAATTATCAAGTATTTTTTTTCCCTCTTCAAAATTTGTTCCGGCCAATCTTACAACTAAAGGAACATTCATTTTTATTTCTTTTGCTGCGTCCACAACACCTTGGGCAAGAACATCACATCTCATTATTCCACCAAAAATATTAATCAATATTCCTTTAACATTTTTATCTGATAAAATTATTTTAAAAGCAGCTGCCACTTTTTCTTTAGAAGCCCCACCACCAACATCTAAAAAATTTGCTGGTTCCTTTCCATATAATTTAATTATGTCCATAGTTGCCATTGCAAGCCCAGCTCCATTAACCATGCATCCAATTGTTCCATCAAGTTTAATATATGCTAAATCATGCTTGCTAGCTTCTATCTCTGTTTCTTCTTCTTCATTGAGGTCTCTCAACTCAATTAGCTCTGGATGTCTGAATAAAGCATTTCCATCAAAATTCATTTTTGCATCTAAACAAATCAACTCTTGATCTTTTGTTAAAATTAAAGGATTAATTTCAATTAGATTAGCATCCGTTTCTATAAATAATTTGTATATGGACTTGATTAGACTAATTCCTTGTTCTTTTGTTTCTTCATCTAGATTGAAAATACTTATTATTTTATTACAATTTTCATCAGATATTTCGTTATCTAAATCTACTTTTGTTGTTAAAATTTTCTCAGGAAATTTGATTGCGACTTCCTCTATATCCATACCCCCTTGATCACTTGAGATAAAAGCTATCTTTGAGCTCGCACGATCTACAACGCAAGACAAATAAAATTCTTTATCAATGTTAGATGAAACTTCGACATATAATCTTTTAACAATTCTTCCACTAGGTCCTGTCTGATGAGTGATTAATTTTTTTCCAAGCAAGGATTTTGCCTCTGTTTCAAGACTTTTTAAATCATTTACTATTTTAACTCCACCAGCTTTACCTCTGCCTCCAGCATGAATTTGTGCTTTCAACACATATTTATCAGTTTTAAGATTTTTAGCTTTTTCTAATAATTCATTTACATCTAGAGCATAAACTCCATCCGGAACTTTAGCCCCATATTTTCTAAGTATATTCTTTGCTTGGTGTTCGTGAATATTCATTAACTAGTTATTTAAACTAGGATCAATTTTAGATGCTGCTTCCCATAATTTTTTTACAGCATCTACTGAGTTATTAAACTCAGATTTTTCATTTTCATCTAGCTCAATTTCTTCGATTTTTTCTATACCGTTCTTTCCAACAATTACTGGCACTCCAGCGTAAATATTGCTTATTCCGTATTGTCCATTTAAATGAGCAGCACAAGGGAGCATTTTTTTGCTATCTTTTAAGTATGCTTCTGCCATTTCAACACCTGAAGCTGCCGGTGCATAAAATGCTGATCCTTTTTCTAAATATTTAACAATTTCAGCACCTCCATCTCTAGTTCTTTGATTTATACTTTCTAATTTATCTTTTGAAATTTTTCCTTCTTTAACTAAATCTAATAATGGTTTTCCTGAAACTTTTGTAAATCTTGGTAGAGGAACCATAGTATCTCCATGACCTCCCATTACCATTGCTTCAATTTCTCTAACAGGCACACTTAACTCTAAAGATAAAAATAGTTTAAATCTTGATGTGTCTAATATTCCGGCCATTCCAACAACTTTGTCAGGCGATAGTCCAGAGAATTTTTGAAAAGCCATAACCATTACATCCAATGGATTTGTAATACATATAACAAAGGCATTTGGTGCATGCTGCTTTATACCTTCAGCAACCTGTTTTATAATTTTTAAATTTATTCCTAATAAATCATCTCTACTCATTCCTGGTTTTCTTGGAACACCAGCTGTAATGATGATTACATCTGAATTTTTTATATCTTCGTAATTATCAGTACCTGAAAATTTTACATTAAATCCATCAACAGATGAAGACTGTGCAATATCTAATGCTTTACCTTTAGCAATTCCACTTGCTACATCAAATAATACTACTTCATCAACAAGCTCCTTTAATCCAATTAAATGTGCTAAAGTTCCACCTATTTGTCCAGCTCCTATTAATGATATTTTTGACATTCTACTATTTCATTGTTGGCATTATAAATTCAGGGTCTGATCTAACACCTGAAGGCCATCTTGAGGTAATTGTTTTTAATTTAGTATAAAATCTAACTCCTTCTGGCCCGTGCATATGTTGATCTCCAAATAATGATCTCTTCCATCCACCAAAACTATGAAAAGCAACTGGCACAGGGATAGGGATATTAATTCCAACCATTCCTACTTTAATTTGATTTGCAAATGTTCTTCCTGCATCTCCATCTCTTGTATAAATACTTGTTCCATTACCAAACTCATGATCATTAATTAAATTTAATGCTTCATTAAAATCTTTAGCTCTGACAACAGATAATACAGGTCCAAATATCTCCTCTTTATAAATTCTCATATCTTTTTTAACATTATCAAATAAGCAACCACCAATATAATAACCGTCTTCATAACCTTGAAGTTTGATATCTCTTCCATCAACCACAAGGTCTGCACCTTCTTTAATACCTAAATCAACATAACCTCTTACTCTTTCAAGATGCTCTTTTGTTACTAAGGGACCCATTTCAGAATTCTTATCCATGCCTGGTCCAATTTTTAAAGCTTCCACTTTTTTAGATAATTCATCGACTAGTTTGTCACCTACATTACCAACAGCAACAGCAACAGATTGAGCCATACATCTTTCTCCTGCAGACCCATACGCTGCACCCATTAGACCGTTTACTGCTTGGTCTAAATCACAATCTGGCATGACAACACAATGATTTTTAGCTCCTCCAAGAGCTTGAACACGTTTTTCATTTTTGGCTGCATTTTCATAAATGTATTTAGCAATAGGTGTTGATCCAACAAAACTAACTGCGGATATATCTTTATGTTCCAAAATTGCATCTACAACTTCTTTATCTCCATTAACAACATTCAAAACCCCATCTGGTAAACCAGCTTCACTAAATAGCTCTGCAAGTTTTAATGGACAAGATGGATCTTTTTCAGAAGGTTTTAATACAAATGTATTTCCGCAAGCTATTGCCATTGGAAACATCCACATTGGAACCATTGCAGGAAAATTAAATGGTGTAATACCCGCACATACACCTAATGGCTGTCTCACTGACCAGCTATCAATGTTTGTGCCTACATTTTCTGTAAAGTCACCTTTTAGCATTTGTGGAATTCCACATGCAAATTCAACTACCTCTAAACCTCTTGTGAGAGAACCTTTGGCATCTTCATAAACTTTTCCATGCTCTGATACAATCATCTTAGCTAGCAAGTCAGAATTTTTTTCAATTATTTCTTTGTATTTAAATATTATTCTAGCTCTTTGTATTGGAGTTACATTTGACCATGTTTCAAATGCTTTTTTTGCTTTTTGTACTGCTAAATCAAGATCTTGTTTTGTACCAAGTCTAACCTCAGATTCTTGTTTGCCTATAGCAGGATTAAATACTTTTCCTTTTCTATCAGATGTACCAGAAACAATTTTACCATCGA
This sequence comes from uncultured Pelagibacteraceae bacterium, assembly GCA_902542235.1. GTDB lineage: Bacteria > Pseudomonadota > Alphaproteobacteria > Pelagibacterales > Pelagibacteraceae > Pelagibacter. Next base: position 36,355 of record CACBTT010000003.1, read on the forward strand.
TAAAATGCTCAATTAAATTCATGGATGTATTTAAATAAGTAATTATGTGGTTGCAAGCATTTTCTTTATCTCAGCAATAGCTTTTGCTGGATTTAATCCTTTTGGACATGCGTTAGTGCAGTTCAAAATCGTGTGGCATCTATAAAGCTTAAGTTCATCTGCAACCTTTTGAAGTCTTTCCTTTCTATCTTCGTCTCTGCTATCCATTATCCATCTATAAGCTTGTAATAAAACTGCAGGACCTAAATACTTATCGCCATTCCACCAATAACTAGGACATGAAGTAGAACAACAAGCACACATTATACATTCATAAGCTCCATCAAGTTTAGCTCTATCTTCTGGAGATTGATGAATTTCTATTGTTTCACTTTTTGAATTATTTTTTAACCAAGGTTCAATGGATTGGTATTGTTTATATAATCCACTTAAGTCTCCTATTAAATCTTTTTTTACTTTTAAGTGAGGCAAAGGGTATATATCTATATCTCCCTTAATTTCTGCATGTGGCTTAGTACATGCAAGACCATTTTTTCCACCCATATTCATTGCACAAGAACCACAAACTCCATGCGCACAAGATCTTCTATATGCAAGTGTTGGATCAATTTCGTTTTTAATTTTATTTAGTATGTCTAAAACTTTAGATGGACAATTATCCATGTCTACTTCATATGTGTCTATTCTTGGGTTCTCTCCAGTTGATGGATCCCATCTGTAAACATTTACTTTTCTGATATTCTTTGAACCGGTTTTGTCTTTAAAATATTTACCTTTATTAACTTTTGAGTTTTGTGGTAAATTTAATTGAACCATTAATACACTCTTTCTTGTGGAGGAAAATATTGGACTTCATTTGTTAATGTTGAAGTATGTACATCTCTGTATTCAATTTTAGTATTTTTTCCATCACACCAAGATAATGTATGTTTCATAAATTTTTCATCATTTCTTTTCGGATAATCTTCACGAGCATGAGCTCCTCTGCTTTCTTTTCTGTGATATGCAGAATCTACAGTTGTTATCGCTTGTCTAATTAAATTATCAAATTCTAAAGTCTCAACTAAATCAGTATTGAATACCAACGATTTATCTTTAACAGAAATCGATTCCATGCCGTCATATGTTTTTCTAATCTCATCTACACCCTCTTTAAGATTCTTTTCAGTTCTAAATACAGCACATTTAGACTGCATTGTTTTTTGCATCGCCAGTCTAAGTTCAGCAGTTCCATTATCTCCCTCTGCGTACCTTAGTTTATCAAATCTATTTAGACATTTTTCAGTTTCGCTTTCACTAACTTCTTCGTGAGGCGTTCCAGGTTTTACCAATTCCGCTGCTCTCTTTGCTGCTGCTCTTCCAAAAACAACCAAGTCAATAAGTGAATTTGAACCTAATCTATTTGCTCCATGAACAGATACGCACGCAGCCTCACCAATCGCCATCAAACCTGGGACTGTTTTTTGAGATCCATTTACTGTTAAAACTTCAGCTTTATAATTTGTTGGTATACCACCCATATTATAATGAACTGTTGGAACAACTGGTATCGGTTCTTTGGTTACATCTACATTTGCAAATAATCTTGCTGCCTCAGTAATGCCTGGCAATCTATCTTCAATAACTTTTTTATCTAAATGACTTAAATATAAATGAACATGGTCTTGATCTTTACCAACACCTCTTCCCTCATTGATTTCAATAGACATTGATCTGCTAACTACATCTCTCGATGCAAGATCTTTAGCGTTGGGAGCATATCTCTCCATAAATCTTTCACCTTTAGAGTTTACCAAATATCCACCTTCACCTCTTACACCTTCAGAAATAAGTGTTCCGTGTCCATATATTCCTGTTGGGTGAAATTGTACAAACTCCATATCTTGAAGAGGTAATCCAGCTCTTAATACCATTGCATTACCATCACCAGTACAAGTATGTGCAGATGTTGCTGAGTAATACACCTTCCCATATCCCCCTGTGGCTATAATTGTTATGTGAGATCTAAAACGATGAATTGTTCCATCATTTAAATTCCAAGCAATTAAACCTTTGCATTGTCCATCTTTCATAATTAAGTCTAATGCAAAATATTCAATAAAAAATTCTGTATTATGTTTAAGTGCTTGACCATATAATGTATGGAGAATTGCATGACCAGTTCTGTCTGCTGCAGCACAAGTTCTTTGTACAATTCCATTTCCATAATTTTTTGTCATTCCACCAAATGGTCTTTGATAAATTTTTCCATCTTCTGTTCTACTAAAAGGAACACCATACTTTTCTAATTCTAATACTGCTTTTGGAGCTTCCTTACACAAATATTCAATACTATCTTGATCGCCTAACCAATCTGCTCCTTTTACAGTATCGTACATATGCCAACGCCAATCGTCTTCTCCCATGTTTCCAAGGGCTGCTGAAATTCCACCTTGGGCAGCTGATGTATGACTTCTGGTTGGAAAGACTTTAGAAATGCATGCAGTTTTTAATCCAGCTTCACTTAAGCCAACCGCAGCTCTTAGGCCGGAACCTCCAGCACCAAGGACAACGACATCATATTCATGATCTATAATATTATAAGATTTCATATAGTTATTTTAAATACCGCAAATATTGTAATTAAAGGAATTGTTATAGCAAAAAAATTTAAAGCTTTGTTTGCGGCATTTTTGATTTTTTCATCTTTAATATAGTCTTCAAAAACCTCGCTGATGCTTAATGCCGAGAAAAAGTAAGCAAAAATAAGAAAAAGACTAAATATAAACTTTGAAGGTTGAGAAGTTAGAAAAGTTAATATCTCTAAGTAGCTTTTGTCATAAATACTAACCAAATTTAAAGCAAACCATAACATCAAAGGTACTAATATGAGAGAACTCACTTTTAAAAATACCCATTTTTTTGTTACTGCTCTCATTAAAATAAATTTCGTCCTATTAAATAAATTGAAACGGTTAATATAAAAGATCCAAATATTACAATTAAGCCAGTAATTTTTGTGGTTTTTAACTCAAATCCATAACCAAAATCCATAATTAAATGTCTTATCTCACTTAAGATTTGAAAACTAAAAGACCATGTAATACCCAAGATGAAAAATTTCCCAATAAAAGATTGGAGGAATAATTTTATAAATTCATGACTTCCTTCGCTAAATGAAAAAAAAATAAAAAAGATACAAATTAAAGTTATTGCTAATATATTTATTACTCCTGTAATTCTATGAGATATTGAAACTAAAGATGATACATGCCATCTATAAATTTGAATATGAGGAGATAAAGGATTATTTTCCATTTTGATTTGCTTTCATTATTGTTTCTGCAATTTCAACAGAATTTAATGCGGCGCCTCTTAATAGGTTATCTGAAACGATCCACAAATTAATTGAATTCTCTTTTGTTTTATCATCTCTAATTCTTGAGATAAATGTTTCATCTCTACCAGTCGCTTCTATTGGTGTACTATATCCTCCATTTTCTCTTTTATCTATAACGCTACAACCATCAGCATTATTTAATGCTTCTCTAATTTGTTCTAGAGAATAAGGATTTTCAAACTCTATATTTACTGATTCTGAATGTGATACAAGAACAGGAATTCTAACGCACGTAGCTGTTAGCTCTATATTATTGTCCAGTATTTTTTTTGTTTCATTAGTCATTTTCAATTCTTCTTTTGTGTATCCATCATCCGAAAAAACATCAATGTGAGGAATGATATTGAAAGCTATTTGTTTAGTAAAATTTTTAGATTCAACAGAATTTCCATCAAGATAAGATTTAGTTTGTTCAATCAATTCATCCATAGGTGCTTTTCCGCCTCCAGAAACAGATTGATAGGTGGAAACTATTACTCTTTTTATTTTATATAAATCATGTAATGGTTTAAGAGCTAATACTAACTGAGCTGTTGAGCAGTTAGGATTTGCCACAATATTTTTTTTCATTTCATTAATTTTTTCTGCATTCACTTGAGGTACAATAAGTGGAACGTCAGGATCCATTCTAAAAAAACTAGAATTATCAATTACAGTTGTTAATTTTGCTGCACTTTCTGCATATTGTTCTGCAATTTTACCACCTGCTGCAAAAAAAGTTATATTTGCATTTGAAAAATCGTATTTTTCAAGATCATGGACTTCATAATCTTTGCCCTTAAAACTTATTTTTTTTCCAGCACTATTAGAAGAAGCTACTAAAAAAAGGTTATTAAATTTAATATCCTTTTTTTCTATAACTTCTAGTGTCTTTCTTCCAACATTACCGGTTGCACCGATGATAGCTATATTAGTCATTTTAAAGATTTATACTAAATGAAAGGTAAATCGCAAACTGTTCCGTTAAAACTATTACCATTTATATCAATTTTGAATGTTTGCTTTGCTTCAAAATATGGTTTTTTTATCATAGCTATACCAATTACCTGTTTAAAAGTTGGATTGTAACAACCTGATCGTAGTTCTCCGATTATATTATTTTTTTCATCTGTTAAATTCATTGAACCAGTTACGCTTATTTTATCAGTATCAATTTTAACGCCCATTAGTTTTCTTTTAATTCCTTCAGACTTTATTTTTATTAATTGCTCTTTTCCTAAAAATTCAACATCACTATCAATATTAATATATTTATCAAAGCCACATTCGTATGGGTTGTCTCCATTGTCCATATCGTTTCCTTGAGAAAGTAATCCACTTTCGATACGTTCAATTAAATTAGGACATCCTGCTCTAATATTAAACTCATCTCCAATTTCAAATAAATGATCGTATAGTTTTAAACCCGCCTCATTATTCTCTACATAAATTTCATATCCACCTTGTTTAGACCATCCTGATTGAGCAATTAAATGTTTGGCTCCAGCAAAATCAAAATAATCAAAACCAAAAAATTTTAATTTTGTTATCTTTTCTCCAAAAACTTTTTCCATCAATTTAAAAGATTTAGGCCCTTGCACAGCCATAATGTCAACTTCAGGTTCGATAATATTTACATCAAATTTATTTCCAATTGCCAATCCTTTTGCAAATAAGATTACATCCGTATCTGCAATAGAAACCCACCATTTATTCTCATTAAATCTTAGAACAACTGGATCATTAATTAATCCAGCATTATCATCTATGATTGGACAATAATAACATCTTCCATCTTTTGATTTCGAAAGATCTCTACAAGTCATAAGTTGAACCAATTTTGCAGCATCTTTTCCAGTAATCTCTACTTGTCTTTCAGCAGCCACATCCCAAACTTGAACATGCTCTTTTAAATGATGATATGAGTCTTCTAAAGAACCAAATGCAGCAGGAAGCAACATATGATTGTATATTGTGTAAGCTGTAACACCTTGTTTTTCAATTCTTGATGTATAAGGCGTACCTCTAAGTCTTCTTGATTTTGCAATAGAAAAGTTTTTCATTTTTTAGCTTAGTGTCATCTTTTTATCTATTTGTAAAGAAAGTAAGTTGTTTATTTGAAAGAAATCTAAGTAAGTTCCTTAGCTCTTTTTCTTAATTCAAATTTTTGGATTTTACCTGTTGATGTTTTTGGAAGTTCACAGAAGTCTATTTTTTTTGGAATTTTGAACCCTGCTAGAGTTTCTCTACAAAAATCGATTAATTCTTTTTCATTTGTCTCTTTATCTGCGACTTTCTCTATAAATGCGCATGGAACTTCTCCCCATTTCTCATCTGGTTTTGCTACTACAGCAACAATTGAAACAGCTGGGTGCTTAGAAAGTGTGTTTTCGATTTCGATAGAAGAAATATTCTCTCCACCTGAAATAATAATATCTTTCGACCTATCTTTAACCTTGATGTATCCATCTGGATAAATAACTGCCAAATCACCAGAGTGAAACCATCCATCTTTCATAGCCTTTTCAGTGGCCTCTTTGTCTTTAAAATACCCTTTCATAACAACATTACCTTTGATCATTATCTCGCCAATGGTTTCTCCATCCATAGGCACGGATTTCATAGTTTCTGGATCTAAAACAACCACTCCTTCTGTGTTTGGAAATCTCACACCTTGTCTTGCTTTAATTTCATTAATTTTGTCTTCTTCAAAACCATTCCATTCATCATTCCAAGCACATTGTAAAACATGTCCATATGTTTCTGTTAAACCATAGACATGCATTACCTCAAATCCTAATGCTTTCATTTTTTTGAAAATAATACTTGGAGGTGGTGCTCCAGCAGTTAAAACATAAACTTTGTTTTTTAATTCTTTGATATCATTTTGTGATGCACCTGTTATCATATTAAGTACAATAGGTGCACCTCCAAAATGGGTAATGTCGTGCTTTTCAATTAATTCAAATATTTTTTTTACATCAATAGCTCTTAAACAAACTGTTTTTCCATTTAACATTGGTATTGTCCACGGGTACCCCCATCCATTACAGTGGAACATTGGTACAACTGTTAAAAAATTTAATCTATTTGGCATATTCCAAGCAACAGCACTACCTGTTGACATTAAATAAGAACCTCTATGATGATAAACAACACCTTTTGGATTTCCGGTTGTTCCAGACGTATAACTTAAAGAAATTGCTTGCCATTCATCCTTTGGTTTTTTCCAAATATAATTTTCATCACCAGTGCTTAAAAATTCCTCATATTCTCTATCTCCAATTTTTTTTAACAAGGATTGATCAGCAAAATCATCTTGAACATCAATTACGATTGGTTTTTCTTTTAAAGTTGATAAAGCCTTTTCTGCAACTGCATGCAATTGTCTATCTATTATTAATACTTTTGCTTCACTGTGTTCTAAAATATAAGCAACAGTTTTTGCATCAAGTCTTGAATTAATTGTATTTAAAACGGCTCCTGTCATAGGAACAGAATAATGTGCTTCAAAAATCTCTGGAGTATTAAAGGTCATAACTGAAACTGTGTCTCCTTCAACAATACCAATTTTCTCTAGTGCACTTGCAAATTTGGTGCACCTGTTAAATACTTCAGTCCATGTGAAAGATTTTGTTTCATATACTAAAGCCTCATAATTTGGATAAATGTCTTTTGCTCTTTCTAGAAAGCTAAGCGGTGTTAACGGGACATAATTTGAAGGATTTTTATCTAAGTTCTGATTATATTTATTCATCAGTTAAATTTTGCGCTCATAGTATATTTACTACCAGAAATAGCAGATTTATAATGGCTCTCAGCTCTAGGCAAAATTTTGTCAAAATAATAATTTCCTGTATTTAATTTATCTTCATAAAACTCTTTATTGTTTTCCAAATTTTCATAGCTTTTTCTCATTGTTTTTAGCCATATAAATGAAAGACAAAAATAACCAAAAAATCTTAAATAATCGTTACATGATGCGCTTATATCGTCTTTTGGTGTGTTACCATTAGGAGACATCCAGTCAGTGAAATCTGACAATATATTTTTTAATTCAGATATTTTTTTTACATGTTCATTTAATTTATCTACTTTTGAACAATCTTGAATTTCTGTTTCTACATATTTCATAAAATTATCAAAAACTTTTTTCTGACTTATTTTTCTAAATACAAAATCAATTGCCTGCACTGAATTAGTTCCTTCATAAATAGGTGTAATTCTATTATCTCTAAATAATTGTTCTATCCCTTGGTCTTTTGTATAACCATATCCACCAAAAACCTGAATTGCTTCATTGGTTATTTCCATACCCATATCTGTAAAAAATGACTTAATTACAGGCGTCATAAGACCTACAATATCCGATGCATCTTTTTTTACTTCTTCCGAACTATGACTTAAGCTTACATCTACTTGCTGAGCCATCCAAAAAGACAAAGATCTTTCTCCCTCAATTATAGACTTCATATTTAATAAACTTCTTCTTATATCTGCGTGCTTAATAATTAAATCTGTTTCTCCATTAGAATTATTATTTGATTTACCTTGTTTTCTCTCTTTCGAATAACTTAAAGCAGTTTGATAAGCTGTTTCAGATAGACCTAGTCCTTGTATGCCAACAACGATTCTTTCTAAGTTCATCATTGTAAACATAGAATTTAAGCCTTTGTTCTCTGGTCCGATCATATACCCTTTGGCATCATCAAAACTTAATACACATGCAGGTGAACCTTTAATACCCATTTTTGATTCTATTGAAACAGTATTGACTCCATTTCTTGGACCAATTGAACCGTCTTCATTAATTTCATATTTTGGTACTAAAAATAAACTTATCCCTTTCGTTCCTTTTGGAGCGTCCTGCGTTCTTGCTAAAACAAGGTGAATAATATTTTCAGTCAAATCATGATCACCAGATGTAATAAAAATTTTTTGTCCACTTATATTATAAGTGCCATTTTCATTTTTAATTGCCTTCGTTTTAATTAATCCTAAATCTGTTCCACACTGAGGCTCTGTTAAACACATTGTCCCACTCCATTTACCCTCAACAATTTTAGGAAGATATGTGTTTTTGATTTCTTCAGTTGCATGACTCAAAATACAATTGTATGCACCTATACTTAATTCACTATATAATTTAAATGATAAACTTGATGATGAAAGCATTTCATCAAAAAAAGCACTTACAGTTTTCGGCATTCCTTGACCACCGTACTTTGGATCACAAGTTAAAGATACCCATCCATCTTCGATAAATTTTGAATATGCCTCTTTATAACCTGGAGGGGTTCTAACTACTCCATTTTCATAGACACAAGGATTTTCGTCTCCAGCTTTTGCTAAAGGAAGAAGCATTTCTTCATTAATTTTTGCAGCTTCCTCTAATATATCTTTTACTAGATCAGAAGTAACTTCTTTATATTTTTCAATTTCGTTATAATTTTTATTATCTTTTAGATGTTCAAATAAGAACATCATATCTTTCACAGGTGCAGAATAAACAGTCATAAATTTAATAGTATCAAATTAAGTTAATTTTTTTATTTTTGCAAATATGCAATAATCGCATCTCCCATACCAGAAGTTGAAGTTTCTTTTGTTCCTTTTGACATAATATCTTTAGTTCTTAACCCATCATCTAGTACATTTTGCACTGCTTTTTCTAAGTCATCAGCTTCTTTATCTAAGTCAAGAGAGTACCTCAAAGCCATTGCAAAACTCAAGATAGTTGCAATTGGATTTGCTATCCCTTTTCCAGCAATGTCTGGAGCAGATCCATGAACAGGCTCATACATTGCTCTCATTTCACCATCTTTATTTTTTGCACCCAAAGAAGCTGAAGGTAATAAACCTAAAGATCCCGTCAGCATAGATGCTTCATCTGACAACATATCACCAAACAAATTATCTGTCACAATTACATCAAATTGCTTTGGATTTCTCAAAAGTTGCATTGCACAATTATCTGCAAGCATATGATTTAACTCAACATCTTTAAATTCTTTGTCGTGAAGATTTTGAACTTCCTCTTTCCATAATTGACCTGCTTCCATAACATTCGATTTTTCACAGGAAGTAACTTTATTGTTTCTCTTCTTTGCTAAATCAAATGCAACTCTAGCAACTCTTTTAATTTCTGATGAGGTATAAGTATGAGTGTTTATTCCTTTACGTTCACCATTATCAATTGGCTTAATGCCTCTCGGCTCACCAAAATAAATACCACCTGTCAATTCTCTTACAATCATTATGTCTAGACCTGATACGATTTCAGGTTTTAGCGTAGATGCCTCAACTAATTGTTTAAAACAAATTGCAGGCCTCAAATTTGCAAATAATTTTAATTCTTTTCTTAGCTTAAGAAGAGCTCTCTCAGGTCTTTTGGAAAAATCTAAATTATCATATTTTGGTCCACCCACAGCTCCTAAAATGACTGCTTCACATTCTAATGATTTATAAAATACTTCATCTGTAATCGGTGTTCCGTGCTTGTCGTAAGATGCTCCACCAACTAAAGCTTCTTCCATATCAAAATCAAGAGATTTATTTACATTAAACCAAGTTATAATTTTTTTAACTTCACCAATAACCTCAGGACCAATACCATCACCTGGTAATAATAAGAATTTTCTTTTTTTGACTTTAATCATTAAATATCCAAGGCTTTGCGGATTTTAATTTTTCTTCAAATGAAATTATTTTATTAGATTTTTCCAAAGACAGTGCAATATCATCTAGTCCCTCAATTAAACATTTTTTTTTAAATTCATCTAATTCAAATTTGATTTCTTTATTTCCAAAAATTATTTTTTGATCTGGTAAATTTATTGCAATTTCTTCTTGTCTCTTAGAATATTCAGAAAGTTCTTTTATCTGTTCATCATTAACTTTAATAGGCAATATTCCATTTTTAAAACAATTATTATAAAATATATCTGCGTAACTAGTACTTATAACGCAAGTGATACCAAAGTCTAAAAGTGCCCATGGCGCATGTTCTCTAGATGATCCACATCCAAAATTATTCCCTGCAATTAAAATCTTAGAATTATCATATGGAGATTTATTTAAGATAAAGTCATCTATTACTTTACCTTCTTCGTCATATCTCATTTCATAAAATAAATTTTTTCCAAGTCCTGTTCTTTTTATTGTTTTTAAAAATTGCTTTGGAATAATCATATCTGTATCGATATTTACAATTGGTAAATATGCAGGAATACTTTTTAATGTTGAGAATTTGTTCATTTAACTATTGTATTTTCTAACATCATCTAAATTTCCAGATATGGCAGCTGCAGCAGCCATAGCTGGACTAACTAAATGAGTTCTTCCACCTCGTCCTTGTCTTCCTTCGAAATTTCTATTTGATGTTGATGCACATCTTTCTTCTGGCTTCAACTTATCTGCATTCATAGCTAGACACATTGAGCAACCTGGCTCACGCCATTCAAATCCAGAATTTCTAAATATTACATCTAAACCTTCTTGCTCTGCTTGTTGTTTTACTAATCCTGAACCAGGAACTATCATTGCATTTACATGAGAAGCAATTTTTTTATCTTTTAATATTTTTGCAGCTTCTCTTAAATCTTCAATTCTTCCATTTGTGCAACTTCCAATAAAAACTTTATCAATTCTAATATCTTTTATTTTAGTTTTCGGCTTTAAACCCATATATTTTAATGACCTGTTAATAGAATTTTTTCTGTCTTCGTTTTGCTCATTTTCAGGATCGGGAACAATTCCATCAATATCTACTACATCCTGAGGTGAAGTTCCCCAAGTTACCATTGGTTTAATATCTTTGCCCTCAAGACTGATTTCTTTGTCAAATACTGCATCACTATCAGACTTTAATTTACTCCAATATTCTAATGCTTTGTCCCAATTTGAATTCTTTGGAGACATTGGTTTACCTTTTAAATAATTAAAAACTTTTTCATCTGGTTCTATAAGTCCAGCCCTTGCTCCACCTTCAATTGTCATATTGCAAATAGTCATTCTTTGTTCGACACTTAAATTCGAAATTAAGTTTCCAGCATATTCAATTACATAACCAGTTCCACCAGCTGTACCAATTTTTCCGATTATTTGTAATATTACATCCTTAGATGTTACTCCAACAGGAAGAGATCCATTAACGTTTATTCTAAAATTTTTTGATTTTTTTTGAACTAAAGTCTGTGTTGCCAAGACATGTTCCACTTCCGAAGTTCCAATTCCGAATGCTAATGCACCAAATGCTCCGTGCGTAGCAGTGTGACTATCACCACAAACAATAATCGTTCCTGGTTGTGTAAATCCCTGTTCTGGACCAATAATATGAACTATTCCTTGTCTTTTATCGTTCATTCCAAAAAGATTTATTCCAAATTCTGCACAGTTTTTTTCTAGTGTCTCAATTTGTATTTTTGAATCTTCGTCAGTAATAGGCACTGATCTATCCGTTGTTGGAACATTATGATCTGCTACTGCTAAAGTTAAAGAAGGTTGTCTAACTTTTCTATTAGAATTTCTTAAACCTTCAAATGCTTGTGGACTAGTAACTTCATGAATTAAATGTCTATCAACAAATAAAAGTGAAGTCCCATCCTCTTGTTGATGAACAAGATGATCATTCCATATTTTATCGTATATAGTTTGAGGCATTGTAAAAAATTATTTTTTTACTTCAGGATTTTCTTTTTTTTCATCAGTTTTTTTTTCCACTGATGGGGTTTCTTCTTTAGTTTCTTTTTTTTCTTCTGGTTTTTTTGCTTCTACTTTTGGAGCATCTTTATTGGAATCTTGTTGGCTATCTGCTGTTTTTTGTTCTGTATCAGGCATAACATTTTCTTCTGTTACTTCGTGAATCTTAGTTTCCACATCTATACCTATTTTCTTTTTAATTTTTTCTGCAATTCTTGCAGATTTACCTGTTCTATCTCTCAAATAATATAACTTGGCTCTTCTAACTTTTCCTGATCTTACAACTTTAATTGTATCTACAATCGGACTATATAAAGCAAAAGTTCTTTCCACACCCTCACCAAAAGAAATTTTTCTTACAGTAAAAGAAGAATTGATATCTCTATTTTTTTTCGCAATACACACACCTTCAAAATATTGAATACGATCTCTTTTTCCTTCAGTTATTCTAACTCCAACTTTAACAATATCACCTGGGAAAAATTCTGGATGCTTTCTCTCAGAAATAATTTTTTTTACTTTAGATTGATTAATTTCTTCTATTGTCTTCATTTTAATTCTCTTTAGTCTTTTTATATAATTGCCACAAATCCGGTCTTCGGTCGCGTGTTATAGCCTCAGATTGAGATAAACGCCAGTCTTTAATTTTGGCGTGATCGCCTGATAATAGCACATCTGGAACACTTTTTTCCTCCCATATTTGGGGTTTTGTAAATTGAGGATACTCTAAAAGTCCGTTTTCAAAACTTTCTTCTTTAGCTGAATTTGTATTACCAAGAATACCAGGAATAAATCTTAAAATTGCATCAAGAATTACAAATGAAGCTCCTTCACCTCCAGACAAAACAAAGTCTCCTATACTTATTTCCTCAATATTTCTTGTCTTTAACAATCTTTCATCAACTCCTTCAAAGTGTCCACAAATTATATTTATTGTTTTTTCTTGAGATAGTTGTTTTGCTAATTGATGATTGAACAACTTACCCTTCGGACTTAGATAAATAATCTTTTCGCCATCTTTAACATTCTTATCTATTGATTTTGCTAATACATCTGCTTTCATTAACATACCTTCACCTCCTCCATAGGGAGTGTCATCAACAGTTTTATGTTTATCAAATGCATACTCTCTTATATCCACAGTATCTATTTTCCATTTATTCTCTGATAGTGCTTTACCAAAAATACCTTGACCTAAATAACCTGGAAAAAAATCTGGATAGAGTGTGAATATACGAGCTTCTAACATTATTTTTTTTCTTCTTCCTTAGGTGCTTCTGCTGGTTTAGCTTCTTCCTTATCCTTAGGTGCTTCTGCTGGTTTAGATGCATCTCCTTCTGGTTTCGCTTCTCCACCTTCGTCAGCTTTTTTTCTATCTTTTTTAGGAATTGCTTTTTGAGGATTGTTTCCTTTTTCAGGCATTGGCATTATATCGTTTTCTCCCAATAACCTTGCAACTCTTGTTGTTGGCTGAGCTCCTTGACCTAACCAATATTTAATTCGCTCAGAATCTAAGCCAATCCTTTCCTTTTTATCCTTCGGTAATAACGGATTATAAAAACCTAATTTTTCTATAAACCTTCCGTCTCTTGGAAATCTACTATCAGCCACAACAATTTTATATACCGGCCTTTTTTTAGTACCTCCCATTGATAGTCTCATTTTTAACATTACTTATATCTCCTTTATTTTAATTGATTAAATAGTTCAGGCGAGATCCCTTTATCCGCCATTCCTTTCATGTTTCCTTTAGACATTTTTTTCATCATTTCTGACATCATCTTAAATTGTTTTAACAACTTATTGATAGTGGCAATGTCTGTACCTGAGCCATTAGCAATTCTTTTTTTTCTTGATCCATTTATAATTTTAGGATTTTCTCTTTCTTGCTTTGTCATTGATAAAATAACAGCTTCATTTTGAGTTATAATTTTTTCATCTATTCCTGATTGGTCCATTTGTGATTTAATTTTTGAAACTCCAGGGAGAAATGACATTATGCCTTCAATTCCACCCATCTTTTTCATTTGACGTAATTGAGAAAGATAATCTTCCATCGAGAATTGACCTTTTTTAAGTTTCTCTTCTGTTTTCTTTAAATTTTCTTGATCTAAATCTTCTGAAGCTTTTTCAACTAAGGAAACGATATCTCCCATTCCCAAAATTCTATTTGCAATTCGATCAGGATAAAAAACTTCAAAATTCTCAATTTTTTCTCCAACACCAAGAAACTTTATGGGGACCTCAGCAACATATTTCATACTCAATGCAGCTCCACCTCTTCCATCTCCATCTGCTCTTGTAAGTATAATGCCGCTCAAATTTACTGTATTTTTAAATTCCTTTGCTACATTAGCAGCAACTTGACCTGTTAGAGAATCTGCAACCAGTATAGTTTCTGCAGGATTAATAATAGTTTCAATTTGTTTGATTTCATTCATCATTTGAAAATCTATTTGTGTTCTTCCAGCAGTATCAAATAAAACTACTTCACAACCATTTAAATTTGCAGCACTTAAAGCTCTTCTACAAATATCAGCAGGAAGCTGGCCTTCTATAATTGGCAAAGTTTCAATATTATTTTGTTCACCCAAAAGTCTCAATTGCTCTTGCGCGGCAGGTCTGTAAACGTCCAAACTAGCCATCATAACTTTTTTCTTGTTATTTTTTTCTAAAAATTTTGCTAATTTTGAGGTTGTTGTAGTTTTTCCTGAACCTTGCAACCCAACTAACATGATTGGAACTGGAGGGACAGCATTAAGAGAGATTTCAGAATTCTTATCACCTAAAAAAGATACTATTTCGTCATAAACGATTTTTACAACCATATCCCCGGGAGAAGTTGATCTTATAATTTCTTGACCAAGCGCTTTAGGCTTAACTCTACTAATAAACTCCTTAACTACGTCTAAAGAAACATCAGCTTCTAATAAGGCCAACCTTATACCTTTTAAACCCTCATCAACTTGCTTTTCATCAAGAGAAGGAGCTTTTTTTAATGAAGAAAAAATTTCTTCAAATTTATTAGTTAAATTTTCAAACATAATTTCGCACAGCAAGTATCGCACCAGTGGGCGAACCCTCGCTGACTGGTGTCGATCTCTTTGTTTCCAAAGACACCGCAAATTGCTGTATTTTGCGGAAGTGCGCGTAAACTATATTAGAGGTTCAAAAAGTCAATAAATAAGTTAAGTATTATTTATATGGAATTTGAAGCATTTAAAATGGATGGATTAGGTAACGACTTTGTTATTATTGATCAGAGAATAAATAATTTAAACTTATCAAATGACCAAATCTTAAAAATTTGTGACAGAGATTTCATAGGGTGCGATCAGTTGATCTACATAAAAAAAAGTCAAAAAGCTGATGCTGATGTTGCTTTTTTTAACTCGGATGGAAGCCGCTCAGATGCATGTGGAAATGGAACTAGATGCGTTGCTTATTTACTAAGTATTGAAAAAAATAAAAAAGAAATTGAAATTTCGGTATCCTCAAAAATATTAAAATCTAAGGTCCTTAATAATAAAGATGTTGAAACAATAATTGGAACTCCAAATTTAGAGTGGAACAAAATTCCTTTAAGTAAAGATCTTGATACTAAAAATCTATCACTTGGTATGATTGATATTGACGGAAATAAAATGAATGGTGGTATTGCAGTGAATGTTGGAAACCCTCATGTCATATATTTTTGCGAGGATATAGAAAAAATAAATTTAAAAAAATATGGACCATTAATAGAAAATCATGAAGTTTTCCCTGAAAAATGTAATGTCACAATAGCTCAAAAAATTAGTGAACAACATTACAAAATTAAAGTTTGGGAGAGGGGCGCTGGTTTAACAAAAGCTTGCGGGACTGCAGCATGTGCAACGGCAGTCGCAGCTAATTTAAATCAACTACAAAATAGTAATTCAAAAATAGAATTTTCAACAGGAATTTTAAATATTCAAATTGATAATGAATTAAATATAAAAATGAGAGGTCCTGTATCTGAAATTGAAAAAATTAATATCAAAATATAATGGGTATTTTTGAAAAATTTAAAATCGGATTTAAAAGAAGTGCAAGTAATATAGCATCAGGTCTTAAAGAAATAATAGTTAAGAAAGAAATTGACGATACAACTCTTGATAAAATAGAGGAATTCTTGATCGGCTCAGACGTGGGCATAGATGCAGCATCAGAGATAAAATCTATAATTGCTCAAAAAAAGATTGATCCAAAAAATGATCCAATAAAGGAAGTTTTTGAAATACTTAATAATTATATTTTAGAACTAATGAAACCCCTAGAAAAGAAAGATTTTTTCTTAAAAAAAGAAAAGACAAATATAATATTAGTTTCAGGTGTTAATGGAGTTGGTAAGACAACTACTATTGGAAAATTAGGAAAAATATTTATACAAAATAATAATAAAGTTCTTTTTTCAGCATGCGATACATTTAGAGCAGCTGCTATTGATCAATTAGAAGAATGGGCTAACAGGGTTGATGCTAAAATTGTAAAATCAGATCCTGGCTCAGATCCAGCTTCAGTTGCTTTTAAAGCAATGGAAATAGCTCAAAGTCAAAACATAAATCAAGTAATAGTAGACACGGCAGGAAGATTACAAAATAAAAAGAATTTAATGGATGAATTAAAAAAAATAGGAAATGTAATTAAAAAAAGTGATGAAACAGCACCTCACGAGGTTATCTTAGTTTTAGATGCAACATCGGGACAAAATATAATTAATCAACTCGAAGAATTTAATAAATTACTTCCAATCACAGGCATCATAATGACAAAACTTGATGGAACTGCAAAAGGTGGAATATTGATTGCGATTTCAAAGAAATATAAAGTACCTATTGTTGGTCTCGGGCTTGGAGAAAAAGAGGATGACTTACAAATATTTGAAGCTGAGAAGTTTGCAAGTGCATTTACCCAAGTTAATTAAGCAAATTTTTAGAAATTAAAGGTTTATAAATGTTGCACTCAAAATTATTTTTTAGAGATTTATAACCACAGTTTTCAGCATAAGAAGAGATTATAAAATTTAATTTGCCAGAGGTATTAGCAATTTCTAGCTTATTATTTTTTATGTCATATTTTAAATTTTCATAAAAATTTTTTTTTGCACTTATCAAAATTAAAGTGTTGTTGTCATTTAATAAATAGTAAGCAAAATCCTCTGGGAAAAGTGGGTAATTATATTTTTTTGATATTTTTTTAACTTTTTTTGGAAACCAGTCATATGAAATCAGAGGGTAATCTTTATTTAAATTTTTATCATATAAGTATAAGTCCTGTGGAAAATCATTAATATAATTATAAAATTCTCCCTTTGCTAAGATAGCTTTCTTCCGTGTTTTAAAATATAGAGTGAACTCACTATTGTAAGAGTTCATTTTTCCAATATGAAAATAATTGTTATCATAGTACTCATTATTTATTTCTGAACTAAGTTTTGTTGGCAATATTAATAAAAAAAGTAATAAAAGGAATTTAAACATATCTAAAATTAGAATTTAAAAGTGATGTGGATTTGTTTAAATTATGTCTTAATTTAAACTTTTTATAAAATTGTCGATTGATTGAATTAAATTTTTATTAAATTCCATCATATGGTCGTCGTTTTCATTAAAATAATTTGACTTAACACCATTATATTTATTAAATATTTCTTCGCCCATATAAAATGGCACAATATTATCCTTTTTCCCGTGCATCACATGCATGGGAAACTTTATTTTGTTAATTTTTTCAATGGATTTGTATTTATCTTTTAAAATAATTTTTGCAGGAAGATATGGGTAATATTTTTGTGCCAAAATCTCCATGGATGTAAATGGGGACTCTAATATTATACCTGCAAATAAATTGTTACTTGCGGTCTCTATTGCTACAGCAGTGCCAAGAGACTCTCCATAGAGAACAATATCTTTGTCTTCTATATTGTTTTGATTAAGCCATTCCTTGGCTTTAATTGCATCTTTATAAAGTCCAATTTCTGTTGGTTTGCCTTTGTTTCCACTAAAGCCTCTATATGCAAAAATTAAATAGTTTAAATCTAAATCTGCAAACTCATTTAGTTTATAAATTCTATTATCTAATTTTCCAGCATTTCCGTGAAAAAAAAGCAAAGTTTTAGAGTTATTATTTTTTTTGTAATACCATCCAACTAGATCATTATCAGATTGAATAGTTACTTTTTCGATTTTGTGAGATAGAGGTCCCTCATCTAAATAATTATTTTCTCCAGGATGGTATAATAATTTTCTTTGATAAAAATAAACTATTAGAGAAACTCCAAAATAAATAATAAAAATATAAAACAGAATTTTTGAAAATAACATTTTAGGCTTTAATTTCATTTTTACTTTTTCTTCTTACCAAATAAATACCAAAAAATACGAATATGGTACCTATTAAATGATAATTCTCCAAAATCTCAGAAAAAAATATTATTCCATAAAAAGCTCCATAAATTGTGTAGAGGTATAATGTGAAACCGGTTGTTGATGGTCCTAAGTATTTAATAGTTAATGTGTATAGTGAGAAAGCGATTATACCTGGAGAAATTGCTGCAAACAAAATCCAATAATAAAATTCTTCATTGAATAAAGTTTTTTCAAAATAAATATGCTCTATAAAATAAAAAGGTAAAATAGATAAAAAACCAAAGAAAGATATAAGTGTTAGTCTTGGAAAAAATTTAAGTTCTGAATTCCATTGAAAAAGCATTACTGTATAAATCGCCCAGCCCAATGCTGCTCCTAACATCCAAAAATCTCCAGAGGCAAATTTTAATTCAAGAAGTAAATTAATATCCCCCTTTAAAATTACAGCAAACACTCCAACTAGACAAAAAAGTAAGCCAATAAATTGTAAAGTATTTATCTTATCTTTAAAAAGAAAATATGAGATTAGAATTATAAATATCGGGGAAGAAGTATAAAGAATTCCCATATTAACAATTGTTGTGGATGAACCAGCCATATAAGGAAATATTCCACAAACTCCACAACCCATCAATCCTAGAAAAAAACTTCTTTTACTCTCTCTTTTAATAGTCTGAAAATTATCAAATAAATACTTATAATTTAGGATGAATAAAATAATGAAAAAAATAAACCATCTCCAAAAAGATAAGGATATGGGAGGAACATCATCAACACCGCCTCTTGCTACAATTAAATTACTAGCCATAAAAAGTGGCTGAAATAATAATAAAAAATATCCGATAAAATTTTTATTCATTTTTATTTAATATTAAAAAAAATAAGTAACTTAAAATGCATAAAAATAAAAAAATTGAAAAAGAAATTTGATAGCTCATTGTAATAGTAGCACCTAAATTTCTGGAAAAATCTATTATTAAACCAATTATCCATTGTACAAAAAAAGTACCAGAAAATAAAAATACATTGAATGAAGTTAAAGATTTTCCTGCTAGTTTAGTAGGAAAATTTAATGCTATTGCTGGTTGGGTTAAAGAAATTACTATTGATGATAAAATATAAAGAGTGAACATGGTTGCACCAGCTTTGTCACCCAATATGATTATTAAAAATAAAATTATATAACTTATAGGAAGGGTAAATTTTACAATTTTCATACTGTCAATCCCCTTGGATGATAGTTTTGGCAAAAAATATCCCCATATTAAGAAAGAAAAAAGCATTGTTACATTTATCCAAAATAAACCTGTCGCGCTTTGTATTGCATCATAACCTGTTACATTTAGCATCCATGGGCCAGCCCACAATGTTTGTATAGCTTGAACTCCTCCATAATTAAAAAAAGCAAGCGGTACTAAGCTTATAAAGAATTTATTTTTCCATATATAAGAAAGATTTTGAAGATTATTTTTTTGATCTTCATCTCTTTTGGTTTCCCATGAAGGTATTAAAATTGAAATTAATATTATGCTTATTAAAATTAAAGAGGCTATAATTAAAAAAATAGATCGCCAACCAATTATTGGTAATAAAATCTGAACTGGTAGAGTTGATGCAACAAATCCAAAATTTGCAACCATCAACATCCATGAATTTGCACGTTGTTGATATTTTTCTTCAAACCATACTCTGTAACCAGTTAAAGGACCCATTAAACAAGCAGCAACGCCTACACCAATGAAAATTCGAGAAATTAATAATCCTGCAAAACTTTTAGCAAAAGCGAATGAAATAGTTCCAATAAGAGCAATGATTAATAAATATCCGATAACTTTTTTTGGGCCGAATCTATCTAATAACATCCCCGTAGGAATTTGCATAAGCGAAAACCCAAGAAAATATCCTCCAGCTAAAAGCCCAAGATTTGCAGCACTTAAATTGAATTCAGTTGAAAGAGCTGGTGTTAATGTTGCAGTAATTGATCTTAGCAAATTTGATATAAAAAAGCCAAAGGCAAATACAGAAAAAATTAGAATACTTTTATTTATTTTATTGATCATTTATATTTTTTATGAAATTACAGTTCTATTATGAATAATCATTCAACAAAAGATAAAGATGCCATTTCTTCAAATGGTATGGCCGCAACATCACATCCAATAGCTACAGAAGAAGCTCTGAGAATATTACAAAAAGGTGGAAACGCTGTGGATGCAGCAATAGCAGCCTCTGTTGTTCTGTCTGTTGCAGAGCCTAATTCTACAAGTATAGGCGGTGATTGTTTTGCTATAATAAAAATGAATGGCAAAGACCCTGTTTCATATAATGGATCAGGTATTGCTCCAGCAAAAGCAAATTTTGATTATTTCAAGGAAAAGAATATAGATAAAATTGGTTTAACAAGTCCTCACTCAGTAACTATTCCTGGTGCATTAGATGCTTGGAATTCAATTCATAATGATTTTGGAAAACTCGATTTTGAGGAGTTGTTTCACAAAGGCATAGATATTGCAAAGAATGGTTTTAAAGTGACTAAAGTTGTTGCTAACGCCTGGAGCAACGTATTTAATAAATTAAACGATAACCCATATTCTAGAAAACATTTGCTAAATAATGGTAAAAGTTATCAATTTAATGAGGTAAATAAAAATCCTGCACTTGGAGAGACTCTCGAAAAAATTTCAAAAAATGGAGTTAAAGAATTTTATGAAGGTTCAATTGCTGAAGATTTAGTTAAAACTTTAAAAGAGTTTGGGGGCTTACATACAGTTGAAGATTTCCATAAACAAAAAACTATTAAATCAGACACTTTATCAGATAGATATAGAGATATTATCATTCATCAATGTCCTCCGAGTGGACCTGGAATTACAGTTTTAGTAATGATGAAATTATTAGAAAAGTTAGGTATTGAAAAATATGATGTCAATTCATTTGAAAGGTTCCATCTTGAAGCAGAAGCTACAAAGCAGGCTTATAAACTTAAAGAAGAAAATATTGGTGATCCAGAATTTGTAGATTTAGATTTAAAAAAAATATTAAGTGAACAAAACATAGATAATATCTCAAAAAATATAACTATTAATGGCTGTGCAGATGTAGGAGATCTAAATATTCCAAACCATCCTGAAACAGTTTATTTAAGCATAGTAGACAGAGATTTAAATGTAGTTTCAATTATAAATTCTGTTTGCTATGCTTTTGGATCTGGAATAACAGGTAATAAATCTGGAGTGGTTCTTCACAATAGAGGAACTAATTTTAGAGTTGAAGAAGGTCATCCTAATTGTATTCAAGGATTAAAAAGACCACTACATACCATAATTCCTGGAATAGTTATGAACAACAAAGGAGAATGTGAATTATCTTATGGAGTAATGGGAGGACAATATCAACCTGTGGGACAAGTTCATGTTTTAAATAGTATTATTGATTATAACTTAACCCCTCAACAAGCCATTTCATTTCCTAGAGCTTTCCATTTCAATAACATTTATAAATTAGAGAAAAGTATTGATGAAAAAATTTTTAATAATTTAAAAGAAGTCGGTCATAATGTTGAGTATATAGATGGTACTCATGGAGGTGGACAAGCAATTCAAATAGATAGAGAAAAAGGAAATTTAGTTGGCGGTTCAGATCCAAGAAAAGATGGATACGCAAAAGGTTATTAATTTAAATGAACTCTAGAATTGTTAGGAATATTATAGAATCACAAAATGATAATCGAATTGCAATAACATCTGAAAGTAGTTCTCCACTAAAATTTGTTGATTTAAAATCATTAATAGAAAGAATTTCAAAACAATTATCAGGTAATGGTATTAATAATAAAGATCGTGCAGCAATAGTTTTGCCAAACGGTCCTTACATGGCAACTAGTTTTCTGGCGATTTCAAGCTACATGTCTGCTGCACCTTTAAACCCTAACTATAAATCTGAAGAATTCGAATTTTACCTAGAGGATTTAAAACCAAAGATAGTGGTTGTAGAGAAAAATTCTAAAAATCCAGTAGTAGAAGTCGCAAATAAATTAAAAATTCCTGTTTGCGAAATAAAATCAGACGGAAATACTTTAAGCGGAGATTTTAATCTTTTTGAAAAAAGCAGTGATTATGTTTTGCCAGGCGAAGATCATGAAGCTCTTGTGCTTCATACTTCGGGCACTACATCAAGACCTAAGATTGTTCCATTAACAAATAAAAATATTTTTTCTTCGGCAGATAATATCTCCAAAAGTCTTAATTTAACTGATAAAGATCATTGTCTAAATATTATGCCATTATTTCATATACATGGCTTAATTGCAGTTCTTGCGGCCTCTATGAAGGTAGGGGCATCTGTTTGTGCAAGTAGTGGATTTAATGCATTAAAATTTTTAGATAATGCAAAAAGAGAAAAAATAACTTGGTATTCTGGAGTACCAACAATGCATCAAGCAATATTAATGAGAGCAGATAAAAATCTAGAAACTGCTAAACAATTAAATCTTAGATTTTTAAGATCATCATCGGCATCTCTGCCTCCAGCTGTATTTGAAAAACTAAATGAGGTATTTAATTGTCCAGTAATAGAAGCATATGGGATGACCGAAGCTACTCATCAAATGACCTCAAATCCATTACCACCTAAGTCCCAAAAACCTGGATTTGTAGGAATTCCTGCTGGGCCAGAAGTTTGTATTATGGATAATAATAACAAGATTTTGAATCAAGGAGAAGAGGGAGAAGTTTGTATTAAAGGTGAAAATGTTACATCTGGATATGAAAATAATCCAGATGCAAATAAAAATAGCTTTTCAGATGGTTGGTTTAGAACAGGAGATCAAGGATATTTTGATAAAGATGGTTATCTAAAAATCTCCGGAAGATTAAAGGAAATAATTAATAAAGGTGGCGAAAAGATTTCGCCTTTAGAAGTCGATAACATTCTTATGGATCATCCAAATATTGAGCAAGCTGTTTGCTTTGGATATGAAGATAAAATGCTTGGAGAAGATATAGCCACCGCAATAATTATAAAAGAAGGCATGCAGTGTACTGAAGATGATATAAAAATTTATGCGAATGAAAAACTTGCGAAATTTAAAATTCCAAAGAAAATATTTTTTGTAAATGAAATTCCTAAAGGTGCAACAGGTAAACTACAAAGAAATACTTTAGCTAAAAAGTTTGGATTAGCGAACTGATGACTAAAATTTGTATATTTGGAGCAGGGTCTATTGGTGGATTTATTGCTACAAGTCTAAAAAAAACAAACGCTCAAGTCTCTTTAATTGCTAGAGGAGAACATAAAAAAGCAATAGAGCAAAATGGATTAACTTTTATAAGAGATGATAATAAAATTAATTTTAAATTTGATGTAACAGACAATCCTAAAGATTTGGATGAACAAGATTTCATAATTATTTCCGTAAAAGCTAATGCTATTAGTAAAATTTCAGAAAGTTTAAAACCAATTATGGGTAAAAAAACTTCAATTATATGCGCCATTAATGGATTACCTTGGTGGTACTTTTATAAAGCTAATTCGGGTACCAAATTAGACAATCAAATAGTTGAAAGCGTGGACCCAGGTGGAAACATATGGCAAACTCTTGGACCTGAAAGAGCAATTGGTTGTGTAGTTTATCCAGCTTGTCAGATATTAGAGCCAGGTGTTATTAAACATAATGGTAATGGTGAACGATTTTCTTTAGGTGAACCAGATGGAACTAGATCAGAAAGACTAAAAATGATTTCAAGTTTATTCATAGAAGGGGGTTTAAAAGCTCCTCAAAAGAAAAATTTAAGAGACGAAATTTGGGTGAAACTGTGGGGAAACTGTTCATTCAACACAGTAAGTGCTCTAACAAATAAAACTATGGATGAAATGGGTAATGATCCAGAGACTTACAATTTAATAAAAGTTTTAATGCAGGAGTGCCAACAAGTTGGGGAAAAAATCGGGGTTAAATTCAATATATCAATTGAGGATCGAATTAAAAGTGGAGTCTCAATTATAGGCCATAAACCTTCGACCGCTCAAGATTTAAATGCTGGTAAACCATTAGAAATAGATCCAATAATTGGTTCAATTATAGAAATTGCAAATAAACTTGATTTAAATGTTCCAAAATTAAAAGAGATTAATGAAAAGTTAAAGTCCAAGGCGGAAGACTTGGGTCTTTATACAAGATCAGAATTAATTGATAAATTAACAGTTTAGAAATTTAGTGAAATATCTCTATGTATTGAATTACATTTAGATACATAGATAGCTTGCTCTTTGGTTAGTTTAGACTGCAATCTTAGTCCAATTGTTTCTTTGATTGCATTATTATATTCCTCAAGTTTTGGCATTAAGTTTTCTTTAGCATTTGCCCTCCAACTAACTTCTTTATTGAATAACTCAACAACCTCTTTTGATTTTGTTCTAATCGCCATTGGATCAAGTTCATCTGAGTCAACCATTGATAATAAATCATCTACACTATTTAAAAATTCATCCATTCCAGAGATCTCGCTTAATTTATCGAACAGTCCATCCATAATTGTAATTGATCTTTCATATACTTTTGTATTACTTTCCATAGCTATAAAATAATCTAACTGTTTAATATCTTTTGATACTTCCTCAAGTTTTACTCCATCATTTATGAACATTGCAAACTGATCAAGTAGATCGTAGGCTTCATCTACATTCTTTCTATATCTTTTTGTTGTTGTATTTTTTGCTTTATTTATTTTGTCAAATTCTGAATTCTTAGCTTGCCAAGTTTCTGGAATTGTATTTTGAATTTCTTCAATTTCGAGTTTTACATCTTCAATTCTTAATTCTATTTTATTTTTCTCATCTAATTCATCATCATCTAAATTTCTAATCTCTGCTTTGTATTTTTCGATTTTTTTATTCAATTTAAGTATTTTCTTTTGCTTTTTTCTAACAGTAAAATGTAGGTCTCTGTAATCAATAGTGTAATCGTTATATTCTACCTCAACTTTTTTTAATTTATCAACAAGAGCAAACGTTCCTAATGCACTATCAAAGTGATCCTCTAAAATTTCCATTTTATCATCTGGGAGATTAGTTGGTACCTCTGATTGGAATTTTAAGATTGCATTTTTAATCGTTTCACCGTTGGTATCAAATCTTGCAAATTTGTACTCTTGCAAACAATACTGTAATTTAGGATTCATTGGTGGGGGAGCAACATTCGAAGTTAAATAAACTCTGTTCGGCAGATAATTTACTAGGCTAGGGTATGCACCAACTATACCTAGACCTATAAGTTGTAAAATTATAAAAGGCACAACTCCCTTCCAAATATCTAGTGTTTTAACAATTTTTGGAGCAACTCCTTTTAAATAAAAGAGCGCAAATCCAAATGGTGGAGTTAAGAAGGAAGTTTGTAAGTTAACACCAATCATAACTCCTAGCCAAACAGCTGTAACGTTAGCTCCTGTTTCCGCCAATAATATTGGTGCAATAATTGGAACGACAACAACTGCAATTTCTATAAAGTCCAGGAAAAATCCTAGCAAGAAAATTACAATCATAACAACAACAAATTGTGTCCAAAAACCTCCTGGTAAATCCTGTAAAAAGTCTCTTACTAATTCTTCTCCACCAAAAGCTCTAAATCCTGAAGTAAGCATCGCTGCACCTAAGAGAATAATAAATACCATTGAAGTAGTTACACAAGTTTCTGTTACTACTTCTTTTAAAACATTTTCTGTTTTAAAAGTTCTCCAAAAACTCCAACCTATTCCGATAATAAAAATGACTACAAAGAAAGCAGTAATATAAATTGCGCCTAAATCTCTTTCCTCCAGATTTTTTACATTTAACTCATAATTTGAAGCAAAGAATGTAATTGGGATTAGAGATCCAATAATTAAAATTAAAGGATAAAATGCACTTTTCTTTCCTTCATATAATCTATAACCAGCCATCAAAGTAGCACCAATTGCTCCTATTGAGCCTGCTTGGTTTACAGTGGCAATGCCCATTAAAATCGAACCTAAAACTGCAAAAATTAATGCAAGAGGTGGTATGATAATTACAACTACTCTTAACCAAAATTTTAAATCAAAATTTCCTTTAAATGGAACTGGTGGTGCAACACCTCTCTTTATTCTAGCAAAAATAAATACATAGATCATATAAAGAGCAACTAAGACTAAGCCCGGCAAAAGCGCTCCCAAGAACATATCACCTGCACTAGATGAACCTACTCTGAATTCTCCAGGCATGTTGAATTCACCAGTTAAGGCTTTATAATCTTTTTGTCTTAAATTGTTTGCAACATCTGATGCACTTGCCAACTGGTCAGCAATAATAATTAAAACAATTGATGGAGGAATAATTTGACCTAATGTTCCTGACGAACAAACTATTCCACTTGCAAGTTGCCTATCATACTTGTTATTCAACATTGTTGGTAATGAGATTAATCCCATTGCAATTACAGTTGCTCCAACGATACCTGTGGTTGCTGCTAGTAGTGCTCCTACAAATATAACGGAAATTCCTAGACCGCCAGGAATTGGTCCAAATAACTGGCCCATTGTTATCAATAAGTCTTCGGCAATTTTTGATTTTTGAAGCATAATTCCCATGAAAATGAATAAAGGAATTGCAATCAAGGTATCTGTTTCTACATCCCAGTAATTACTCCGAAAATTTGTAATACCTGCAACTAGCCATTCAATGGGTCCATCTACAGCAAAGAAAGCACTAGAGTCTCCCTCGAATATGTAGCCAAAAAATGCTGCTAAACCAATTGCAATTATAGCTGAGCCAGGTAGTGCAAAGGCAACCGGGTAACCCGATGCAAGAGCAACGATCATTATTGCAACTAGAATGGCTAAAAAGAATGTTTCCATAATTTAATTTTTGACACCTTTTAAAATTTTGTGGCTGCTTTCCATAAAATAGCTTGTGAATTGAATTAACATAGTGACAGCAAAAACAGCTAGGTATACAGCCATCAAATATAAAAGATAAAGTCCATTAGACCCTTGTTGAGTAACTTCAAAAGCTACAACCGGACCATTTATTATACTCGCTTTTCCATTTAAACCTAAAAATATTACAATCAACATAAGAGGCACTCCTAAAGCTGCTGATCCAAGTAAATTTGTCCATGCTTTCTTTTTCTCACTAAAAGAAGAATATAATACATCAACTCTTACATGGCCTTCATGAATTAATGCATATGCACTTGCAAACAAATAAAGTGCTGCATACCAAAATCTAACTAAATCCCCTTGGAATGCTTGTTCATATGAAAATATAAATCTTGATAGAACAATCACAAATTCACTTGCTACAACTAATACTGCTAGCCATATAAAGCCAACTGATTTTGTAAAATATCCAATTACAAAAGAAATTAATATTATTGGAAAGTGAATATAAGTAATTCTTACAGGTGCCTTGACCATCAATGCTTTTACTTCGGGACTGAAGATTGCTTCCCATAATCTTTCAACAACCATAAATGAAATAACAAAATCAGCTACACCAACTAAAAATACTGCCCAAAATGATGATCTAATAATATATGCTGAAAATCTTGATAAAATTTTAGAATCTTGTTCTAAAGTTTGGCTATATGTTTTAAAAACATAAAAAACGACTGCAGCAATACAAATCAAATATAATCCAATTTGCATATAACCGTAATTTAAATCAGATCCCTGAAGAGCTTTTTTCTTAAATCCAAATATCTCATGATGTGAAAAAATCTTTTTTATGCCTGGCCAATCATTCCAAACTGTTAAAACATTATTAATAAGAAATGCTAAAGTAAAAGCTAAAACGGAATAACTGATAATTCTGAGATATAGAGAAAGATTTGAATTTTTTGACACCATAGTATTTTAAAATAACTAAGTAATAATCGATTTTATTTAAAAAAAAAGGGCCCAATTATGGGCCCTTTAATAACTAAGTTTAGTTAGATTACATTCCTAACACTCTGTTTCGTTGCTGAATATATGGTGAATCTGACAAGTTTGTCCAAGCACCAATTTCTTTTCTAGCTTTTAAGAAACTAGAGTGGATTCTCTCAGCGAGACCACTGCTTGCTCTTGTTTCCTCAAAAACTTCTTCAGCAGCTTTACCGAAACCATCATAAACCTTGTCGCTAAATCTTTCTAATTTAACTCCATGATCATTTATTAATCTCTCTAAAGCAGCACCGTTTTTCGCATTGTACTCTGACATCATAACATCATTCTCTGTTGATGCACATGCTTCGATTAATAGCTGATCTGATTTTGATAAGCTCGTGAACCATGATTTATTACATCCACAAGCTAACATTGAACCAGGTTCATGCATACCAGGATAGTAATAATATTTAGCAGCTTCTTGGAATTTCATAGCTTCATCATTCCATGGACCTACCCACTCTGTTGCATCGATTGCACCAGAAACAAGGTTTTCATAAATTTGTCCACCAGGAAGTGAAACTGGAGATCCTCCAAGTTTACCGATAACTTGTCCACCTAATCCAGGCATACGCATTTTAAGACCTTTGAAGTCATTAGGGCTTCTAATTTTCTTATTAAACCATCCACCCATTTGAACTCCTGTGTCACCACACATGAAGTTTTTTAGACCAAATTTATCAGATAGCTCATCCCATAATTGCTGACCACCTGCAAATCTAATCCATGCATTCATTTCAGTGTAAGTGAAACCGAAAGGTACGGCAGTAAAATAACCCCATGCAGGATCTTTTTTCACCCAGTAGTAGTCTGCTGCATGATACATTTGCGAGTTACCAGATGCAACTTCATCAAATGAGTCAAACGCTTTAACCCTCTCGTTTGCGGCATAGTAAGTAACTTGAATTCTTCCATCACTCACGTCTGTAATTCTTTGAGCAAATCTTTGCGCACCTGTACCAAGACCTGGAAAATCTCTTCCCCAAGTTGCCACCATCGAAACTTCGATTCTTTCTTTGGCAACTGCAGGAGCAGCTAAAGATGATGCAGCAACAGCGGCAACACCAGTTGCAGCAGCAGCTTTAAAGAATTTACGTCTTGAAGGAGTTTTACCCTTCAATAGTTTTTTATCTTTAATCATTATTTCTCCTCTTTAAGTTAATTAACTGTTCTATTTAAAGCATATATGTTTCTTAGAGTCATTTTAAAAAAGTGAAGATTTTTCACTTAATTACAATCTATGATTGTAAATATTTATGAATTTTCTTTAATTCTTGAATATTTTGGCATGCCTTAACATGCTCAAATCTTCAAATTGCTTACCTATTATTTGCAATCCTAGTGGTAAATCTTTTTCACCTTTCAATATTGGTAATGAAATACAAGGAACATGGGCAAGAGACCAAATCTTATTGAATTCTGGACTACCAGTTGTCTTAAATCCTTTGTCTGCAATTCCACAACTACTTGGAGTTATAATTGCATCAAACCTTTCAAATATACTATCTAAATTTTTTGAATATTTTCTCATCGCATCTAAAGCTAAAGCATAATCTTTTGCAGGATGTTTTAGTCCATTAATTATTGCTTTCTTAATTTCTACAGAAAGTTTTCCTTTTGAAGTTTTGTAATAATGATAAAAATTTTGAGCCATCTCGGTCTCATATATAATTGTATGAAAATCGATCATATCTTCAAAATATTTAGGAGCAGTCTCAACCTTAACTATTTTTTTATTATTTAAAATAAATTTATTAAATGATTTTTTTGAAATACTATCAACGTTTCTCCAACGTTTGGTTTTATAAAAAACAAATTTTGATTTTTTCATTTTAATTTTTTTATTTAAGAAATTAATGCTTTTTGTTGTTTCATCTGCATCGTCTCTGGCAAACAAAACTTTCGATAATAGTGCTACATCACTAATTGTTTTTCCAAATACTCCGACTTGATCTAAATTATATGATGTTTGCAAAACACCATTTCTAGAAATTAATCCATAGGTAGGTTTATAACCAACAACTCCACAATAAGAGGCTGGCCTGATTACAGATCCACCCGTTTGAGTTCCAATTGATAATGGTGCCATATCAGATGCAATAACAGCTGCAGAGCCACTAGATGAACCTCCTGGTGTTCTTGAATAATCATGTGGGTTTTTAGTTTTTGATGGCGATAAGAAAGCTAATTCACAAGTTACAGTTTTACCCATAATTATTGCTCCAGCCTTTTTTAAGAGCTCAACAATTTTAGCATCTGAATTATTCTTTTTTTTTAATTTTATTCTTGCACCATATCTTGTTGGCATTTCAGATGTTGAGATAATATCTTTAAGTGCTACTGGTAGACCATGCAAAACCCCTAAAGATTTTAATTTTTTTCTTTGATTATCAGATTTTTTTGCATCACTTAGGAGTTTTTTTTCATTAAAATATTCCCAAGCTTGAATATTCTTATCATATTTTTTTTTTTGATTGATATATGCTTTACAAAGTTCAACGGAAGTTAATTGTTTATTTTTAAGTTTTTTTAAAAGTTGTTGTGCTGATAAATTTAGGAGTTTCATTTATCTCTTAAACTAATTTTTCATCAGAATAAACGCAACATTTCTCTGGTGGAAAATATAAATTTAATTCTCCGTCTGGAATGGGTTTTTCTCTTTCTACTTTTGACTTAATCACTAAATCACCCATTTTTCCTGTAAGTAGCTTAAAATTACCAAAGTCCTCAACTCTTGTGAGTTTAATTTTAACTGTATTACTTTTTTCTTTTTCAGCCAATTCTATGAACTCGGATCTAATTCCCAGTTTAACATTTTTATCTTTTAAATTACCTAAATTTGAATTTGTCTTAATAGTGGTATCATTAATTTTTACTTCATGATCAGAGGATACAGTTGAATGAAAAATATTCATCGCAGGAGAGCCAATAAAATACCCGACAAAAGTTGTTTTAGGTTTTTCAAATAAATCTTTTGGCAATCCAACTTGCACGATTTCACCTTGATCCATAACAATTATATTTTCGGCAAAAGTCATAGCTTCGTTTTGATCATGAGTTACATAAACCAATGTTGTTTTATATTGTTCATTGATTTCTTTTAAGTTTCTTCGAAGTCTAAATTTTAAATCTGGGTCTATAACTGTAAGAGGTTCGTCCATTAAAACAGCAGCAACGTCTTCTCGAACTAAACCTCTGCCTAAAGAGATAAGTTGTTTTTGATCAGCCGTTAATTTTCTTGCTGGTGAGTTTAAAAATGAAGATAAATTTAAAGTATCTGAAACTGATTTTACCCTTTCTTCAATTTTTTCTTTTGTAAATTCCCTACATCTTAGTGGGAACGCTAAATTATCATAAACTGTCATTGTATTGTAAATTACTGGGAATTGGAAAACCTGGGCAATATTTCTATCTTCTGTTTTTAAATCGGTTACAGGTATTTCATCGAATAATATTTCACCTTTTGATGGTCTCACTAATCCAGAAACAATGTTTAACATTGTAGTTTTTCCACACCCAGAAGGTCCCAAAATTGCATACCGCTTGCCATTTTCCCAAGTCATTGAAAACGGATTAAGGGCATATGTTGGTTTTGGATCCAGAGGATTATAAGTGTGAGAAATATTAGATAAATCAATTTTAGCCATTTGTTCCTCCATATGGCGATGAAACTAATTTTTCATCTTCTCCAAAAGCATAAAACTTATTTGCATTAAAATTTATTTTTACTTTCTCATGTATTTTAAAATTCATTACTTCCTCGATTAAAGCAATTATTTTTGAGTTTCCTCTTTTTAGGTGGAGTAATGTTTCTGACCCACTAATTTCTGCTAATTCTATCTCAAATTCTTCACCATTTTCATCAAGTTTAATTTCTGAAGCTCTAATTCCAAAATTATAATCTTTATCTTCTAAATTCTTAAAATGATTTGGAATTTCTAAAGAAATATTCTCAAAATTCAGATTTTTTGAATTTTTTGATCCCTTTAAAACATTCATTGGTGGATCATTTGATATTTCTGCAACTTTTAAATTAGATGGATTTTCAAAAATCTCTTTGGCAGGCCCTTTTTGTAATACCTTCCCTTCATCTAAAACAATTACTTCTCCATTTAGTTCCATTACTTCTTGAGGATCTGTTGTTGAGTAAATTAAAATTGTATCTTGGGACAGTCCTTCTGAGAAAATTCTTTTAAATTCTTCTCTTAATTGTTCTCTAAGTTTGTAATCTAAATTGACTAACGGTTCGTCTAGCAACAAAATTTTTGCTTTTTTTGCAAGTGATCTTGCAAGTGCAACCCTTTGTTGCTGTCCGCCAGATAATTCCTGAATTTTTCTATTTTCAAATCCAACTAATCCAACAGTTTTTAGAGCTTCATCTACATCTTTTTTTATTTGCTCAGGACTTAATTTTCTTTGTTCTAATGGAAAAGTTATGTTTTCATAAACATTTAAATGAGGGTAATTAATAAATTGTTGATAGACCATAGCAACATTTCTTTCCCAAACTGGGATTTTAATAAAGTCTTTTTCCTCAAAAGAAATTGAGCCTTGATCTGGATTTAATAATCCTGCAATTGTTTTTAAAAGAGTCGTTTTGCCAGATAAAGTTCTGCCTAAAATGGTATACAAGTTACCTTTTTTAAAATTAAACGAGACATCGTTTAAATGAAATTGCTCATCAGGTTTATAAGAAATTTTTTCTCCAATTAAATTCATTATTTTAATGCTCCTGATAAATTTCCTTTTGATAGATATCTCTCAACTATAAATGCAACGATTATTAATGGTGCAACTGATACCAAAGCAGATGCAGAGAGGCTCCACCATGGTGTTATTGATGAATTAAGTGCAACGACTTTTACAGGTAACAATTGTACTTCAGTAAATGTCAAAATAAATGCAAAAAAGAAATCTATCCACCCAAAAATAATACAAAACATTCCTGCAACAATTAAACCAGGTATTGAATTTGGTAAAACAACTTTATAGAAAGCTTGATAAGGATTACACCCATCAATTAATGCAGTCTCATCTAATTCTTTTGGAACTCTATTAAAAAAATCTACCATAATCCAAACAGCAATTGGCATTAATAAAACGATGTATACAACTACTAGACCTAATAAACTATCAAGCAATCCTATTGTGCTTAGAAAAATAAAGAAAGGAATTGATAATACAATTGGAGGCATGATTCTTTGTGAAATGAAGAAAAAAGTAATATCGTTGTTTCTTACAAATCCAGCTTTAAAAGTAAATCTTGATAGTGCATAAGCAGCAAGTGTTCCAAGAACAATACTTATTAAACTAGCAGTACAAGTTACAAAAATACTATTAAAATAG
This sequence comes from uncultured Pelagibacteraceae bacterium, assembly GCA_902542235.1. Classification (GTDB taxonomy): domain Bacteria; phylum Pseudomonadota; class Alphaproteobacteria; order Pelagibacterales; family Pelagibacteraceae; genus Pelagibacter. The sequence goes on from CACBTT010000003.1 coordinate 70,086, forward strand.
GGCTCAACAATATCTACTCCACCTTTCGCAGGAGACTTAATTAAAACTCTCCAACCCTCCAATGTTGGTTCGAAATCTAACCAAGGAATATAAGTTACTTTACTATTTACAGATTGGAAGTCTTTAAAAGATGTTGATACAGCCCACAGAAATGGTGCAACAACAAATACAGTCCAAAATGTAATAAAGAAATATTTAAGAAAAGTGTAAAGTTTGCTCATATTTATTCTTTGATCATTAGTTTGGTTAAAACTTTAGCTATTATCGTTAAACTGATAATCATTATTACAAGATAAGTGAAAGATAAGGTTGCTGCATAACCCATCTGAAATTCTCTTAATCCTTTAATATAAATATAAAAACTTGAGGTCTCAGTTGCAGTACCTGGTCCTCCTGAAGTCAAAACAAATACTGTATCCATTATTTTTGAAGCCTCGATAAGTCTTATAATTATTGCTCCAATTGATATTGGAGCCATCAAAGGAAAAGTTACATAAACAAATTTTCTAAATGGACTTGCTCCATCTATAGCGGCTGCCAAAAAGGGTTCTTTTGGAAGTGACAAAAGTCCAGCGAGTAATAGTAAAAACATAAATGGTGTCCATTGCCAAACCTCAACAATTATAACAGTAAACTTTGCAATAACTGGATCACTCAACCACAAAATTGGTTTTACTCCTAATCCACCTAACAAATCATTTACAGGACCTAGTGACTCATGAAAAAATGTTCTCCAAATAACTGTCATTATTACTGGAGTTGTCATCATTGGTACGAGAAAAATTACTCTAAAAAATCTTTTAAATTTTATTTCTCTCCAAACCATCATCGCTAGTGCAAATCCGATAACATATTGAAGAATAACTGTGGTTACCGATAAAAAACTTAGCCTAAAAAAAGACTCCCAAAACCTCGGGTCATCAGTAAATAACCTTATATAATTCGTGATACCTATGAAGTTCATTTCTGGTGTATAACTATTCCATCCAGAAAGACTTAATCTAATAGTAAAAATAATTGGAAAAATTAAAATTCCAATAAGTACAAACAATCCTGGGAATAAAAAAACAAACTTGTGTTTAAAATTCATAATTTTTTTTGGATTATTTTAAAATGTGGCCGTTAAAAAACGGCCACAAGTTTTATAAAATTATTGCTTATTATCTTCCATTGCTACACCAACAGCGTAGGCTTTTCTTACGTTATCTTTTCCTACTCTGTTAAGTATATCTTCCCACTGTTTAGCAGCTTCGTCTAAAGCAGCTTGAGGAGATAATTGACCAGCTAATGCTTTTGCAGCAGCAGTAGCCAATGCAGCATTAAACTCAAAAGTTCCAGGAACTCTTAATGGAAATACTCTATTTTTACTTTGTTCCATTTGTGCAAGAGTATCAACATATGATTGAGCAATATCTTTATCCCAACCAATTTGTGTCCATACATCAACTTTAAAGTCATCATTTCTAAATGGGTTTACACCAAATCTACCAATTCCAATATCTGCTTGGTGGTTAGCTTCGTTAGCAAAGAAACATAGGTAATCGAAAGCCATTTCTTTCTCTTTACTTTTCTTAGCTACTCCAACTGCCCATCCCCATACGAAGAAAGGAGCTTGGTTAAAGCCTTCATCCCAAGAGTTAGTTTTTCTGTTCCAAACTTTTGTAGCTCCTGGTAACTGTGCAGCACCAACTTTATTGTTTATTGGACTATCTGGTTGCATAGCAGCAACAAATGCATCATCCCATGAAAAACTAAACAAAGTTTGTCCTCCACCAAATGATCCAATTTCATCACCTAAACCAAAATTTATTCCTCCTGGTGGAACATATTTGGTTGCCGCAACCCAATCTGTTAATGCTTCAACAAAACCTGGATTGTTAATTAGTGGTTTCATAGTTTCTAAATCAAAGAAAAAACCACCTGGTGTTTTTGGATTTTTAGAGTAAGCAGCAGATCTTGAATAGAAAGCAGCATACATTAGGTCGTCTTTTTTCATAACTTCTGCTGATCCATATTCTTTCTCGCCATCACCATCCCAATCCCATCCATTGAAATAAGCGGCCATTTCTCCATATTCTTTCCAAGTTGTTGGTACCTTTAACTCTTTACCAGTAGCTTCCTTATATTGTTTTTGGTACTCAGGATTATCAATTACATCTTTTCTATATTTTAGATAATGTCTGTCTCCATCAACCGGAAACTGATACATAACACCATCCCAAGATGCTACACCAATGTGCGATGGAGTAACGTCTTTCATTTGTTTCATCTCAACGTATTTCTTTGGAACTGGCTCTAAGTATCTTCTCCAATCGTTAATGAAGTTTGAAAATCCAAAAACGATGTCATATGGAGCTTGTCCAGCTTGAAATGGTACCATTGCTTTCGCATATAAGTCACCCGCTGGTGTATGAGTAACATCAACTTTTGCTCCAGTAAGTTTAGCGAACTGCTCAGCATGTAGAGCTGTTGGCTCTCCCATGACTGGTACAGCATGTGTATTAATCTTAAGTGTCTTGCCTTTATAGTTTTTTTTAGACATAGACTCGTAAGAACAATCACCAGGAATATCCCCAGTTGCTTTGATATGTGGAAACTGATCACTCCACTTATCAGCATACGCGACAGGACTAAATACCAACAAAGCTGATATTAGAGCGGTCACGCAAGTTTTTATTGTCTTCATCTTTTTTCCTCTCTTTGTTGTTAATTATGGAACTAACACTGCACGACCTTTGACTTTTCCGTCATTAAGATCATGTAGCGCCTTGTTAGCATCATCTAATTTATATTCCTGCATAGATAGCTTGACTTTTCCTCTATCAGCTAATTCCATGAGTTCGTATAATTCAGACCACGTTCCTACTAAATTTCCGACTATTGTTTTTTCAGATATTATTAAATCTACGGCTAAAGATTTAATTTCTTCTCCATAGCCCACGATGTAATAAAACCCTCCATTTGAAGTCATTTGAATTCCCATTGCAGTCGATCCTTTTTCACCAACAAAATCTATTACAGCCTCAGAACCTTTTCCCTTAGTTAACTCTTGGACTTTTTCAATTTCGTTTCCATCAATCAAAACTCCATGATCTCCACCTAGCTCCATTGCATGTTTAAGAGCTTTTTCTGATTTCTCTACAATAATTATATCTGCTGCACACATTGCTTTTAAACATTGAATGGCAATATGTCCTAAACCTCCAGCGCCAATGATTGTACAACTTTGACCAGGAAGTAAATGCCTAGTAGCTTTTTTCACAACTCTATAAGCTGTTAAACCAGCATCAGAAAATGGAGCAACATCTTTCGGTGCCAACACTGTTGGCAATTTAATTAAATTCCTCACACTTGTTTTTAAAAGTTCTGAATATCCACCTTCTTTAATACTTAACCCTGGGAAAGCTCCAGCGGCGGCATGCATGTCATTACCTCGTCTACAGTCAAGACACGTTCCATCTGTTCCAGATATAAGCGGGTGCAATATTACTGGATCTCCTTTTTTAAATTCTGTAACGTCTTTTCCAACATCTTCTATCCAACCAGCATTTTCGTGACCCATAACGCAAGGAAGTAGTTTTCCGTCTGGATCTTGTATATGTTTCCAAACTCCTTCAATTATGTGTAGATCAGTTCTACAAACACCAGCTGCACCAATTTTAACTATTACATCAGAAGCTTTTTCTATTTTTGGATCAGGCATTTCTTGATTTGTGACCCAAGTTCCCTCTTTCATTTCTGGGTCGTACTTATGCAAAACCTGTGCTTTCATTATTTTCCTCTCTAAATTTATTTTTTATAAATAAATTTTAAATTGAAATAAAAAATATGTCTAGAAAGTTAGAATAATTTTAATTACCAATTACAACTTGAGATTGTTAATTAACTTTGTTTTTGCATCCGCCTGTTTTAAAAAACTCATCCATATTATCTATAGCTAAATTAGCCATTGCAGTTCTAGTTTCTTTTGTTGCGCTACCTAAGTGGGGAAGAATAAAAGCGCTTTTATGTTTAAGATATCCTGGATTTAAATTTGGTTCATTTTTGTAAACATCTAACCCAACTGCATAAACTTTTCTTCTTTCTAAGGCATCTATTAAAGCTTCATCTTCAATTATATCTCCTCTTGCAACGTTTGTAACAATTGCTCCTTTAGGCAAATATTCAATTGTATCTTTATTGATCATATTAACTGTTTCTTTTGAGGCTGGACAACAAACTGACAATACATCTGATACTGAAAGTAAGTCTTTTAAATTATTATGGTAAGTTGCTCCGTTTTCTTTGTCTTCACTTAACTTAGATCTATTATGATAATGAATGATCATTCCTAAAGATTTAGCAACCTTAGCGATTTTTTGTCCAATTCTTCCCATGCCAAGTATTCCTAATCTGGCCCCTGTTAATTGCTTTCCAATTAAGTAATCTGCAGACCACTTCCATCCACCGTCTCTAGCACTTTCGATACCTTCAGCAGCTCGTCTACAAGCACCTAATATTAACAGCATTCCTATTTCAGCTGTTGCATCGGTTAAAACATCCGGAGTATTCGTAACTGCTATCGCTCTTTTCTTTGCGGCTTCTAAATCTATATTTCCAAAACCTACTGCAAAATTTGATATAATTTTAACACTATCAGGTAATTGATTAATTGTTTCTGCATCAAGCTTATCTGTTAGAGCTGATAAAATACCATCACAGCCTGCACTCATCTCTATTAACTTCTTTTGAGAGTAGAGTTCATCATTTAAATTTAAGTTAGCATCAAATAATTCTTTAGCTTTATCCTCACAAGATCTTAAAAGCCTTCTCGTGATTAAAATTTTTTTCATTTTATTTTTAGATTAATTTAGATCAAAAACCTTACCAGGATTCATGATATTGTTTACATCGATACTTCTTTTAATAGCTTTCATCACTGGTAAATTATCTGGGTGCTCTCTTAATAAGTAATGTTTTTTTTGAAGACCAATTCCATGTTCTCCTGTAATTGTTCCCTCTAGCTCTAAAGCTTTATTAATTAGATCATCGCTGTATTGTCTAATTTTTTTTTGTTTCTCTTCATCGTCAGGATCATACAATATTATGGAGTGAAAATTTCCATCTCCAACATGACCAACCATCGGTGCAGTTAGACCTAACTTTTTAACTTCTTTTTCTGCCCACGAAATACACTCTACTAACTTTGAAATTGGTACACAAACATCTGTAGAGTAAACTTTCATATCATGACCTAAAGCTTTTACTGAATAGTAAACGTCATGTCTTGCTTTCCACAGTATTTTTTGTTCTTCGGGAGAAGATGCCCATTGAAAATCACTTCCGCCATTATTTTTTGATAATTCTTCAACAACTTTAATTGACTCGTTATTCGATAGCTCACTGCCATGAAATTCAAAGAATAAAGTTGGTGATGCTTTGATGTTTTCTAAGTTTGAATATTTAATGCTAATTTCCATTTGATCTTTGTTTAACATTTCAATTCTTGCAATTGGAACACCATACTGAATAACTTCTTGCGCAGTTTTTACTGCTGAGTCTAAATCTGGAAAATAGCAAACTGCACTCATTATGCTCTCAGGTATTGGTGATAATCTTAATTGAACTTCTGTAATAATTCCTAAAGTTCCCTCAGATCCAATAAACAAATTAGTTAAGTTATATCCCGCAGAAGTTTTTTTAGTTCTTGCACCAGTTTTAATTATATCTCCATTAGGTAAAACAACTGTTAAACCAGAAATAACTGTTCTCATTGTTCCATATTTAACTGCCATAGTTCCTGAAGCTGAAGTAGATGCCATTCCACCGAGTGCAGCATCCGCACCAGGATCTATTGGAAAAAATACCCCGTCTTCTCTTAAGTATTCATTTAATTGTTTTCTTGTTACATTTGCTTGCACTCTGCAGTCAAAATCCTCGGCATTTACACTTAAAACTTTATTCATTTTTTCTAAAGAAATTGTAATACCATTTTGATTTCCAACAACATGACCTTCAAGAGATGTGCCTGTTCCAAATGGAACCACAGGAATTTTATGCTCGTTACAAATTTTTAGAATTTTTGAAACTTCTTCATTAGTTTCTGGAAATACAACTGCCTTCGATAATATTGGATTATAGGTATCTTCTCCTCTTGCATAATTTGCACGAGTAGACTCGGATGTGGAAAATCTTCCGTTAAATATTTTTTTTAATTCTGCTTGTACAGTTTCGTTCATTCTTTAATAATACAAAAATATTAATTAAAAATACAGTTTATTTAGAAAGCATCTTGCCTATATTTTCTAAGGCTTGCATTATATTATCTCTAGATGCTGCAAAACTAAATCTAACGTAATCATTACAAGTTTTACCAAACGCAGTGCCAGGAACAATCGCAACTCCAGCTTCATGCATAGCTTTTTTGCAAAACTCAGATCCATTCATACCAGTCCCTTTTATATTCGGGAAAGCATAGAAAGCTCCTCCCGGCAAACTACACTCAACTCCTGGTAAATCATTTAATCCTTTGTGAATTAAATTTCTTCTTAATGTAAATTTATCTAACATGTCTTTAATTGAGTCTTCAGGACCATCTAATGCAGCTATACCAGCATATTGGGCTGCTGCATTTACACATGATACACTGTTAATCAAAAGTTTGTTTACATGTTCAACCAAATGCTCTGGCCAATAACTCCAACCAAGTCTCCATCCAGTCATAGAATATGCTTTACTCCAACCCTCAAGAACAATTAATCTGTCTCTCAAGTTAGGATAGTTAAAGAAAGTCGGCATTTCTTTATAATCAAAAATTTGTCTACTATAAATTTCATCACTTAAAATTGTGACCTGCGGATGTTTTTCTAATTCTTTTGCTAAGTAGTCAATTGCAGGTTTTTCAACAAAGCTTCCAGTTGGGTTGTTTGGATTTATTAGAATTAAAAGTCTAGTTTTGTCAGTTATTAAAGACAGAATTTTGTCTGGATCAAATTTTAAATCTTTATCCTCAGTTAAATCATATGGAACAGCTTTTGCTCCAGAGTAGTTAATCATTGACTCATAAATTGGAAAAGCTGGAGTAGGATGAATAATTTCAACACCTGGTTCACCATAACAAGTGATTGCATAATACATGGTAGGTTTACCACCTGGCATTATTAAAACTCTATTTGGATCAATATCAGCTTTGTAAAGTCTCTTGACCCATCTCGCGACAGCTTCTCGACATTCTGGAATTCCATTTGATAAAACATAACCATGATGACCATCATCTAGAGCTTTTTTTGCAGCTTCAACAACATGTTTTGGAGTTTTAAAGTCAGGTTGTCCTAGACCTAAATGAATCATAGGTTTGCCTTGTGCTTCTAATTTTTTTGCTTCTGCTAGAACAGAAAATGCACTTTCAGTTCCTAAACGATCTAATGCTTTTGCTAATTCAATCATAATTTTTCGTCGACAAACTAACTGAAAAGCAACTTCATGTCTATTTATTTAAAGTGAAAATAATAATAAAAATTATTTATAAAAAATATTTAATTTCGGTAAATTATCTTTGATCTATCTAACTCTTTTACACTTTTGCAGCCCATAAGGATCATATTTCTTCTAATTTCATCGTGCATATTTTGAAGCAGCCTCTCTACTCCTTGCTGACCACCTGCTCCTAAACTGAACAAAAAAGCTTTACCAAAACTACAAGCAGTAGCACCTGCAGCTAAAGCCTTGAGAACATGAGTTCCCCGTCTAACACCTCCATCTAAAATTATCTCGAGTTTGTCACCCACAGCATCTGAAATAGCCTTTAGTTGATCAAAAGGAGTTCTAGATCCATCAAGTTGTCTTCCTCCATGATTTGATATTATTATTGCTGTACAACCAATATCAACTGCTCTCTTTGCATCCTCTACAGACATTACACCCTTCAAGGCAAAAGGTCCGTCCCACTTTTTTATACAGTATTCTGCATCTTCCCAATTCATTTGTGGATCATACTGTTCATTAACATAGTCTATTACGGATTTTGTAATGTTAGTTCCCTTGTCAGTTTTGTGTTTAATATTTGCAAGTTCAAATTTCTTATTCGTAAAATATCTGAATAACCATCCTGGTCTCATCGCGAAATTCATTATACTTTCTAATGTGAATTTAGGAGGAGTTGTAAAACCAGTTCTATGATCTCTTTCTCTATTTCCCGCAACCAAAGTATCAACAGTTAAGCATAAACCGTCAAAGTTTGCTCTTTTACACCTATCAATTAAATCATCAGTAAATGATTTATCTTTATGGATATAAAGTTGAAATAATTTTGGTCCACTTGATATGTTAGCAATTTCTTCAATCGAAAATGAAGCCATTGTTGACATGCTATACATTGTACCGAATTTTTCTGCAGCTCTAGCTGAAGCTTTATCTCCATCAGGATGATATAAACTTTGCATAGCAGTAGGTGATAAAAAAATTGGCATATCTATTTTTCTACCAAAAACTGTGGTTGATATATCTGGTTCTCCTACGCTTCTAAGAATATTAGGGATTAAGTCACAATCATCAAATGAATTTGTATTTCTTTTTAAAGTGGTTTCATCATCTGCACCACCATCAATGTAATGAAAAATTGGAGCTGGAAGTTTTTTTTTGGCTAGCTTTCTAAAATCTTCAAAATTATAACAATTCTTTAAGCTCATGCATTTCGGAATCTTAAATTATTTCTATTAAGATCACTGATCTTTGTGCAGCCCATTAATTTCATGTCTCTTACTAATTCAGTTTTATATAAGTTGAGTGCTCTCTCAACACCTTCTTGACCTGCTGCAGCTAAAGCATAAAGATATAATCTTCCACCAGCACATGCTTTTGCACCCATAGATAAAGCTTTTAACATATGAGTTCCTCTTTGAAATCCACCTTCACAAATAACATCTAACTTATCACCAACTGCATCAACAATTTCAGCTAATTGATCGAAAGGTGATCTAGATCCATCAAGTTGTCTTCCTCCATGATTTGATACCATTATACCAGTACATCCGATATCAACCGCTCTTTTAGCATCTTCAACACTCATAACTCCCTTAAGCGCAAAATGGCCACCCCACTGAGAGCACAATTTTTCAGCGTCGTCCCAGTTCATAGATTGATCCAACATAGTAGAAAAATAATTACCAATTGAAGTATTTGTGTCAGTGCCTTCTTTAACAAAATCTTGGAGATGTGGTAGTTCAAATTTTCCTTTAGTTAAATAATTTATTCCCCACATTGGTTTTGTGGCAAAACTAAACAAACTCGAAAGTGTTAATTTTGGAGGTGATGTAAATCCAGTTCTTAAATCTCTTTCACGATTTCCTCCTGTTATCGTATCAACAGTTAAAGCCATAACATCAAATTTTGCTGCTTTTGCTCGTTCTAAACAAGAGTCATTTAATCCTCTGTCTTTATGGAAATAAAACTGAAACATTTTTGGTGTGTCTATTAAAGATGAAATTTCCTCAACACTAACTGTAGCCAATGCCGAAACACCAAACATCGTGTTAAACTTCTTTGCAGCTTTTCCAACCGCTCTTTCTCCTTCGTAATGGAATAACCTTTGCAGAGCTGTTGGAGAACAATAAAAAGGCAAATCTAATTTTTTTCCAAAAATAGTTGTAGACAGATCAACATTTTCAACACCTCTTAAGACATTTGGTACTAAGTCAACGTCATTAAATGCACTACTATTTCTTGCATAAGTTATTTCATCATCCGCAGCCCCATCAATATAATGAAATATTGGTGAAGGAAGCTTTTGTTTTGCCAATTTTCTAAAGTCATAAAAGTTATGACAATCTTTTAATCTCATATCTTAAGTTAAAATTTTTTTGTAAAATTAAACATATAACTATTTGCCCCAGGATTTTTATCTCCAAGACTCGCATTAGAAATATGATTATAAGAAATACCCAATTCAGAATTAGATGAAATATCAAATAATATCTGTATTTGTGTCTTAAATTCAATTTCGTGACCTAAATCCTTGCCATCACCTTCGTCGTAATATCCAATTGCAAAACTAGGAGAGAAAGTAGTTGAATTAGATTTTTGATTTAATTGATAACCTGTATAAATATATAATGCATCATCAGCCGTTATCATTGCACCTGTTACAGGCTGAACATTTCCTAAGAAAATATCTTTGCTAGCATTAAAATTTATATATTCGGCACCAAATAGATTTGCTCTCTTACCATCATCGCTGAAATCGAACATGCCAGTGTAAAAACTCCATTTATTTTCTGCATTAGAAAATGTGACAGTAAGAAATGAAATTATTAAAGTTTTAATTAAAATCTTCATATTAAAAATCCATGCTACTTTATAGATACTTTTCTAATAATTAAAAGGCCGCCAAAAGCAAACAAAATCAAAGGTATTGACCAGAGTAAAAATGTATTTCGGTTTAATTCTGGTTCATAGACAATCCATTCTCCGTATTTATTTTTTAAATAATCATATATTTCTTCATCTTCTTTACCTTCATCGATCTTATTTTTTACAACAAGCTTCATACTAATAGCAAAATCGGACTGAGAGTCGTAAACAGATTGACCTTGACATATCAAACACCTTAAGTTTTTTGTAATTTTATCTACTTTAGTATTTATCTCATTAGCATAGGAAAAATTAAAACTAAAATATAACAGCAATATTAATTTTAAAATTTTAAACATTTTTTTTTAATAAATTTTTTATTTCTATTAAATTTTCGCTCGTCAATGGACCAATATACTTTTTTATTATCTCATTTGTTTTGCCGCTTATAATAAAAGTTTCAGGAACACCAATAGCTCCAAATTCTATTGATTTTGTTCCATCATTATCGGTAATTACCTCTGAATAAGGATTTCCAAGTGAGCTTAAAAAATTTTTCGCATTTTTTGGACTATCTTTATAATTAATTCCAATTATATTTATGTTCATATCTTTTAATTTCATTAAAAACTGATGCTCTTCTCTACATGGTGCACACCAAGATGCCCAAATATTTACTACTGAAGGACTATTTTTATCAAATAAATCTGAAATATTAATTATTTCATCAGAAAATAGTTTTTTTGCATTAAGTGAAAAATCTATTTTACTTTTTAATTTCTTGTTAGAGTAATCTTTCGATACGTTCAATCCCTTGAGCAAGATTATAAAAATTATTATTAATGTTAGTAGTAATCCTAAAAATTTAATATTTTTGCTCATTTTTTCTAATAACACTTAATAAACCACCAAAACCAATAAATATAGTTGAGATCCATATCCAAATCATTAAGGGTTTATATTGATATCTTACGTTATAATAACCATCGTCTTTTAGAATATTAAATACTAAAAAATTATCTGAAAATAATGTTGTCTTAATATCTGCTTCACTCGTAATAGTTAAAGGCTGCTTGTAAATCCTAACTTCTGGGTATAAAGCAAAAGAGGAATTTTTATTTGTAACTTCAAAACTAGCTTTAAGAGATTTATAATTGTCCACATCTGTAACATTGACTTCTTTTAATTTTACAACTTTGTCATTGAATATTCTTTCATCTCCTACTTTCATATTTGAATTGAATTCATTAGAAAAAAGACCATTCAATAAGATACTTGTAATTAATAAACTAAAACCAAAATGTGAAATTTTTTGGCTAATCGAGGATCTACTAACAAAAAAATCCTTAATTGTTACTAATAAAAGATAAATGCTCAAAACTATTAGAGGAATAGATAACAAAAATGAATTTTCTGTTTTTGTTAAAATGACAAACGAAATAAGTAGTGAAACAAAAAAAATAATTAAAATATTATAGTTAAACTTTTTTAATTTATCTTTGATCCATTTCAAACTTGGGCCAAAGCTCATGAATATTAAAAAAGGAATTAAGAAAGGTATTAAAAGATTATGATAAAAAGGTGGACCAACAGAAATTTTTGAACCATTTAAAACTTCAAGAAAAATTGGATAAATTGTACCAACAAGAACAACAGATAAAAAAAACATCATAAACCAGTTATTCACTAATATTGCAGTCTCTTTACTTAAAATAAAATTCTCTTTGGCTGTGTTTGATATTTTATTCTGATTAAAAAAGAAAATTAATATAGACATCAATATTAGGATAAAGAGAAAACTTAATATAAATAACCCTCTTGATGGATCGTTTGCAAAAGTATGAATTGAATTTAAAATTCCAGACCTAACAAGAAAAGTACCACTCATACTCAGTGAAAAAGTTGTAATTGACAAAATGATAGTCCACTCTTTAAACGAATTTCTTTTCTGTAATACAATTACCGTATGCAGGAGTGCTGTTAAGCAAAACCATGGCATTAATGAAACATTTTCTACAGGATCCCAAAACCAAAAACCTCCCCAGCCCAGCTCATAATATGCCCATATAGATCCTAGCAAAATACCAATCGTTAAAAATACCCAAGATACCAAAACCCATTTTTTAATATGCCTTGCCCACTTATCTCCAATATTTCCACTAATCATTGAGGCAAGTGAAGCTGAAAAGATAATAGATGTTCCAACATAACCTAAATATAAAATTGGAGGATGAATAGCTAAAGCAGGGTCTTGTAAAATAGGGTTCAAACCTAATCCCTCGCTAGGAATTGGATATAGCATTTTGAATGGGTTGGAAGTTAATAAAATAAAAACTAGAAAACCTGAAATAATAATTTGTTGAAATAGTATCGTTAAAAGTTTGTATTTAGTATCTTGTGATCTTGAATTTAATAAAAAAATAAATAGAAAAATTGAAAGAACTAATAACCACAACAATAAACTTCCCTCGTGATTTCCCCATGTGCCTGATACTTTATAAAATAAAGGTTTTAAAGTATGAGAATTGTTGAAAACAGTTTCATTACTAAAATCTGAAATTACAAAAGCTGCAACTAGACTAAAAAAACTTACCATAATCATTATAGTTTGTATTGAAGTAATTAAAATAAAGTTTTTATCTAAATATTTATTTTCTGAATTTGCATCCAAGTATGACTTAAAAATTAAATAAACAGATGCAATTAAAGCAATATATAAAGAATAATTTCCTAAATAATTAGACATACAAATTAATTGTTTTTCATAGCTTCGCTGACTTCGGGAGGCATATAATTTTCATCATGTTTTGCTAAAATCTTGTCAGCATTTAGAAAACTTTTATCTTTTAAGAAACCTTCAGCAACTACACCCTTACCCTCTTCAAACAAATTAGGTACAGATCCATTAAAGTTGACTAATAATTCATTTTTGAAATCTGTAATTACGAAGAAAATTTCTTTATCATTTATTTTAATAGAATTTTTTTTCACCATTCCACCAACTCTAATTTTTTGAGCATTTTTGATTTTATTAAGGTTTTTAATGTCTGTTGGAGACTTAAAATATACTACGTTTTCCTCAAGAGATTTAACCACCAAAAAAATTGTAAGAACTAATGAAATTAAAATTAAAAAAATAAAAAGGGCTCTAAATTTAACTTTTTTTCCGTACATGTGAATTTTAGTTAAACTTTAGATGTAGAAGTGTTTGCTAATATTTCTCTGTACGTTTTTTGCTTAGCTACTGATGCAAGTTTCTTTTCATCTAGTGATTTATAATTTTCCTCAAATTTCTTTTTCTCTTTAATTAAATTTAATTTTACTACCACATACAAGAAACTAAAAGAAAGTAGAGTGAATATAAATGATGACCAAACATATACACCGTATCCATTCATATTTAGTAATTCACTAATCATAATCTATTAAGACCTTTATTTTTAATCTTTAACAGTTCTGTATTATATTTCATTAAAAATATCAAAAGTGAAAATAGAGCAAATGCCGCAGTCATTATAGCTAATGGTATCAACATTGAAGAATGAATTGTTGTTTCTTCCAAGATTTTTACTGAAGCAGGTTGGTGTAAAGTATTCCACCATTCCACTGAGAATTTTATTACTGGAATATTTATAAGACCAATAATTGCTATTATTGAGCTAATTTTTTCTGCTTTACTAGTATCTGTAGTTATCTTCCAAGAAATAATAAACAATAAATAAAAAATCGATAGTAAGAGCATTGAAGTTATTCTTGCATCCCAGGCCCACCAAGTTCCCCAGGTTGGTTTTCCCCAAATTGATCCTGTAACTAAAGCTATTATGCTAAAAACAAAACCAGAAGGTGCTAAACTTTTTGTTATTAAAGAGAAATTTTTATTTTTAAAAACAAAAACTCCAAAAGAAAGAATGGAAATAACTGAAAATATTCCAAGCGATATCCAAGCTGATGGAACGTGAACATACATAATTCTAACTGAGTCGCTCTGCTTATAATCCTCGGGAGAAAGAATTAAAGCTTCAACTAATCCAAGTAGCAATACAATTATAAATAGAGCAAATACAAACTTTTGTGTTTTATTAATTATCCTTAAAATATTATTTGGATTGAAATAATTAATCATAATTTTTTATAACATATTTATTTTAGATTAAAATTGTTCAAAAGTTTCTGACCAAGAGTACAGAGGGAGATAGAGGAAAAACAGTACTCTTGATCAAATTAAATATTTTATAACAAATAGATATGACGGAGATTTGTGACAATTGTGTTTAAATATTGACTATTGGTTAATTTGAAGGCTTGAAGTAGCTTGATCCACGCTTACCTGAAAAAATTTCATTAATTAGAGGGTGTTTTATAGGCTCTTCAGAGTCATCAAATAATAGATTTTGCTCAGACACATAAGCCTCGTAAGTAATTTCGTCGTTCTCTGCTAGTAAATGATAAAATGGCTGATCCTTTCTAGGTCTCACGTTTTTTGGAATCGATTGATACCACTCTTCTGAGTTATTAAATTCAAAGTCAACATCGTAAATCACACCTCTAAAATCGAAGTGTCTATGTTTTACAACGTCTCCAATTGAAAATTTAGCTTTTTGAGTACTCACGATATTAAATATGGATATTTGATGAAAAAAATCAATAAAAAAAATATAAATGTTTTATTAATCTGTTAATATGTAGCAGTGAATAAATCACTTCTAAAATTCATTACAGACGTTGGGCCTTTAGCTATTTTTTTCTTCTTTTATTATAACAGTGATAAAAATTTAAAAGTTGCAATACCACCTCTAATTGTCGCAACAATAATTTCTGTTCTATTGGTTTGGATACTGGAAAAAAAAGTTCCGATGGTTCCTTTGTTAGGAGGAATTTTAATTACTCTATTTGGAGGTTTAACAATTTATTTTGATAATCCAATTTTTATTTATATGAAACCCACTATTATAAATATTTTATTTGCCTTAGCTTTATTCTTTGGAAAATACTTCACCAATGAACCAGTTTTAAAATTAATACTTGGAAAAACACTGCCAATGTCTGATGAAGGTTGGAAAATTTTGAATAACAGATGGACTTATTTTTTTATTTTTTTAGCTATATTAAATGAAATTGTTTGGAGAACTCAAACAGAAGAATTTTGGGTTAACTTTAAAGTTTGGGGAATGCTACCAATTACATTCATCTTTACAGCATCACAAGTTGGTTTGATTAATAAACACAAATTAAATGAGTAATTTAAAATTAGTAGTAAATAATTCAAATAAAGAACAAAACCAAAGGTATTTTTTTGAAAAAAAAGAACTAAAAATTATATTAGACCTATATGCTAAAATGGTATCTGAAGGATCTTGGAAAGACTATGGCCTCTCAATATCAAGTAAAAGAGTAAGTTTTAGCATTTTTAAAAATGCAGCAGAAAAAGCTATTTACAACATTTGTAAAAATTTTAAACCTTCTAATAAGAATTTGAAATATTTAATAACTGATAGAAATGGTAAAATTTTAAATAATGCTTATGATTTAGAAATACTCCTAAAAAAAACAAATTGGAAAAAACTATAGTTTTTGATTATCTTCTTTGACCGAACAATCTTAAAAGCATTATAAATAAATTTATAAAATCTAAGTATAATGTTAAAGCTCCCATAACAGCTTTCTTACCAATTACTTCACCTGAATCTGATGCTACGTACATATTCTTAATTTTTTGTGTATCGTATGCAGTTAATCCAACAAATATAAGAACTCCAATGATTGAAATAGCAAAGTACATCATTGAAGATTTTAAGAAAATATTTACTAAAGATGCGATTATAATACCGATCAAACCCATCATTAAGAATGATCCAAATTTTGTGAGGTCTCTTTTAGTTGTGTAACCATATATACTCATAGCTCCAAATGTTGCTGAAGATATGAAAAATACTCTCGTCACACTAAGTCCTGTGTAAACTAATAAAATTGATGATAGTGATAAACCCATCAAGGCTGCAAAAATCCAAAAAGTAGTTTGAGCTTTTGAAGAACTCATTTTATTTATCCCAAAACTCATATAAAAAACAATTCCAAGAGGAGCTAACATAACCACCCATTTCAATCCTGATAGATAAATTGCATTTCCAAACTCAGTTAAAGCAACTATTGATCCACTTGCATCTGTAACTACTGACATTTTAAAAGATAGCAATGCAATTATTCCCGTTAGCAAAACTCCAGTTGCCATGTAGTTGTAAACTTTAAGCATGTAGGCTCTAAGGCCTTCATCCATCACAACAGCTTTTTTTGCTGTAGTTGATCTATTTAAGATATTGTCTCTATTGAATTCCATAGTTAAATATATAGTAATAAATTTAAAATTTTTCAAGCAGTCAAAATATAGATAACATGTACTTAATATTTAATGAATTATAAAAAATTAGGAACAACTGATATAGATATTAGCACAATTTGTCTCGGCACCATGACTTGGGGTGAACAAAATAGCCAAGAAGAGGCCTTCGAACAAATGGATTTCTCACTAGAAAATGGGGTTAATTTTTGGGATACAGCAGAACTTTATGCGGTACCTCCTAAAGCTGAAACTTTTGGTCATACAGAAACGATCATTGGAAATTGGTTTGAAAAAACAAAAAAAAGAAAAGATGTGATACTTGCAACCAAAGTTTGTGGTCCTGCAAGAGATTATATTAGAAATGGTGAAAATAGTTTTGTAGGGAAGAATCTCGAAACTGCACTTCATAACAGTCTTAAAAGACTTAAAACTGATTATATAGATTTATATCAGCTTCATTGGCCAGAAAGAAACGTAAACAATTTTGGAAGACTTGGTTATGTGCATAAAGAAAATGAATGGAATAAATTCGAAGACGTGTTGGTTGAATTACAAAAGTATATTGAGCAAGGTAAAATTAGACATGTAGGTTTATCTAATGAAACTCCTTGGGGTGTTATGAATTATCTCAAACTCTCAAAGGAAAAGAGTTTGCCAAGAATGATGTCTATACAAAATCCCTATAGTTTATTAAATAGGTCATATGAAGTTGGATTAGCTGAGGTGTCTATAAGAGAAAATATTGGCTGCTTATCTTATTCTCCCTTAGCCAGTGGTTTTTTAAGTGGTAAATATAGAAATAAGCAATTTCCAAAAGGATCTCGGATGGAAAGAGATTGGGATTTTTGGACAAGATATCGAAAACCAAATACTAACGAAGCTGTTGATGAGTATTTTAATATTAGTGAAAAATACAACATTGATATGAGTCAAATGTGTATAAAATTTTGTGAGATACAGGATTTCATGTCTAGCGTTATTATTGGTGCAACAACAATGGAGCAGTTGAAAACAAATATAGAAAGTGTAAAAGTGAATCTTGATAAAGAAATAATTAATGAAATTAATGAAATTCAAAAAAAATATCCAAATCCATGTCCATAATTTTTAAAATAATTTTTTTTATTCTCTTATTAGGATCAACTTCTTATTCAGAAGAATTAAATAAAATAGGAACATTTAAAGACTGGGATGCAATTGTTGTTACTAATGGAGATAGTAAAGTATGTTTTGCTCAATCTAAACCTGTTCTTCAATCTCCTAAAAAAAATGATAGAGATGCAAGATTATTTGTAACTTTCAGACCATCTGAAAAGATTAAAGACGAAGTAAGCACAACCTCAGGCTATGAATATAACAGTCAAAATTCAATTACAGCTAGCTCTGGTAAATCAAAATATAAATTTGATATAGCTCAAGATAATTTTGCATGGATTTCAAGTAATAAAATTGAAAAAAAAGTTGTTAGCAGAATGAAAAAAGCCTCAAGATTAATGGTTACTGGATATAATAAATCTGGATCTCAAACAATTGATCATTATTCATTGATGGGCTTCACTAAAGCATATAACGCGGCTAAAAAAAGCTGCAGTTAAATAATGAAATCAAAGAAAAAGATAGTTCTTGCCTATTCTGGAGGTTTGGACACATCAATCATATTAAAATGGTTACAGGAAAATTATGATGCAGAAGTAATTTGTTATACTGCAGACATTGGTCAAGAAATAGATAGAAATAAAATTTTCAGAAACGCAAAAAAACTTGGTGTAAAAAATATTATTATTCAAGATCTAAAAGATATTTTTGTAAAAGATTATGTTTATCCAATGATTAGGGGCCATGCAATATACGAAGGTGTTTATTTGCTTGGAACCTCAATTGCTAGACCTTTAATAGCCAAAGATCAAATTAGAATTGCTAAAAAATTTAATGCCTATGCTGTGTCTCATGGATCAACAGGAAAAGGAAATGATCAAGTAAGATTTGAGTTAGGTTATCATTATTTTGGTCCTAAAATAAAAATTATTGCGCCTTGGAGAATTTGGAACCTGAAATCTAGATCAGATCTAATTAATTATGCAAAAAAAAATAAAATTGAAATACCTAAAGACAAGAAAGGAGCGCCACCTTTTTCAGTAGACGATAATATTTTTCATACATCAACAGAAGGAAAGTTGTTAGAAAATCCAAAAAACTCTGCACCTGACTTTATCTTTCAAAGAACGGTATCTCCAGAAAAAGCACCTAATAAATCTTCAATTGTAAAAATAGACTTTAAAAGTGGAGATCCGATTGCAGTGAATGGGAAAAAATTATCTCCATCTAAATTGCTTGGAAAATTAAACGACATAGCTGGAAAAAATGCTGTTGGAAGAGTTGATCTAGTAGAAAATAGATTTATCGGTATAAAATCAAGAGGTGTATACGAAACACCTGGCGGAACTTTATTAATGCACGCTCATAGGGCTATAGAGTCTGTTACACTTGATAAAGATACAATGCATAAGAAAGAAAAAATTATGCCTAGATATGCGGAACTGATTTACAATGGATATTGGTTTTCTAAAGAGAGATTTAAATTACAAAGAATTGTAGATCTTAAGAGAAGTAAAGTTAATGGATCCGTTAAATTGAGGTTATATAAAGGGAATGTTATTATTCATTCAAGAATAACTAAAAGTTCAGCTTATTCTATGAAAAAAGTTTCATTTGAGGAAAATAAAACTTTTAATAAATCAAATGTTGAAAGATTTATTAATTTTCACAAGAAAAAATTAAAATAAAATATCATGAATTTTGAACCAAGTCGGGCGCAAGCCACTAATAAACTAGATAATTTTGTTGAAAATAATCTTTCTGAATATTCAAGATTGAGAAATTTTGACTTTGGTCCAGATAAAAGATCAAATATATCTTGTATTTCTCCATATATATCTCATGGAATATTAAATGAGTTAGAAGTTATAGATAAAGCCTTAAAGAAATTTTCATTTTCTAAAAATGAAAAATTTATTCAGGAGGTTTTGTGGCGTACTTATTGGAAAGGATGGTTAGAATTAAGACCTAATGTATGGACAGATTACATAATAGAACTAAAAATTATAAGAGAAAAATACAAAGATAATAAAGATTATTTAAATGCCATTGATGGAAATACAAATATAGAATGTTTTAATGAATGGGTTAAAGAATTAAAAGAATTTAATTACCTTCATAATCATACAAGAATGTGGTTTGCCAGTATCTGGATTTTTACTTTAAATTTACCTTGGCAATTAGGAGCTGAATTTTTTATGAAGCATCTCTATGATGGAGATGCAGCATCTAATACATTAGGATGGAGATGGGTTGCTGGGATACAAACACAAGGTAAGCATTATTTGGCAAGTGAATGGAATATAAAAAAATTTACTAATAACAGATTTAATAACATTAATTTAAATGAAAATGCACCACCTAAAGTTAGCGAGAAAATATACAAGGCTGTCTTAAAAGATTTTAGTAATCCAGTAAGTTTGGATGAGCAAAATTTAATTATTTTTGATAATAATCTTTCTTTTGAGTTGACTGATTTCAAAGACCATAAATTTAAAAAGATTTATTTAGTTAATAATAATAACGACAGTAGAAATATTAAACTTAGTGAAAAAACAATGAAATTTAAGACTAATTTAATTCAGGATCAAAAAAGAAGGTTGGATGAAAAATCTTTGGATTGTGAAATTATTGATATTGGTAACCTTAAAACAATTGAGAATAGTTATTTTTTTTATCCTTGTGTTGGGGAAAATTTAGATTTTCTAACTTCTCAAGGAATAAATAATATAAAATTTCTTTATCGTAATTTAGACCGAAGTTCTTGGAAATATTGCAATAAAGGTTTTTTTAATTTCAAAAAGTATATACCAACTATAATTAAAGAATTTTTTTAAAGAACTATTGTAAATTATCAAAATTATGAGATAACAATAATATGAATAACCCGCAAGTTCTTGAAATTATTGAAAATCTTAAAGGCAGAAGGAATTACGAAGAAAAGAAAGCTTAAAAATTAGGTTTCAACTCTCTTTATGCATATATCGAAAATAAAATATTAAGAGAGAAAGAAACTGCAGAAGCAAAAATTCTTGAACAATCAGCAGCTAGGGAAGAAGTAATTGAAGAAAAAAAATCAGAGAAAAAGACAAGTTGTTCTTGTTGTTAATCTATTTTAGCTGGACACCTTCAGCATCAATACCATCAAACAACTGAGAATTAACAATTTTTATAATACCAGATCCAACATCTTCTTGCACTGCCTCTAATCCAGTTTTATCACTATCATCATTGGTGTTTGTAATTGTACTTTCAATAAACGCTCTCACATCACCTACACCTTCCTCTTCAAGCACAATTCCTTTACCACCATTTTTTACAGCAATTACACCATCAATACTTGCTATAACTGAACCATCATCTTCTTCAGAATTTTTAAAACCATCGTCTGTGTTATTTATAGAAATAGTGTTGTTGATAGTTAAAAATATATCACCATTATTTGCTTCATCAAAATCTAAACCTTCGTCTAAATTTCCATTTATAAATGAGTTATTAATGGTAACAACTAAATTTCCGGGACCAGCTTCATCAATATCAAAACCATCATCTAAATCTATGCCAAATTCAAATTCTTTAACAAAACCAGAGTCATACAAATCAACTTCTCTCTCAAAACATCTATCATCTGGGGTACCCTTAATCTTTCCAGGTATACTGTCTTCTTTTCTCACATTATCATCAAATTCACCTTCATCTTGTTTGGGCATAAATGGTTTTAAAAGTTTTGGATCACAATATGCTCCATTTAAAACAAAAGATGAATTATTTACTGTAGCATTAACATTTCCAGCATTACCTTCATCTAACTCAACTCCATCCGCACCAACAAGAGTAAACAGAGAGTTACTTGCTTTGAAATCGATATCACCAATGCCTCTTTCATCAATCCTAAATCCATCCGCATCAAATCTTCCATTTCCTACATTACTAATTGTTAAATTATCAACTACAACTTTAATGGAAGCATCTGAACCTTCTCCCCCACCGCCTTGTCCACCACCACAGTCATCGGCTAGACTGCAGTCAGAAATATGAATTCCATGACTGGCAACATCGTTAACAGAAACGTTATTTAAAATTACATTTACTAAACCTTTTTGGTCGTCTCTAACATCTACAAATATACCTTTGCCCCATCCTCCTTTTTTAATACTAAATCCACCTACTCCATAAAAATTTAAATTAGATATTGTAAGGTCAGCACCATTTGAAATAAAGAGGAGTGTTTGATTTTGGGTAGTTTTAATAGACTGTCCTGACCCTACTATATCTAGGGGTTGTAGTCCTGTATATTCTAAAGTTGAATTAATAATTATTTCATCTTCAGTTGTAATTAATATTTTTGATGATTCTTTACTTTTAGATGCCTTTAAAAGTGCATGCCTTAGACTTTCAGGACCAGAATCTTTTGAATTTTTGACATTAAATGTTTTTGCTAGAGATTGTGAACTGTTGAAAAGTATTAATAATAGAATTAGTACTAAATTTCTTTGCATGAAAAATTTATAATTTAAATAAGATACAAAATTATTTCAGAAAGATTAAATAATTATTAAAATTAAATTCTTAGTTGTTCTTTGAACATTTCTTAGAACAATATTTCACTTTATCCCAGTTTAATTTCCATTTTTTTCTCCAAGTAAAAGGTCTCTTACATACAGGGCAAATTTTTGTGGGTAAATTTTCTTTTCTCACTATGCAGTATTTTGTTTAATAAATTTTTCTGCCTCAGCTAAAATTAATTTTTTTCTATCAGGTTTCATTTTATCGAAAATTCTAACCATCATAGAAAGTCTGGGATTTTTTAAAAAGAAGGCTCTATTTCTATTTATGAATCTCCAATAAAGACCATCCATGGTATTGCACCATTCTCCTTTTTTAAAATCCATCATTTTCATGAAATAAGCGGAGCCGCAAATATATGGTTTTGTGGCAAATATTCCTCCATC
>CACBTT010000004.1 GCA_902542235.1 uncultured Pelagibacteraceae bacterium
TTTATTTTGATAAACAAATTTAATTTTTTTTTTAAAAAAAAGGATTTTTTTATACTCTTTAATTATTCTGGGATCTTTTTTTTTTTTTATAATTGACTTGTAAAAATTATCATTATTGAAATATTTCTTTATCATATCTTTTTTTTTTGAAATAATAAAAATTATTTCACTTACACCAGCGTCAATACATTCATCTAAAATATACTCAATTCCTGGTTTTCCATTTATTGGGAGCAGTTCTTTAGGAAAAACACTCGTCAAAGGTAACAAACGTGTGCCCAGACCAGCGAGAGGAATAATAGCTTGTTTAATCATTAAGATGTTTTACTTATAATCATATTTATTAAAAATGAAAATTTTAAAAAATGTTTTTGAACTAAATAAGGCAGTAAAAAATTACAAAAATGTTGGATTTGTACCTACAATGGGTGGAATTCATAAAGGCCACGTATCTTTAATAAAAAATTCACAAAAAAATAATAAAGAAACAATAGTGAGTATTTTTGTCAATCCAACACAATTTGACCAAAAAAAGGATTTTAAGAATTATCCTAGGAATATAAGAAAGGATATTTCAATATTAAAAAAACTCAAAGTTAATTATTTGTTTTTACCAGAGGTCAATGAAATATATAAAAATAAAATAAAAAATTTTAAACTTAATAAATCTGATAAAATTTTATGTGCTAAATATAGAATAGGTCATTTTGAGGGTGTATTAAACGTGATGAATAGATTGTTATCTATTGTTAAATCTAAGCATGTTTATATGGGTGAAAAAGATTTTCAACAATACATGTTAATTAAAAGAATATTAGGAAAAAAATATAAAATAAATATTGTTGGTTGTCCTACCATTCGAGAAAATAATAAAATTGCTTTATCAACAAGAAACAAATTGTTAAATAAATCATCCATAAAAAAAGCATCAAAAATAGCCATCAAATTGGATAAGATTAAAAAACTATCACAAACTAATAAATTTGTGGATTTGTCAAAATACAAATATGAGCTTGAAAATAAATTTAAAATTAAAATTGATTATCTTGAATTTAGAGATGAAAAAAAAATGAAATTAAATAATTTTAAATCTAAATTTAGACTATTTATTGCCTACCATATTAATGGAATAAGATTGATTGATAATTTTTGATTATAAAAAATAAGCTCCTACACCTAAGAAAGATACAAATCCAATTACATCTGTAATTGTTGTAACAAATACACTAGAAGAAATAGCAGGGTCAATTTTCATTTTATTTAATGTCACAGGCACTAAGATACCAAAAAGACCAGCAACTATCATAGTTAAAACCATTGAAATTGAAATTATTAGGGAGAGCTGAATATCATTAAACCATAGTTGAACTATCAAAGAACTTATAATTGCAAAAATAACTCCATTTAAAACTCCAATATTAAATTCTTTAATAATATTATTCGTAAAATTATTTTTTGTTAAATCTTGTGTTGCTAAAGATCTTACTGTGACAGCTAAAGTTTGCATGCCAGCGTTACCGCCCATTGATGCTACAATTGGCATTAAAAAAGCCAATACCACCATTTGCTCTATAGTAGCACCAAATAAACTAATGCAATAAGTTGCTAGAAAAGCAGTAAACAAGTTTAATAACAACCAATTAAATCTTCTCTTAGTTTTTGTTATTACTCCATCAGTTATTTCTTCATCACCTACTCCAGCTAATCTAAGTGCGTCTTCTTCAGCTTCCTCTTTTAATACTGTTAGAACATCATCATAAGCTATCATCCCAACTAATTTTTCAGACTTATCCACTACAGCTGCTGAACTCAAATTATAATTTTCAAATAAATTACCGACTTCCTCTCTATCCATATCAACCGGTATTAATGTTTGTGATTCAGCCATTATAGACATCATTTTTGTCTCTCTTGGGGTTCTTAATACTCTTGATGAAGGAACCGTACCAATTGGTTTGAATTCTTGATCAACTATAAATATTTCGAGAAATTCTTCAGGAAGTTCCTTATTTTCTCTTAGGTAGTCAATCGTTTGTCCAACAGACCAGTTACTTGGAATAGCTGTAAATTCACGCTGCATTAATCTAGCAGCAGAGTCTTCTGGATAACTTAAACTTTCAAGTAATGCAAATCGGTCTTTTGGAGGTAATGAGCTAAGAATTGTATTTTTATCTTTTTCATCTACATTTTCTAAAATCTTAATTGCATCATCTGACTCTAAATTTTTAAGTATGTTTACTATTGAATCAGATGATAAATAAGCAATCATCTCGGACTGAATTGACTCATTTAATTCAACAAAAACTTCAGGATCAACTTTGAAACTATTTAATTTTATTAAATTTTCTCTATCATTTTGACTTAAATGTTCAATTATGTCTGCAGCATCTGCTGGATGCATAGCATTGAACGAATTTGTAATAAATCCAGCATCATTTGAGGCAATTTTATCTGTGACAACTTTGATAAATTCTTTGTTAAATTCAAAGTTAACTTTTTTATCTTTTATTTTTTTCACTATAGTCATAAAATTTACCTATAATTTAGTTGGCACTATTAATACAAAATAGAAATAATACAAATTTATAATGACAATAGAGATAAAAAAGTCAGTAAAACCTATAAAATATAAATCGGCGATAGATTTACTTGAAGATAGATTGGAGCAAATCAAAGGAAATAGAAATAGAGAACTTATTTGGATACTTGAGCATCAAGAGATTTATACTGGTGGAACAAGTTTTAATGATAATGAGATTTTAGATAAATCTATAAACTTTATTAGAACGAATAGAGGTGGAAAAATAACATATCATGGTCCTGGTCAATTAGTTTTTTATTTTGTGATTGACCTAAACAAAAGAGGTAAAAATATAAAAAAAATTATAACTGCAATCGAAAAGACAATTATAGATACTTTAAAAAATTACAATATAAAGTGTTTTGCTGATAGAAAAAATATTGGAATTTGGTTTGAGCAAAAATCTGGTAAAATAGATAAAATTGCAGCAATAGGTATAAAAGTAAAGAAGTGGATTGCTTATCATGGCTTTGCATTGAATATTTCTAATGATCTTAATGTATATAAAAAGATAGTTCCTTGTGGAATAAGAGATAGAGGGGTTTCAAATTTAAATAAGATTAAAAAACAAAATTATCAAAATATTGAAAATGATTTGATAAAAAATTTTTTATCGAATATTAAAAATTAAGTCTTTTAGTTTTTAACATATTTCTAAAATAATCTGGAGGAGTGGCTCTAAAAGTGTATTTTTTTTCATTTATTTTAAATTTTATTTCATAAGAATGTAACATTAGATTTTTATTATTTAATTTTGAGTTATTTGTTGAATTATATTTTTTATCACCAATAATGGAGTTTCCTAAATTAAATAATTGTTTTCTTAATTGATGTTTTCTTCCTGTAATTGGATTTAATTGAATGAAGGTCGCATTATTATTTTTATCTAAAATTTCATATTTTGTTTCAGCTTTTTCAATAATTTTTTTTTTATTTTCAAATCTTATTAAATCATCTTTTAAAACACCTTTATCGATTAAAATTAACTCACCATTACATATTGCTAAATAGGTTTTATAAACCTTTCTTAATCTAAAAAGTGAAGTGAGTAGTTGAGCTGTTTCCCTATCCTTTGCAATTATAAATACGCCAGAAGTATCTTTATCTAATCTGTGTACAGAGTAAGGCTTCTCATCTCTAAATAAATTACTTTTTGCAAATATATCAATTATATTCTTTTTAGATTTTGTACCACCCTGCACTGAAATTCCTGATTGTTTATTTAGAACAACAAAATTTTCATTATTTTCAATAATCAAATCTTCATTTTCTTTTATAATTTCATTACTAGGATTATATTTTTTTTTGTCTTGCTCAATTTTTTCCTCAAAATTTAAATTATAAATATTAAGTTTGTCACCAGTTTTAACTTTTTGAGAGCTTTTTACTTTTTTTTGATTTAATTTTAATTTTCCATTTCTTAGATTTTTTTCAATTAGTCCTTGCGGAATCTTTCCTAAATGATTTCGAATAAATCTGTCAATACGCATGTCATTAAAAGATTTATCTACGTTAATTGATTTTTTCATTTTTATTTTAATTTATTGCAACTATTATTTTCATTGCCTAGCTTAAGGTCTTTGCACTTTTTACCTATAGCTATAGAGTCATAATATACAACTGTATCAGCTCTTTTTGGAGGATTGCCTTTATGCATTATATTAAACCTATTAATATTACTTTTGTATATTCCAAACTTCATATACGGCTGTTTGCTTATATTATTATTAGTAAATCCGGTGTAATTAACTACAAGTTCGTTATTAGCCCAAATCTTAATAAAATTTTTTTTTGGCCAATCAACAAATTCTATATTAATAACAAAATCATTCCATTTACCTTTTACATTATTTGCTTCTAAAATTTTATAAGTGTCAAAACCTCCGAAACTATGATTTACAAAATCTGTCCATTGTAAATCTCCATTTGGAGCAATTCTAAACATAAAATTTACGGGACCTGCTTTAGAATGTATTTGCCATATAGTATTACTTATAGGAATAGTAAATTCACTATCATCAGGGATATAAATACTAAATTTAAACCAAGTATTTTTAGACTTTAATCCTAACATACTGACTTCAGATCTTTCTCTAAAGGTATTGCACTCATCCGATTTTCTTTGTTGACCACAATCACCATCACCATTTTTAAATTTCCAAGCAATTTTGCCAGACCTAACAATTTTATTTTGAATTAATAGTCCATCTTTAGGAAAGTTATATAAAGGTGACAAGTGCATTCTGCATTTAGTTTTTTTTCCATGACTCCATTGGCAGTCAATATTTGATAAGTCTATTAAATCTTTTTCATTATCTAAATTAAACCAAGGCATGTTATCGTCGCCTAACGTATAAAATTTTAAACCATCAATTTTTAATGGATTTGCTTTTAAAATATTAGACGTAAAAAAAAATATTATAATTAATTGAAAAATTATATTTTTCATTTCGATAATATAAAATATTAGATAATTGTTTTACAACTTCAATTTAATAAAATATGAATTAAAGACTAGGCTGTAACTTGCTTTTTATCTTCTACTTTTGGTGTATCTTTAGCTGGGTTCTTTTTCTTTTTATCAATTCTTTTTGCTTCAACATCCCGATCTACAAACTCTATTACTGCCATTGGTGCATTGTCACCATATCTAAATCCTGCCTTTATAATTCTTGTATATCCACCTTTTCTATTTTCATATCTCTTAGAAAGAGTTTTTTTAACTTTATTCGTAGATTTAATATCTTGTAGTTTTGAGATTAAAGTCTTGGTATTAGATAATGTATCTTTCTTGCCAAGTGTAATAATTTTATCTGCTTGAGGCTTCAAAACTTTTGCTTTTGGTAAAGTAGTAGTAATTTGCTCATACTTTATCAATGAATTAAGCATATTTTTAATTAGAGCTTTTCTATGTTCTGAAGTTCTGTTGAGCTTTTTATAGCCCATTTTATGTCTCATTAAATAGCTTCCTCTAGTTTTTTAGATAATTCAGCAATGTTATCTGGTGGCCAGTTTGGAATTTCCATTCCGAGGTATAATGACATTCCTGTTAACACTTCTTTAATTTCATTTAATGATTTTCTCCCAAAATTAGGTGTTCTTAACATTTCACCTTCTGATTTTTGAACTAAATCTCCAATATAAATAATATTATCATTTTTAAGACAATTCATTGATCTTACAGAAAGTTCTAATTCGTCGACTTTTCTTAATAGGTTTTTGTTAAATTCTGGCTCTGAAGGTTGCTCTTTTACAATAACTTCTTGTGGCTCATCAAAGTTAACGAACATTCCTAGTTGATCTTGGAATATTCTAGCAGAGTATGCAACTGCATCTTCCGCTGAGATTGACCCATTTGTCTCAACTTCCATAGTTAGTTTATCATAGTCCAATGCTTTTCCCTCTCTTGCTGTGCTAACTGAATAAGAAACTTTTTTGACTGGACTAAATAACGAGTCTATTGGAATTAAGCCTAGTGGTGGTTCTTCAGGTTTATTCATATCGGCAGATACATATCCTTTTCCTGTTCCGACTGTCATTTCCATATGAAACTTAGTATTTTCATCTAAATTACAAATAACTAAATCTGGATTTAAGATTTCAATATCAGCAACAGACGTTATATCAGAAGCTTTTATTTCTCCCGGACCTTTTGCATCAAGTATTAATTTTTTTGGTTCATCAGACGTGCTTTTTAAAGCTAAAGATTTTACATTTAATACTATATCAGTGACATCTTCTCTAACACCTTTAATAGACGTAAATTCATGTAATACACCATCTATCTGAATAGAGGTTACAGCAGTACCTCTAATAGAAGATAAAAGTATTCTTCTTAATGAATTGCCAAGAGTTAATCCATATCCTTTTTCTAATGGTTCAGCAGTGATCTTTGCAAATGCTTTATCATCACTTAATTGAACATCTAGTTTTGCTGGTTTAATTAATGATTTCCAATTTTTTGAATTTACTTCAGTTTGCTCCATTAAACTCTCCTTTTTTTAGGTGGTCTTGTACCATTGTGTGGCATTGGTGTTGTATCTTTAATTGATATAATTTTAAATCCTCTAGCCTGTAAAGCTCTCAAAGCGGTTTCTCTTCCGGATCCAGGACCCTTAACTTCAACAGATAAAATTTTCATACCAACTTCTAAGGCTTTTGCTGCAGCCGCATCAGCAGCAACTTGAGCTGCATACGGTGTAGATTTACGAGATCCTTTAAAACCTTTTTGGCCAGCAGATGCCCAAGATACTACATTACCATTGGTGTCAGCTATAGATACAATAGTATTATTGAATGTAGACTGGACATAAGCTATTCCATTTAAAATATTCTTTTTTCCTTTTTTTTTCTTTGAATAAGAACTTTTTTTTGACTTAGTTTCTATTTTTTGTTCTTTATTTTCAGTTGCTTCTTTTTTCATTATTTTTTAAGTGGAGTTAATTTCTTACCTGCAATCGCAATTGCTTTTCCTTTTCTAGTTCTAGAATTACATCTTGTTCTTTGACCTCTGACAGGAAGTTTTTTTCTATGCCTAGATCCTCTATAAGTTGCAAGATCAATTAGTCTTTTTATACTCAATGATGTTTCTCTTCTTAGATCACCTTCAACAGTAAATTTTTGATCAATATACTCTCTAATTTTTAAAATTTGATCATCAGTTAATTCATTAACTCTCTTAGATTTTGGTATTTCTAATTCAGTACAAATTTGTTGAGAAAATTTATTTCCAATTCCATAAATATAAGTAAGTCCAACATGAACTAATTTATTTTGTGGTATGTTTACACCTGCAATACGAGCCATAATTTTAGTGATAAATTGTGCCTTTTATATAAGAAGATTACTCAAAGTCAACGCCTTAAACATTCAAAAAAGCCTCTATTTTGCTGGTTATTTGATCAATTTCCTTTGTACCATCAATCTCATGAAAATTTAAATTTTTTGAATAATAATCCAATACTGGTCTAGTGGTTTCAATATAAGTATCATATCTCTTTAAAATAGTATCTACATCATCATCAGTTCTTTTTTCTAAAATTTTTCTTTTTTTTATTCTTTCTATTATTGTTTCTTTATTCACATTTAAGAAAAAAATATGATCTATCTTCTGATTTGAATTATTTAATAATAAGTCTAGATTTTTTGCTTGGCTTATGGATCTGGGATAACCATCAAAAATCAATTTTTTTTTCTTATCAGGATCAAAAACATGGTTTTTTAAAAGAGTATTTACAATCTCATCACTAACAAATTTTCCTTCATTCATATTATTAATTATTTTTTTTCCTATATCTGTGTCTTTTTTAATTTCTTCTCTTAAAATATCTCCAGTAGAAATTTGATAACCATTTAATTTTTTTACAAGATATTTGGCTTGAGTACCTTTTCCAGCTCCTGGAGGACCAAACAATATTATGTTCACCTATCTACCAAATTTTGTTTTTTTTATAAGTTGCTCATATTGAGAACTCATCATCCTTGTTTGAATTTGAGTAACAGTGTCAATCGCAACAACAACTACGATTAAAACTGAGGCACCACCTAGATAAAAAGGAATAGGATAATTTGCAATTAGGAATTCTGGCATTAAACAAACTAGTGCAAGATATAATGCACCTATTGTTGTTAATCTTGTCAATATTGTATCAATATAAAGTGCAGTACTTTCTCCAGGTCTTATTCCTGGAATAAATCCACCATATTTTCTTAAATTTTCAGCTGTTTCAGTTGGGTTAAAAGTTATTGAGGTATAAAAAAAAGTAAAAAATATTATACCTGATGCATATAGTAACATATATAGAGGTTGTCCTTGAGAAAAATAAGATGAAATGTTTAAAAATGTTTCATTTTGTGAAACATTAAAATTTGAAAAAGTTACTGGCAATAATAATAAAGCTGAAGCAAAAATTGCTGGTATTACACCTGCTGAATTAATTTTTAAAGGCAGATGTGAAGAATCTCCTCCATACATTTTGTTTCCCATTTGTCTCTTCGGGTAATTTATAAGAATTTTTCTTAATGCTCTCTCCATAAAAACAATAAACATTATAGTTGCAACGAGTAATAAAAAAATAAAAATTATCATTACAGTTGATATTGCACCAGTTCTTCCTAATTCAAAAGTTGTTACTAAAGCTCTTGGAATTTCGGCAACAATACCTGAAAAAATAATTAATGAAATACCATTGCCAATTCCTCTTTGTGTAATTTGCTCACCAAGCCACATTAAAAAAATTGTTCCAGCAACAATAGTTGTAACTGTTGAAATTTTAAAAAATATTCCAGGATTAATAACTAAATCTGCTGACGATTCTAATCCAACTGCCAATCCATATCCTTGTATAGTTGCCAATAAAACAGTTCCATATCTTGTTATCTGAGTAATTTTTTGTCTTCCAATTTCACCTTGGGCCTTTAGATTTTTAAAATATTCTGAAACACCAGTGAGTAACTGGACAATAATTGAAGATGATATATATGGCATTATTCCAAGAGCAAATATTGCCATTCTGCTTACAGCGCCGCCTGCAAAAACGTTAAACATACCTAACAAACCTTTTTGATTCCCCTCCATCATTATTTGAAGTTGTTCTGGGTCAATCCCTGGCAGAGGAACAAAAGTACCTAATCGATAAACAGCAAGGATAAAAAGTGTGAATAGTATTCTATTTCTTAAATCGTTAGATTGTGTTGAGGCACTCATTATTTAGATTGATTTTTAAAAGTAATTTGTCCACCAGCTTTTTCAATTTTCTCTTTAGCAGTTTTAGAGGAGTAATCTGCTTCTATATCAATTTTCGATTTAAAATTACCATTTGATAGAACTTTAAATTTATTAATTGATTTTCTGAATAATTTTGACTTTTTAAATGTATTAATATTTATTTTTTCATCTGCTTTAATTTTTTTATTATCTATAAGGTTTTGTAAATCGCCTAAGTTTATTACTGCTATATCATTTTTGTTTACGGGGTTGAAACCTCTTTTAGGTAGTCTTCTATATAATGGCATTTGGCCACCTTCAAAACTTTTTATAGCTACTCCAGATCTTGATTTTTGACCTTTTATACCTCTACCAGAGGTTTTACCTTTACCAGATCCTATCCCTCTTCCTACTCGAATTTTTTTTGTTTTAATATTATTTAATGTATTTAAAGATGTCATTATCCTCTTTTCTCAATTATCTCAGATATTTTCTTATTTCTTAAATTAGAAATATTTTTTGGTGAATTTTGTTTTGATAAAGCTTTTATACATGCTCTAATTACATTATGTGGATTTGCAGTACCCAAAGATTTAGCTACTATATCCTTTATACCAAGCACCTCACAGACCGCTCTAACTGGTCCGCCAGCAATTATGCCTGTTCCCTTAGGTGCAGATCTTAATTTAATTTTTCCAGCACCATCTTTGCCGTAAATATCATGATGAATTGTACGTCCATCTCTTAAAGGTATTTGTATCAATTTTCTTCTAGCCAACTCGTTTGCTTTTTTGATTGCATCAGGAACCTGTTTTGCTTTTGCATGCGCAATTCCAATTTTCCCATTCTGATTACCAACTACAACTAAGGCTGAAAAACCAAATCTTCTTCCACCTTTCACAACTTTAGTTATTCTGTTTATGTGAACTAGTTTTTCTACAAATTCTGTATTTTTTTCCATATTTTAAAATTCCATTCCATTTTTTCTTAGTGTTTCAGCAAAAATTTTAATTCTTCCATGATATTTGTAAATTCCTCTGTCAAAGTAAATTTTCTTGATATTTTTTTCATTTGCTTTTTTCGCCAGAATTTCAGCAACAATAGTGGATAATTCTGATTTGTTTTTTTTTTGTCCTTTAATGTCTTTATCTATTGATGAAGCAGAGACTAATGTAATATTTTTTAAATCATCTATTATTTGCGCACTTATATTTTTTGTAGATCTTGAAACACTTAATCTATATCTGTCTTTAGAAACATTTTTAAGTTTTTTTCTTACTCTAAATCTTTTTCTTTCGATTGTGGTTAGTCTCATTATTTTTTCTTACCCTCTTTTCTTAAAATATATTGACCTTTTTCTTTTATGCCTTTTCCTTTATAAGGTTCGGGTGGTCTAATACTTTTGATTTGTGAAGCAACCATACCAACTTGTTGTTTATTTGATCCACTGATTTTTAATGTTGTTTGTTTTTCCACAGTTATTTTAATACCTTCTGGAATATCGTAATTAATATCATGACTAAATCCTAGTTGCATATTTAAAACATTACTTTTTAAAGCAGCTCTGAAACCTACGCCTGTAAGTTCAAGTATTTTCTCATAACCGCTGCTTGCACCAATAATGGCATTATTAAGTAAACTTCTATTCATGCCCCATAATCTTTTAGATGTAACATCTAGTTTTTTTGGTTTTATCGATACGTCTTTACCTTCCGTAATATTAAGTTCAAACATATCTAAATCTAATTTGATTGCTTGTTTGCCAAGTGGGCCCTCTACATTTACCGTGTTACCAGATAATAAAACTTTTACTTTTTCCGGAATTGGTATGTTTATTTTTCCTATTTTAGACATTAAAAAACCTTACAAATAATTTCACCACCCAGTTTTTTTTTTCTCGCATCAACATCTGTCATAACACCTTGGGGTGTTGATACAATTGCTATGCCAAGGCCATTATTAATCTTTGGAAGACTACTTGCGCTAGAAAAAATTCTTCTTCCTGGTTTGGAAATTCTTTCAATAGTATTTATAACTGGACTTCCTGAGTTATATTTTAAATTAATTTCAATTGAAGGTTTTTTGTCATCATTGATTTTATAATCTATAATATAACCCTCTGCTTTTAGCACATCTGCAATTTTAGATTTAAATTTTGATGATGGTAAAGAAACCTTACTATGATTTCTCACTTGAGCATTTTTAATTCTTGCTAACATATCGCCTATTGGATCACTTAAACTCATATTTTCCTTTCTACCAACTCGATTTTACCATTCCAGGAATCTTACCCTCTAAACCAAGTTGTCGAAGGGCTATTCTTGAAATTTTTAATTTTCGATAAACACCATGAGGTCTACCTGTAATTTGACACCTATTCATAACTCTGACCTTTGAAGAATTACGAGGTAATTTTGATAACTTTTGTTGTGCTTTAAATCTTTCTTCTAATGATAATTTTTTATCCATTATTATTTTTTTTAGTTTCAATCTTTTTTTATAAAATTTATCTGATAATTTTATTCTTTTATTATTCTTGTTAATTGCACTCATTTTAGCCATTAATTACTCCTTGTTTCTCTAAATGGAAAATTTAAATGTTTTAATAATTCGAAACTATGTTCAACCTTTTGAGATTTAATAACTATTGTAATGTCTAAACCTCTAATTTTGTCAACTTTATCAAAATTTACTTCTGGAAATATGATATGCTCTTTAACACCAAAGGTATAATTTCCAAATTTATCAAAACCATTGGGACTTAATCCTCTAAAATCTTTTATTCTTGGTAATGCTATATTTGTTAATCTATCTATAAATTCATACATTTTATTTTTTCTTAATGTAACCTTCAAGCCTGAATTTGTATTTTTTCTAGTTTTAAAATTTGCTATAGATTTTTTAAATTTAGTTATTACCGGCATTTGACCAGTGATGTTCGCCATATCTTCTTGGCACGATTTTAAAATTTTCTGGTCATTTCCGTCAAGACCTAAACCCATATTTAAAACTATTTTTTGTATTCTTGGTCCCATATATAAATTTTTATAGCCAAATTTTTTTTTCAATGTTGGCTCAATTTCTTTTGATATGGTCTGTTTTAATCTAGGTGTCATTATTTTTTAGCCTCGCTTTTATTTTTTGTATCAAAGATTGCTAAATTTGAGAGATGTATAAAGTTTTCTTTTGAAACTATTCCACCTTTCTTTTCTTTTGTAGTTTTCACATGTTTTTTTACCATGTTAATACCTTTAACTTTTGCCCTATTATTTTTTCTATCAATTTCAATGACATCACCATCTTTGTTTTTATCCTTACCGGTTAATATTTTTACTTTAATACCTTTTTTAATCATTATAATACCTCTGGAGCCAACGAAATTATTTTCATTTGCCCTCTATTTCTTAACTCTCTAGTAACTGGCCCAAAAATCCTGGTACCTATTGGCTCCCCTTTATCATCTGTCAGAACAGCTGCATTATTATCAAATCTTACTTTTGATCCGTCATTCCTATGAATTCCTTTTTTAACTCTAACAACAACAGCTTTATGAACCGCACCCTTTTTAACTTTTCCTTTTGGAATGGCTTCTTTAACTGCTACAACGATAGTATCACCAATACTTGCGTATCTTCTTTTAGATCCACCTAATACTTTTATGCATTCAATTTTTTTTGCACCAGTATTATCGGCTACAAATAATTCTGTCTGAACTTGTATCATTTGGAAACTCCTATTACCTTAAATTTTTTCGACTTTGAGTAAGGTTTGCACTCTTGTATCGATACTTTATCACCATTTTTATATTCATTCCCTTCGTCGTGAACACTATATTTTTTTCTAGCTTTAATTACTTTTTTAAATACTGGATGTTGGTATTTTCTCTCAACTAAAACCGTTATAGTTTTATTTGGCTTATCGCTAACAACTATTCCATTTAATACTTTTTTAGGCATCTTTTCTCACTACTAAGGTTTTTAATCTCGCAATATTCTTCTTTGTTTCACTTATTTTTGATGGACTTTTTATCTGACCATTAATTTTTTGAAATCTAAAGTTAAAAAGATCTTTTTTTAATTTTTCAATATCTTTCAAAGCTTGTTCTTTAGTCATTTTCTTTATCTCACTTTTTTTCATTTAAATTCTCTTAATAAATTTACATTTAATTGGAAGTTTTGCCGATGCCTTGTATAAAGCCTCTCTAGCAATTTCTTCTGTTACACCGTCAACTTCAAATAAAATTCTTCCTGGTTTAACTCTGCATGCCCAAAATTCAGGTGACCCTTTTCCTTTACCCATTCTTACCTCTGTAGGTTTTTTTGATACAGGTATATTTGGAAACATTCTTGTCCAAACTCTACCTTGTCTTTTCATATGTCTAGTTAAAGCAACTCTGGCTGCCTCAATTTGTCTTGATATAATTCTTTCTGGCTGAATAGCTTTCAAACCAAAAGATCCATAATTCATCGCATTACATCTGGAAGCGTTGCCGTGAATTCTTCCTTTGTGTGCTTTTCTAAACTTTGTCCTAGTTGGTTGTAACATTATTATGCTTTGTTCCTTTCTTGGCTGAATTCTTTTGTAAAAATTTCTCCTTTATATATCCAAACTTTTATTCCAATTATTCCATAAGTGGTCAAAGCTTCTGCTTCAGCGTAATCAATATCTGCTCTTAATGTATGGGATGGAATGCTTCCATCTCTTAACCATTCTGTTCTTGCAATCTCGTTTCCACCAAGTCTTCCACTGCAAGAAACTTTAATTCCTTTTGCCCCTAATCTTAATGCTGATTGCATTGCTCTCTTCATTGCTCTCCTATAAGAAACACGTTTGACTAACTGTTGAGCAATGTTCTCGGCAACTAAAAATGAATTTGTCTCTGGTTTTTTAACTTCTTTAATATTTAGTACTATTTCATTTGCGCTCAATCGTGATAATTTCCCTTTAATTTTTTCTATATCACTACCCTTTTTTCCAATTACAAATCCAGGTCTTGAAGTATAAATTGTTACAAAACATTTTTTTGCTGATCTCTCTATCATTACTTTTGAAACACCTGAATTGATAACATTTTTTTTAATGAATTCTCTAATTTTAAAATCTTCAATTAAATAATTTCCAAAATCTTGTTTCTTTGCATACCAAACTGAATCCCATCCTCTATTGATTCCTAGTCTTAAACCTACTGGATTAACCTTTTGTCCCATGTTCCTTCTCTTTTTGTTTCATTTGTTCACTCAAAACTATTGTTACATTTGAGTATGGTTTCATTATTTCTGCAGCTCTACCTTTAGCTCTAGCTCTAAATCTTTTCATTATTACCTGTTTTCCACAGAAAGCTTCTTTAACTACTAAATTATCAATATCGTATTGAAAATTATTTTCTGCATTAGCAACTGCAGATGAAATTGTTTTTTTAACATCTTTAGAAATTCTTTTTTCTGAGAAAGATAAATCTCTAATCGCAATTTCTACTTTTTTACCAACTATTGATTTAAGTATTGGTTTTAATTTTCTGACACTAGATCTTACGTTCTTATTTATTGATCTAACTTGTTTTAAATCTATGTCTTTTTTTGTACTCATGTTTATTTCTTATCAGCTCCCTTAGCACCACCCTCTACTTTTGCTTTTTTATCAGCTGGTGTATGACCAAAAAACTGCCTTGTTGGAGCAAATTCTCCAAATTTGTGTCCCACCATGTCTTCAGATACAGTTATTGGTATAAATTTTTTACCGTTATAAATTAAAAAACTAAATCCTACGAAGTCAGGTATTATTGTAGACTTTCTAGACCAAGTTTTAATTGGTTTTTTATTAGGATCATTTTTGATCTTTTCAACTTTTTTTATTAAGCTTTCTTCAACAAACGGTCCTTTCCAAACAGATCTTGCCATAAATTAAGCTCTCTTCTTCTTTCTTCTTCTTATTATAAATTTATCAGTTCTTTTATTGTCTCTTGTTTTTAATCCTTTAGCAGATTGTCCAGTAGGAGAAACAGGATGTCTACCACCTGCAGATTTTCCTTCACCGCCACCATGAGGGTGATCCACTGGATTTTTAACAACTCCTCTTGTATGTGGTCTTCTTCCCAACCATCTTGATCGACCAGCTTTACCAATTTTAATGTTTTTTTGATCTGGATTAGATAATACTCCAATTGTAGCCAACGCTCTTGAGTCTATTTTTCTAACTTCACCTGAAGTCATTTTTATAATTGAGTAATTTCCATCAATACCAGATATTGTTACAGAAGAACCGGCTGCTCTTGCTATTTTTCCACCCGCACCTGGCTGGATTTCAACATTATGTATATCAATACCTACTGGAATATCTTGTAATGGTAAACAATTTCCTATTTTAATTTCTGAAGAAGAACCATTTTGAATATGATCACCAACTTTTATTTTTTGTGGAGCAAGATAATAGAATTTCTGATTATCCTCAAATTTGACCAACATTATGTGACATGACCTGTTTGGGTCATACTCAATTCTTTCAACAATTGCCTTCATATCGTTCTTTTTTCTATAAAAATCTATTTTTCTATATTTATGTTTATGTCCACCGCCATGATTTCGTGAAGTTATTCGACCATAATTATTTCTTCCTTTTGAAGAATAATTCGCACTTGTTAATGGCTTATAGGGTTTACCTTTCCAAAGACCCTCTCTACTTGTTAAAATAGTTCCTCTGGAAGATTTCGTATAAGGTTTGTAAGTTTTTAAAGCCATAATTTAAATACCTGTTGTTAAGTCAATATTTTGACCTTTTTTAAGAGTAATAATTGCCTTTTTAAAACCCTTTTTTTTAACTTTTTTTCCTCTAGTGGATTTAATAAGTGTTTTTTTATTAATAATGTTAATTTTTGTTACGTTTACTTTAAAAATTTTTTCGATTGACCCTTTTAAGGTTTTTTTATTAGCACTATGAGGTACTTTAAAAACAATTTTATTTTGTTCTGACAAATTTGTTGATTTTTCAGTTACAACAGGAAATAAGATTTTATCGTACAAGCTTAGTTTATCCATTATAGGTACCTTTTTTCCAATTCTTTAACTGAGCTCTCAGTAAAAATAATTTTTTTGTATTTAACTAAATCAAAAGCACTAAAATGATTTGCATCGGTTAATTTGACATTAGGGATATTTTTAGTTGACCTTAAGATATTATCTTTTGATTTTGCATCCACGATTAATAATGAGTTATTTGCATCAAACTTTTTTAAAAGTTCAAACATTTCTTTTGTTTTTTCAATTTTTTTTCCAAAATCATCAAAAATAATTATGTTATTTAATTTATTTTTTTCAGTAATGATTGAAGCTATACCCATTTTTTTTTCACTCTTATTCAACTTTCTAGTTTTATAATTATCCTGACCTTTTGGTCCATGAGCTATTCCTCCACCTACAAATATTGGAGCCTTTTTACTAGAGTGTCTTGCATTACCAGTACCTTTTTGTGAGTAAATTTTGGACGTTGATCCAGTTATTTCATTTCTTTGCTTTGTCTTTGCTTTTCTACCTTTAAGGTTTGCGTTTAATTTATAGATAACACCACTCACTAATTGATTGTTAACTTTAGCACTAAAGATTTTATCTAGCACTTCTATGCTTTGTTTTTTTCCATCAATGCTTAATTTGTCTATTTTCATTTATTTTTTCTTTTTATCTGCTGATTTTTTTTGTTTTTCAATTTGCTCAATTTTTTCTTCAATTGACATTCGGTTAATATTTTTGACTGATTTTCTAATTAAAACTTCTGTATTTTTTGATCCAGGAATAGAACCTTTCAAATATAGCAAATTATTTTCTTTGTCAGCTTTTATAACTTCTATGTTTTGTATTGTTCTAATTTTATCTCCCATGTGACCAGCCATTTTTTTTCCTTTGAAAACTTTACCTGGATCCTGCCTTTGTCCTGTTGAACCATGAGATCTATGAGAAATTGAAACGCCATGAGTAGCTCTTAATCCTCCAAAATTATGCCTTTTCATTGCACCTGCAAATCCTTTACCAATTGTCTTAGATTTAACATCAACAAATTTAACATTCTCAAATATTTCTAATCCAATTTCATTTCCTTCTTTGAAATTTTCAGTGCTTTTTAACCTAAACTCTTTAAGTGTTTTTTTTGGCTCTGTATTTTTTTTAGCAAAATAACCTTTCATCGCTTTAGTTAACTTTGAGTTTTTTATTTTTCCAAATCCTATTTGGACGGCGTTATATCCTCTGTTTTCTTTGTTAATAACGTTTATTACTCTTCCAGTTTCCATCTTTAACACGGTAACTGGAACAGATTGACCAGTTTTAAAAAACTCTCTAGACATACCTATTTTTTTTCCAATTAAAGCTAAATTATCCATTATATTTTAATCTCCACATCTACCCCTGATGCTAAATCAAGTTTCATTAGTGCTTCAACAGTTGCAGGTGTAGGTTCAATAATATCAATTAATCTTTTGTGAGTTCTGGTTTCAAATTGTTCTCTACTTTTTTTATCAATATGTGGAGATCTTAAAACAGTATATCTCTCTATTTTTGTTGGTAGAGGAATTGGACCTTTAATATTAGCTCCTGTTCTTTTAACAGTATTTACGATCTCTTCAGTGGACTGATCTAAAACCTTGTTATCGTATGCTCTTAATTTTATTCTAATATTTTGTTTATCCATAATTAACCTGTTTTTTTGGTTACCTCATCTTGAACATTTTGTGGAACCTTGTCGTAATGATCAAAAAACATTGAATACTGAGCTCTTCCTTGTGACATAGATCTTAAACTGTTTATATAACCAAACATATTTGCTAGTGGCACCATAGCTGTTATTACTGTTGCATTGCCTCTTTGTTCCTGTGTGCTTATCTGGCCTCTCCTACTATTTAAATCACCAATCACATCTCCCATGTAATCTTCTGGAGTTACAACTTCTACTCTCATAACTGGTTCTAAAAGTTTTAAAGTCCCACGAGTACATGCTTCTTTAAAGCATTGTCTTGATGCAAGCTCGAAAGCCAATACACTAGAGTCAACATCGTGGTGTAAACCATCTAATATTGTAACTCTATAATCTATTAAAGGAAATCCAGCTAGAATTCCACCATCAGCTATTGTCTCAACACCTTTTTCTACACCAGGAATAAATTCTTTTGGTATTGCTCCACCTTTAATCTTACTTTCAATTTCTCTACCTTTGCCAGGTTCTAATGGTTCAACTGACAATTTAACTCTAGCAAACTGTCCAGCTCCACCACTCTGTTTTTTATGTGTATAATCAAACTCGGCAGCACTGAGTATTGTTTCTCTATAAGCAACTTGAGGAGCCCCTACATTTGCTTCAACTTTGAATTCTCTTTTCATTCTATCCACAATAATATCTAAGTGTAACTCACCCATACCTTTTATAATTGTTTGTCCCGACTCTTCATCCGACGAGACTCTAAAAGATGGATCTTCTTTAGCTAATCTTCCTAATGCTTCACCCATTTTTTCTTGATCTGCTTTTGATTTTGGCTCTACTGCTATTTCTATAACAGGATCTGGAAATTCCATTGGTTCAAGTAA
Organism: uncultured Pelagibacteraceae bacterium; assembly: GCA_902542235.1. GTDB lineage: Bacteria > Pseudomonadota > Alphaproteobacteria > Pelagibacterales > Pelagibacteraceae > Pelagibacter. The sequence goes on from CACBTT010000004.1 coordinate 18,851, forward strand.
TACTGGTGCATCTTTGTTCGCCAATGTGTGTCCTGTTATTGTATTTTTTAATCCAGCAAGTGCAACAATATCGCCTGCACTTGCTTCTTTAATGTCTTCTCTAGAATTAGCATGCATTAAAAGCATTCTTCCAACTCTTTCTTCTTTATCTGAAGATGTATTATAAACTCCAGTACCTGACTTGACTGTACCGGAATAAATTCTAATAAATGTGAGGCTTCCTACGAACGGATCAGTTGCTACTTTAAATGCTAAAGCTGAAAAAGGAGCATTATCTTCAAATTTCATTTCAATTTCCTCATCAGATCCTGGTTTTGTACCCATAATAGATCCAAGATCCTCGGGACTTGGTAAATAATCTACAACGGCATCTAATAATGGTTGAACACCTTTATTTTTAAAAGCAGAACCTGTTAAAACTGGCACAAACTCAAAATTTAAACATCCTTTTCTTACACATTTAATCAAATCTTCTTGTTTTATTTCCTCTCCACCTAAATAGGCTTCCATTAGTTTTTCATCTTGTTCAACAGCTGTCTCGACTAATTCTTGTCGGTATTTATCACATGTCTCTTTAAGGTCATCTGGAATATCTTTTTCTTCCCATTCAGCACCAAGATCTTCATTTTTCCAAACAATTGCTTTCATTTTAACTAAGTCAACAACGCCTTTTAATGAAGCTTCAATTCCTATTGGTATTTGCATAACCAAAGGTTTTGCTCCAAGTCTATCCTTAATCATATCTACACATCTGAAGAAATCTGCACCAGTTCTATCAAGTTTATTAACAAAACAAATCCTAGGAACTTTATATTTGTCAGCTTGTCTCCAAACTGTTTCAGATTGTGGTTCAACACCAGCAACACCATCAAATACTGCAACAGCACCATCTAATACTTTTAAAGACCTTTCAACCTCAATTGTAAAATCAACATGACCAGGGGTATCGATAATATTAATTCTATGTTCTCTCCAAAAACATGTGGTTGCAGCTGATGTTATTGTAATTCCTCTTTCCTGCTCTTGCTCCATCCAATCCATTGTAGCAGCGCCATCATGCACTTCTCCGATTTTATGACTTTTACCGGTGTAATATAAAATTCTTTCTGTAGTTGTAGTTTTACCAGCATCTATATGCGCCATGATACCAATATTTCTGTATTTGCTAAGTGTATGAGTTTTTGCCATATCAATTACCATCTAAAATGTGCAAAAGCTTTATTGGACTCCGCCATTTTATGTGTATCTTCCTTTTTTTTAATTGCTGATCCTCTATTTTGATATGCATCAAAAATTTCATTAAATAATTTGTCAGACATTTTTTTGTCTTTTCTTTTTCTAGAAGCATCTATAATCCATCTTAAAGCTAAAGCTTGAGATCTTTTAGCCTTTACTTCTACAGGTACTTGATATGTTGCGCCACCTACTCTCCTTGATCTAACTTCAACTGTTGGTCTAACATTGTTTATAGCATCATTAAATATTGTTAAAGGTTCATCTTTTGATTTTGATTTAATTTTATCAATGGCGTCATAAACTATTTTCTCAGCTGTAGTTTTTTTGCCATCTAACATTATTGAATTGATTAATTTTGGAATTATTACTGATTTATATTTAGGATCTACAATTGGAATTTTTTTAGGAGCTTTTCTTTTTCGAGACATTTTTATTTCCCTTTTTTCGTTCCATATAAAGAACGTCTCTGTTTTCTGTTTGCAACTCCTTGGGTATCTAAATTTCCACGAAGTATATGATATCTAACACCAGGTAAGTCTTTAACACGTCCACCTCTTATTAATACTACTGAGTGCTCTTGTAAATTATGTCCCTCTCCAGGAATATATGCAGTAACTTCAAATCCATTTGATAATCTAACTCTTGCAACTTTTCTTAATGCTGAGTTTGGTTTCTTTGGTGTAGTTGTATAAACTTTTACACAAACACCTCTTTTCAAAGGTTGTTTTTGTAATGCTGGAACTTTGTTCCTAGCAATTTGTTTTTCACGTCCTTTTCTTAACAACTGGTTAATTGTTGGCATAAAATTTTTATATAAGTTTGATTTTAGATGAAATAACTGTCAGGTTATTTGTGGCAGCGTTTAGTGCACAAGTCACTACATTCCAACCAAAAACACGCACAAAATACTATAGAAATTCCATTTGTCAAATTAAAAGACAGGGAAAAATGACGAATTTTTATTGATTTACAGGGCTTTCTGCTTGTTCAATCTTCTCGTTCTCAGCAATGAATTTTTCATCATCTAAACGAGCTTTCTTGTTCCACAAATTTTTAACAGATCCAGTTCCGGCAGGAACTAATCTGCCAACAATAACATTCTCTTTTAATCCTGATAGTTTATCTACTTTACCTTTAATAGCAGCGTCTGTTAAAACTCTTGTTGTTTCTTGGAAAGAAGCAGCTGAAATAAATGATTCTGTTTGAAGTGAGGCTTTAGTTATTCCCATTAAAACTCTTTCACCAACAGCAGGATTTTTACCATCTTTAACAAGTTGTTCGTTAGTATTTTCAAATTTAATTCTATCAACAATTTCGCCAGGTAAATATGTACTATCTCCTTGAACTTTTACTTCAATTTTTTTCAACATTTGTCTTAAAATTACCTCAATGTGCTTATCATTGATAATTACACCTTGCAGTCTATAAACATCTTGAACTTGGTTAACAAAATATTCAGTTAATTCTTCTATACCTAATATTCTTAGAATATCATGAGGTAATGGTTGACCATCTAACAGGTACTCACCTTTTTTTATTTTTTCTCCTTGATTAAAATTAATATGTTTTCCTTTTGGAATTAAATAACTTGAAGTATCACCATTTTCCGATTCAATTGTTACTCTTTGCTTACCTCTTACCTCTTTACCAAATATTACTTTACCATCATTCTCAGCAATAATTGCACTATCTTTTGCTTTTCTTGCTTCGAATAATTCAGCAACTCTCGGCAGACCTCCTGTTATATCTTTAGTCTTTGTAGTCTCTTTAGGCAATCTAGCTATTACATCACCCGCCGAAATTTTTTGTCCGTCTTTAACAGATAAAATTGAGTCTGGAACTAAGTAATATCTTGCTTCATTATCATCAGCTTTTTTAACAACATTTCCTTTTGAATCTCTTAAAGTAATTCTTGGTTTTAAATCTGTATTTTTAGATTGAGTTTTCCAATCTACAACTGCTTTAGTAGAAATCCCAGTTGCATCATCGGTTGTTTCAGCAATAGATACACCATCTATTAAATCTACATAGTTTGCTATTCCATCTTTTTCAGCAATAACTGGTGTTGTGTATGGATCCCACTCACATATTTTAGAACCCTTTTTGACTTTATCTCCATTCTCAAAGAAAAGTTTTGATCCATACGGCACTTTATATGATGCTACTTGAAGTCCGTTGTCGTCCTCGATAGAAAGTTCAGTATTTCTTCCCATTACAATTAAATTCTTTTTTGAATCAATTAATAAATTTGTATTAACAATCTTAAGTGTACCATCGTTGTTTGATACTATTTGAGAGTCTTGTTTTACAGAAGCTGTTCCTCCAACGTGGAAAGTTCTCATTGTAAGTTGAGTTCCTGGTTCACCAATTGATTGTGCTGAGATCATTCCAATTGCCTCTCCAACGTGAACCATTTTTCCTCTTGATAGATCTCTTCCGTATGATGTGGCGCAAACACCTTCTTTCATTCCACATGTCATTACTGAATAGACATTTAAGCTTTTTACACCTGCAGAATCTATTTTTTCACATCCTGCTTCGTCGATCATTTGATCTTTTTTGATTAATACTTCTCCAGTTAATGGATTTTTTACATCTTTTGCAACAACTCTTCCGAGAGCTCTTTCTGACAAACTAACCATTATGTTACCACCTTCTAAAACTTCCGTAAGTTTTATGGAACCACATTTTTTTGTGCATTTAGGTGCAGTAATTGTTAAATCTTGAGCAACATCACAAAGTCTTCTAGTTAAGTATCCTGAGCTTGCAGTCTTCAAAGCAGTATCAGCTAGTCCTTTTCTTGCACCGTGAGTAGAGTTAAAATATTCTAACGCTGTTAAACCTTCTTTAAAGTTTGATGTAATTGGAGACTCAATAATTTCTCCAGATGGTTTTGCAATTAAACCTCTCATACCAGCTAATTGCTTCATTTGAGCTGCAGAACCTCTTGCGCCACTGTCTGCCATCATAAATACTGAATTAATTTTTAGACCATCTTCTGTCATCTCTGTAGCAGAAATTCTTTTCATCATTTCAGATGCAACTTTATCTGTACATTTTGACCAAGCATCAATAACTTTATTATATTTTTCACCTCTAGTTATTAATCCTTCTGCGTATTGGTTTTCATAATCCGATATTAATTTTTTTGTCTCATCAATTAATTGCTGTTTGTTATCTGGAATTACTAGATCATCTTTACCAAATGATATTCCAGCTTTAAATGCATGTTTAAATCCCAGGTCTTTTAATTTGTCACAAAATATTACTGTACTTTTCTGTCCAGAAAATCGGAAAACATGATCAATAACCTCAGAAACTACTTTCTTAGGCAATAATCTGTCAACTAAAGCAAATTTATTATTTATATTTTTTGGAATTAAGCTTGCTAATAAAAATCTTCCAGCTGTACTAATATGTTTTTCATATTTAGTATTACCTTTTTCATCAATTGTTGCAAATCTTGAGACAATTCTTGAATGAACTTTAATTTGACCGATTTCTAGAGCATGTTCTATCTCTGAGGTATTTACAAAATATCCTTCGACTCTATCAGTTTGATATGGTGGTTGAGAAAGATAATATATACCTAAAATCATATCCTGACTTGGGACAATTATAGGTTTTCCATTTGATGGGCTCAAAATATTGTTTGTAGACATCATTAAAACTCTTGCTTCTAATTGTGCCTCTAAACTTAATGGTACGTGAACTGCCATTTGATCACCATCAAAGTCTGCGTTGAATGCAGCACAGGTTAGTGGATGTAATTCAATTGCATTTCCTTCAATTAATTTTGGTTCAAATGCCTGAACACCTAGTCTATGTAGTGTTGGTGCTCTATTCAATATAACTGGATGTTCTCTAACGATTAATTCTAAGGCATCCCAAACTTCATTTCTCTCTCTTTCAACAAGTTTTTTAGCTTGCTTGATTGTAGATGCTAATCCGAGTTTATTTAATCTTGCATATAAAAATGGTTTAAATAATTCTAAAGCCATTTTTTTTGGCAAACCGCATTCATGTAATTTTAAGTCTGGTCCAACTACTATTACTGATCTTCCAGAATAATCGACCCTTTTACCCAATAAATTTTGTCTAAATCGTCCTTGCTTACCTTTTAACATCTCTGCTAAAGATTTTAGAGGTCTTTTACCTGTTCCTGTGATTACTCTTCCTCTTCTACCATTATCAAATAATGCATCTACGGATTCTTGAAGCATTCTCTTTTCATTTCTCACAATTATATCTGGAGCTTTAAGGTCCATTAATCTTTTTAAACGGTTATTTCTATTTATAACTCTTCTATATAAATCATTTAAATCAGAAGTAGCAAATCTACCTCCATCTAATGGTACTAATGGTCTTAACTCAGGAGGAATTACTGGTATCGTGGTTAAAATCATCCATTCTGGTTTGTTTCCTGTCTCTATAAAAGACTCAATTAGTTTTAATCTTTTAATTGATCTTTCTTCTGAAACTTTAGATTTTGTCTCTTTAATTAATTTAATTAAGGACTCTTTTTCTTGCTCTAAATCTATTGATTTTAAAATTTCTAAGATTGCTTCAGCACCTATGCCTGCTGTGAATGATTCTTCTCCGTATTCGTCCTGATATTTTATGAGCTCCTCTTCACCAAGTAATTGGTTTTTCTTTAAACTTGTTAGTCCCGGTTCAATAACAATAAAATTTTCGAAATAAAGGACTCTCTCTACTTCTTTTAATTTCATATCTATAGCAAGAGATATTCTGCTTGGTAGTGACTTTAAAAACCAAATATGAGCCACAGGAGTGGCTAAATTTATGTGACCCATTCTTTCACGTCTTACATTTGATTTTGTAACTTCAACACCACATTTCTCACAGATTATTCCTCTAAACTTCATTCTTTTATACTTACCGCATAAACACTCGTAATCCTTTATAGGTCCAAATATTCTTGCACAAAACAATCCATCTTTTTCAGGTCTAAAAGTTCTATAATTTATTGTCTCTGGCTTCTTTATTTCACCATAGGTCCAGGATTTTATTTTTTCAGGGCTTGCTAAGGTAATTTTAATGCTATTAAAATTTTGTGCTTCTGAAATTTCAGATGATTTAAATAAATCTGTTAATTCTTTACTCATGTTAATTTAGCTCCACATTTAGTGCTAAAGATTTAATTTCTTTAACTAAAACATTAAATGATTCAGGTATACCAGATTCAAAATTTTCCTCACCTTTAACTATAGTTTCATAAACTTTAACTCTACCAGCGACATCGTCTGACTTAACAGTAAGAATTTCTTGTAATGTATACGAAGCTCCATAGGCCTCTAATGCCCAAACTTCCATTTCACCAAATCGCTGACCACCTAATTGTGCTTTACCACCAAGAGGTTGTTGTGTTACTAAACTGTAAGGACCAGTAGATCTAGCATGAATTTTATCTTCAACTAGATGATGAAGTTTTAACATATAAATTGTTCCAACTGTAACAGGTCTATCAAATTTCTCACCGGTTCTTCCATCCCAAAGTGTAGTTTGACCTGAATTTGGTAATTCAGCTAATTCTAACATTTTGGTAACATCGTTTTCTTTAGCGCCATCAAAAACTGGTGTAGCTATTGGAACACCGTGTCTTATATTTGAACATAAATCCTCAAATTCTGATTGATTTAATTTTTCAATATCTTCGTCGTATATTTCTTTACCATACACATTCTTCAAAAATGATTTAATCTTTTCTGTCTTTTCAATTTTCTTTTGGTTTTCATTTACTAACTGATTTAACTTTTCACCTAACTCTGTACAGGACCAACCTAAGTGTGTCTCTAATATTTGACCAACGTTCATCCTACTCGGAACACCTAATGGATTAAGGACTATATCAACTGGTTTACCATTTTCTCTATAGGGCATATCTTCAACTGGAACTATTTTACTTACAACACCCTTATTTCCATGTCTTCCAGACATTTTATCTCCTGGTCTTAGTCTTCTTTTTATAGCAACAAAAACTTTAACCATTTTCATAACACTAGGTAATAAATCGTCACCTTGTCTAATTTTTAAAACTTTATCCTCAAATCTTTCTTGAATATCTTGTTTAGCACTATTGTATTGATCTTTAATCTGAAGAAGTGAAGATTGTTTAGATTGATCTTCGACTGATATTTTGAAGAGATCAGAAACTGGCAAATTATTAACTAATTCATCTGTTAAAACAGTATTAGCTTCTACATCTTTAATTTTTTTATTTGTCTTTGTTCCATTTAATATTGATGAAAGTCTTTGCTTAATGCTTCTTTCTAGTATCTCTTCCTCAACTTTTTTATCTTCTTGTACGCTTTCGATTTCAGCTCTTTCAATTGTTATTGACCTTTCATCTTTATCAATACCATGTCTATTAAATACTCTTACATCAACTACAATACCACCACTTCCGCTAGGCATTTTTAAAGATGTATCAGTTACATCTATTGCCTTTTCTCCAAATATTGACCTTAATAATTTTTCTTCAGGTCCAGATGCTGTGTCACCTTTAGGTGTTACTTTTCCAACCAAAATGTCTCCTGGTTTTACCTCTGCGCCAATATAAACTATTCCAGACTCATCGAGGTTTTTTAAAGACTCTTCATTAACATTAGGTATATCTCTAGTGATATCTTCTTCGCCCAGCTTTGTATCTCTCGCCATCACTTCATATTCTTCAATATGAATAGATGTAAATACGTCATCTGTCACACATCTTTCTGAAATTAAGATCGAATCTTCAAAATTATAGCCTTGCCATGGCATAAATGCTACGGTTACATTCTTTCCTAGAGCTAGTTCACCAACTTTAGTTGAAGGACCATCAGCAATAATATCTCCAGATTTAACTTTATCTCCAACCCTGACTAATGGTTTTTGATTTATACATGTGTTCTGATTTGATCTTTTAAATTTTTGCAAGTTGTAAATATCTACCCCGGATTTAGAATAATCTTTTTCACTAGAGGCTTTAATAACAATTCTTTTACCATCAATTTTATCAACAACACCGTCTCTTTTTGCAACAATTGTAACACCAGAATCTAAGGCAACATCACTTTCTATTCCAGTTCCTACAAGTGGAGCTTCGGGTTTTAGCAATGGAACTGCTTGTCTCATCATATTTGAACCCATTAATGCTCTATTAGCATCATCATTTTCTAGAAAAGGTATAAGAGAAGCAGCAACCGATACAAGTTGTTTTGGAGATACATCTATATAATCAATACTTTCAGGTTTGGCTAAAATAAAATTCAAATTTTGTCTGCATGATACTAGTTCCTCAGTGAATTTACCTTTTTCATCTATCAAAGAATTAGCTTGAGCAATGGTGAATTTAGTTTCCTCCATGGCTGAGAGATATTCAATATTATTTTGAACTATTCCATCTTTAACTTTTTTGTAAGGGCTCTCTATAAAACCATACTTATTAATTTTAGAATATGTTGACAAACTATTTATCAGACCAATATTTGGTCCTTCTGGAGTTTCTATGGGACAGATCCTTCCATAATGAGTTGGGTGAACATCTCTTACCTCAAATCCTGCTCTTTCTCTGGTTAAGCCTCCTGGACCCAATGCTGAAACTCTTCTTTTGTGTGTAATTTCTGATAGCGGGTTTGTTTGATCCATAAACTGAGATAATTGTGATGTTGCAAAAAAATCTTTTAGAGAGATCGTCAAAGGTTTTGCGTTTATTAAATCTTGAGGCATGGCAGACTCAACATCTAAAGTCGTCATTTTTTCTTTTATAGCTCTCTCCATTCTATAAACACCAATACGAGCTTGATTTTCAACAAGTTCTCCCACAGATCTAACTCTTCTATTTCCGAGATGATCAATATCATCTACATCATCTTTACCATCTCTTAAATCTAGCATTTTCTGTATAATAGCGAGAATATCATCGTTTCTCAAAATTGTGATTTTATCAGAACAAGAAAGTTCTAATCTTGAGTTCATTTTAACTCTGCCAACATCAGATAAATCATATCTGTCTGAACTGAAGAACAAGTTGTTAAAAATTTGAGTGGCTATTTCAATTGTTGGTGGCTCACCAGGTCTTAAAACTTTATAAATTTCTGTAATTGCATCATTTTTATTTTCATTTTTATCATTAAAGATGCTCAACAATAAATATGGGCCTTTATTTATTGAATTTGTTTTAGAAATATCTAGAGATTTAATATCACTTTCTATAATTTTTGTTATGATAGTTTCGTTTAATTCTGTTCCTATTTTAAATATATCTTCTCCTACAGTAATATCTCTATGTAAAAATTTTCCATATAGAGATTCACTTGATACAAAAATTTCTTTTAAACCATCATTTGAAAGTTTTTTTGCTGTTAAGAAATTAATTTTCTCACCAAGTTTAACAACTACTTTATTATTTTTTGCATTTACGACTTCCTCTGAAAAATTTTTAGCTTTATAATTTTCAGGATCAAACTTAGTTTTCCACTTATTTAAGTTTTTATCATATGTTAATGTTTCTTTTTGATAAAACTCATCAACAATATCATTTTTTGAGTAACCTAGAGCTTGCAATAAAGTTGAGACTAATATTTTTTTTTTTCTGTCTATTCTAAAGTATAGTAAATCCTTTACATCAAATTCAAAATCTAACCAAGAACCACGATTAGGTATAACTCTACAATTAAAAAGTAATTTACCACTAGCATGAGACTTTCCTTTATCGTGATCGAAAAAAACACCAGGGCTTCTGTGCATCTGATTAACAACTACTCTTTGAACTCCATTTGTTATAAAAGTTCCACTATTTGTCATCATAGGCACTTCACCCATATAGACTTCTTGTTCTTTTGCTGATAAAATATCTTTTGTATTATTCTCTTGATCTATTTCATAAACTACTAATCTGAGAGTACATTTAAGAGCTGCAGAATAAGTTAGGCCCCTAGCTATGCACTCTTCAACATCAAATTTAGGTTTTTCTAATTTATAAGAAACGTATTCTAAAGTTGCTTTATCATTTAAATCTTCTATCGGGAAAATACTTTTAAAGACCCTATCAAATCCTTTTACAAGATGTTGCTCCACATCATGCCTAAATTCTGTTAACTCTTTATAGGAATTTTTTTGGACCTCTATAAGATTAGGTATAGATAAGCTCTCTTTGAGTTTACCAAAGTTTTTTCTTATATTTTTCTTTTCTGTAAAAGATAATTGCATCTTAACTACTGATTAAAAAATTAACCAGTAAAAAATCCTATCTAATTTATTTTAGTTCTACTTTTGCGCCAGCTGCTTCGAGTTTTTGTTTTATCTCTTCAGCCTCTTTTTTATTAACACCTGCTTTGACTTCTTTTGGTGCTCCTTCAACTAAATCTTTTGCCTCTTTAAGACCTAATGCAGTAATTGCTCTAACCTCTTTTATAACATTAATTTTTTTATCACCTGCAGCAGTTAGCATAATTGTGAATTCGTCTTTTTCTTCCGCTGGAGCTGCTCCACCTGCCGCTGCTGGTGCTGCTGCTACAGCTGTCGCTGCAGTCACTCCCCATTTTTCTTCAAGTTGTTTTGAAAGTTCAGCTGCCTCTACAACAGTTAAACTTGATAAGTCTTCTATAATTTTATTTAAGTCAGCCATAGTAAATCTTGTCCTGGTTATTTTTTTGATTTTTCGAGCGCTAAAATAGCGATTTTTGACGCCGGCGCAAGTAAAATACTTGCTATTTTTTGTGCTGGAGACCTCAATATTCCTACTATTTTAGCCCTTGCTTCATCCAATGAAGGTAAGGTAGCTACATTTTTGACGCCAGCAACGTCTAAAATGTCGGAACCCATGATTCCGCCTAGAATCTTTAAATTTTCATTTTCTTTCGAGAAATTTGTTAATATTTTTGCTGAAGTTATTGCATCTTCAGATAATGCTACGGCTGTAGGACCTGAAAACAAATTTGATAATTCTTTACATCTAGTTTTTTCTAATGCTAGTTTTGTTATTCTATTATTTGTAATTTTAAATTTTATTCCGTGTTTTCTCATTTTGGCCCTTAAGTCGTCAAGCTGGTTCATTGTTAAACCTTGGTAATGAGCAACAATTACAGCTTCAGACTTTTCGAACTGATTTGTCATATCTGATATATACTGTTTCTTTTGTTCTTTATTCATCATAACTAAATACTTTTACCTAATTTGATTTTGTATGAAACGCCCATTGTAGAAGTTATAAAGGCTTGTTTAATCAGATCACCTTTAATTGTATTATTCGATTTTTCCTTTTCTAATGCATCAATTACTGCATTAAAATTCATTATTAATTTTTCGTCACCAAAAGATTTGTTTCCTATACTTACTCCTATATTTCCATCTTTATCATTTCTTATTTCAACTTGTCCAGATTTTGCGTCTATAACTGCTTTTTTTACATCGTTAGTTACTGATCCTAATTTAGGATTTGGCATTAATCCTTTTGGACCCAATACTTTTCCTAGTTTTGAGAGTTTTACCATCATTCCAGGTGTACATATTAATTTTTCAAAGTTTATTTTCCCAGCTTTTATTTCTTCTATTAGTTCATCTCCTCCTATAACCTCTGCTCCAGCATCTTTTGCATCTTGTGACTTGTTTTCTTCACAAACCACTCCTACTTTGACTTTTTTTGAAGTTCCACCTGGTAAATTAATAACTGTTCTAATGCTAATTTCATTTTTCTTTTGTTTGTTATTAATTTGTAAACTTAAATCCAAAGACTCATCAAATTTACTTGTACAATTTTGTTTTATTACAGATATTAACTTATCAACTGACTCAGCAGCTAATTCTCTTGTATTTTCAGGTAATTTTTTAAATCTTTTCGAAGGCATTATTCTACCACCTCAATTCCCATAGATCTTGCAGATCCAGCAATTATTTTTGCTGCTTCATCTACATCATGTGCATTTAGATCAGCCATTTTTTTTTCGGCTATCTCTTTTAATTGTTTCTTTGAAATTTTTGCAACGATATTCCTGCCTGGCTCTTTCGAACCACTTTTTAATTTTACAGCCTCTTTAATAAAATGAGATGCAGGTGGAGATTTTATTATAAAGTCAAACTTTTTGTCTTTATAAACAGTGATTATTACTGGAACCGGTTTACCTGCAAAAGATTTTGTCTTTTCATTAAAAGCTTTACAAAAGTCCATAATATTTATTCCTCTTTGACCTAAGGCTGGACCTACAGGTGGAGCTGGATTGGCTTGTCCACCATTTATTTGTAATTTTATATATCCTGCTATCTCTTTCTTTGCCATTAGCTTGCCTTTTCTACCTGACTATACTCTAAATCTACTGGTGTTGGTCGTCCAAATATTGATACAGAAACTTTTAATCTTAATTTTTCTTCGTCAATATCTTCTACTAGACCACTAAATGATGCAAATGGACCGTCTATAACTTGCACCTTTTCACCGACATTATATTCTACACCTGATTTTGGTTGAACGACACCATCTTTAATTTGACCAAGTATTTTTTCTATCTCTTTCTCTGAGACCGGTATTGGAGTACCTTTGGTTCCCAGAAAACCACTAACTTTTTTTAAATTTTTTATCATATGGTAAATTGTGTTATCCATTTCACTTTTTAACAAAACATATCCGGGAAAATATTTTTTCTTTCTCTGAACTCGTTTTCCTCTTTTTACCTCTGTAATATCATGGGTAGGAACAATAATTTCCTCAATTTTATCAGATAGATTTGCTTTTAAAGCCTCATCTTTTATTTCCTGAGCAACCTTATTCTCAAAACTAGAGTGTGATTGAACAATATACCAATTTTTCATTACAAATTAACCTTTAAAACTAATTCTAAAAAGAATTGAAGAACTTGATCTAATAAAAGAAAAAATAAAGCAGCAACGATAGCCATAGCAACTACCATTAGTGAACCTTGGATAACCTCTTTACCTGTCGGCCAAGTAACTTTGAAGGCTTCTTGCTTTACATCCTGAATAAATTTTAATGGGTTTTTCATAATAAAATACTATTTACTTGGCAGGAGCGGAGGGAATCGAACCCCCAACCTCCGGTTTTGGAGACCGGCGCTCTACCAATTGAGCTACACTCCTATGGAGTTTACTCTATAATTTTAGTTACTACTCCAGCTCCTACTGTTCTTCCACCTTCTCTAATAGCAAAATTTAACTTCTCAGCCATTGCGATAGGTGTAATTAATTTTACTGTAAATTTTGCATCATCACCAGGCATCACCATTTCTGTTCCGGCTGGTAACTCAACTTCACCTGTAACATCAGTTGTTCTGAAATAAAACTGAGGTCTATATTTTGTAAAGAATGGAGTGTGTCTTCCACCTTCTTCTTTTTTTAATACATAAGCTTGGGCTTCAAACTTAGTGTGTGGAGTGATTGAAGCAGGTTTACATAATACCTGGCCTCTCTCTACGTCAGTTCTTTCAACACCTCGTAAAAGAGCTCCAATATTATCTCCGGCTTCACCTGAGTCTAATAATTTTCTAAACATTTCTACTCCAGTACATACTGTTTTTTTTGTTTCTCTTATTCCAACGATTTCTATTTCATCTCCAGTTTTAATAATACCAGATTCTACTCTTCCAGTTACAACAGTACCTCTTCCTGAAATTGAAAAAACATCTTCAACAGGCATCAAGAAGTCTTTATCTTTTGGTCTGTCTGGTTGTGGTATAAATTCATCAACTGATTTCATAAGTTCCATTATTGAATTCTTTCCGATTTCATCATCTCTACCTTCAACTGCAGCAAGGGCTGATCCTTTTATAATTGGAGTTTTATCACCTGGAAATTTATATGATGTTAACAAATCTTTTATTTCTTCTTCAACAAGCTCGATCATTTCTTTATCATCAACTTGATCAACTTTATTTAAATAAACAACTATAGCTGGAACACCAACTTGTCTAGCTAAAAGAATGTGCTCTCTAGTTTGAGGCATAGGACCATCAGCTGCGTTAACAACTAAAATTGCACCATCCATTTGTGCTGCACCTGTAATCATATTTTTTACATAATCGGCGTGACCAGGACAATCTACGTGCGCATAGTGTCTTTTTTCAGTCTCATACTCAACGTGAGCAGTTGAAATAGTAATTCCTCTCTCTTTTTCTTCTGGAGCTTTATCAATTTGATCATAAGCAGTAAATTGTGCACCACCAGACTCTGCTAATACTTTTGTAATCGCAGCAGTTAATGTTGTTTTACCATGATCAACATGACCTATAGTTCCAATATTACAGTGCGGTTTATTTCTTACGAACTTTTCTTTTGACATTACTTGTTTACCTCTTTTATTTTTTTTCTTAATTTAATTTCTGGAGCGGGTAAAGGGAATCGAACCCTTACATCCAGCTTGGAAGGCTAGCGTTCTACCATTGAACTACACCCGCGACACCCAAGTACACTCCAAGTTATAAAAAAAATTATTGAATGGTGGAGGGGGAAGGATTCGAACCTTCGAAGACCGAAGTCAACGGGTTTACAGCCCGCCCCATTTGACCGCTTTGGTACCCCTCCTTAATAAAATTTTAGGGGGAAGCACCCCATGTTCAATAAAGCTTTAAACAACATGCGTTTTATATATTTTTATTGTACAAATGCAATACGTGAAATAAAGGAAAATAGGTCAAAAAATAGTGTAAATTCAACAATTATTATGAACAAGTCGTCTTTTTTTATAGTTGGAAAACATGCAGTTATAGAAGCATTAAAAAATCCTAGAAGAAAAGTTTTGAAAATTTTTCTTACTGAAGAAAGTAAAAAAAACATTCACAGAGTAAGTTCAAGAAAAAATCTTCTTAAAGATTTAAAAATTTATTACAAAACACGGAAAGAACTTGATAAATATTGTTCAAAAGACGGAATTACACATCAAGGATATGTCGCTGAAATAGAGCATTTTGAAAAAAATAATTTAAAAGATTTTATTAAAATAAATAACGATTTAACCTTTGCTTGTTTAGACGAAGTAACAGATCCTAGAAATATAGGCTCTATAATTAGAAGTGCTGCATCATTTAATATAGATGGAATAATTATTAAAGAAAGACATTTTCCATCAGAAAGTAAACTGATGTATAAATCTGCAAGCGGATGTATGGAACACATAAATATATTTGAGGTATCAAATATAAATACAACTCTTAAATTCCTGAGGGAAAAAAATTTTTGGATTTATGGTTTTGAAGCAAGTTCTGAAAAAAACTTTAACGAAATGAAATGGGATGGAAATAATATTTTATTATTTGGTTCTGAAGGATTTGGTATGCGAGAACATACAAAAAAATATACAGATTTTTCTGTAAAAATAGATATAAACAAAAATATTGAGAGTTTGAATATTTCTAATAGTGCTGCAATAGTTTTTCATCATATAAATCAATATAAAAATAAAACTTGATAATATTAAAAATCGTAATACAAAACCATCAATGCCCTTGTAGCTCAGCTGGTAGAGCAATTGATTTGTAATCAATAGGTCCGCGGTTCGAGTCCGTGCGGGGGCACCATTAATTAGTTTCGTTTCTTAACTGTTCAATTTTAATTTTTTTTTGAAGACTTCTGTTTTTATCAAATATTAAATTAAATTTAATTTTTTTGT
Source organism: uncultured Pelagibacteraceae bacterium (assembly GCA_902542235.1). Classification (GTDB taxonomy): domain Bacteria; phylum Pseudomonadota; class Alphaproteobacteria; order Pelagibacterales; family Pelagibacteraceae; genus Pelagibacter. Next base: position 34,701 of record CACBTT010000004.1, read on the forward strand.
TAGTTTTAATAGATATTGATTTTGCATTTCTTACCTCGATATTATCAGCGACAGCACTTATGGGTCTTTTTATATGATTTAAATTCTTAATTGTGATTTTAGATTTGTCACTAACTATTTTTCCTTTCCATCTCCTGGGTCTAAAAGCACTTATAGGACTTATAGATAACTTATTAGAATCTATACTTAGAATAGGGCCATGAACAGAAAGGTTATAAGCTGTACTACCAGCAGGTGTTGATACCAAAACACCATCTGAAATTAAATGTTTTATAATTTGTTTTTTACCATTTGAGATAGTTAATGATGCAGTTTGTCTACTTTGTCTAAGAATTGAAATTTCGTTAATCGCTATACATTTTTTAATAATATTTGATTTATTTTTCACACTCATTTCTAATGGAGATATAGAGACCAATCTTCCTTTAATTAACTTGTTATAGTTTGTTTTGTTAGAAAATTTATTCATGAGGAAACCATAGTTTCCTGAATTTATTCCATAAAACGGTTTTTTATATTTATTATATTTTTTTAATGTTTCGAGCATAAAGCCGTCACCACCTATAACAATTATTAAATTAGATCTTGATAAAGAATGAGTCTTTATTCTTTTTAAAACTGCATTTTTAATTTTAGATGATTTAGAATTTTTATCTGAAACTATAAAAGGATTAACCATTAGTGGTGCCCTCGGCCAGACTCGAACTGGCACTCCCAAAAGGGCAAGGATTTTAAGTCCTTTGTGTCTACCAATTTCACCACGAGGGCATTAATGAATTTCATGAGTGTTTATGCCAATATTTATAATTGAACAAGAGGAATAAGTAAATTTTTTTTATTTTATCTCTCTATGCTCTGGTCTTGCTCTGGTTATCCTACAAAATCCAATAATAAATTTGATTAATTAGTATATTGTCAAAAATTTTCTTTTGTATATTTAACTATTTCTTCAGGATCTAAAGCTTTGGATGCGTTTCCACTTCTAATAAAAGCTTGCTTTATTTTTTTTCCACTCTTATCCAAAAGATCTATAAAAACAAGTTGATTACTTTTTTTTATCTCAACTTTGCAAATTTCCTTATCATTAATCTCATAAAATTCTATTTTAATTAGCCTAGAAGCAAAAGTCATATCAAATGCATTTGAAATTGAATTTCTTAAAGTTAATTCAAATGCATCTTTATCTTGAGATTTACCAAAACTTTTATAATCATGCTCTAATCCAATTATATTGCCATTATTTGCAACTCCGATCAATAAAGTTCCTCCATCAGAATTTGTAAATGCAGAAATTGTTTTTAGTATGGCTCCTTCTAAAACTTTGTCAGTTTGATGTTTATCTAAACTCCATCTAAAAGTTGATTTGAATTCTAGCTGGTCACTTTCACCTTTATCAATTAATGTTTCTATTGATATTGTTGAAGTTGTTTTTTCAGTTTTTGAAAAACCATCTAAAAATTCATTTAATTGTTTTGCTAAAATTTTTCTTCTTTCAACTAAAAAATCCTGAAAATTTTCTATCTTCCAAAGATTAGGGTCTGTTGGAATTGATTGAAGTAAAAGTGATTTATTATCTATTGAGTTTAAATAGTTTTCAGCAGATTTTGCAGATTTATCTCTATTTGCAATTTTTGTTAGCAATGCTCTATTAGTGAATTCTTGTGCCAATCTATAATTTTGTTCACCCATACCATAACCAAGTTTTTTTAAGACAGAATATGGAAAAATATGATCGCGTTCCAATTGATACATTTTACCCATAGTTTGGTGAATTGGTACGTTAGTAGTCAAACAAACAGCATTTTTGCTTTTGAAATAAAATATGCATAATTTAAATAAAGGATGAGAAACATTTCTTCCTTCGAATTCGTTTTCTGTTATTTTTAAAGATCTCTCCTCTTCAATTAGCAAAAGAAGTTCATCAAAAGGATTTTCAGACTCCCATGCAATTTTACTATCTTTAGATAATTTTTGAGGCAATTGACTAATATATCTATTTCTGATTTGAGAATAATAGAACCATCTAATAATCTTATTTGTTTCTTCATCAGAAAAATGTTTTTCACCACTTTCAAATTTTTTGAAATAATAAACAATTATTGGAATTAAAGCATAATAGGAATTAATCTCTTCAGTATGGTCAACAAATGCTTTATTTTTTAAAATATTAATTACATAATCCAAGACATATTTATCTAAAATTTCCCATGTCTTAATAATTTTTTCTTTATTTTCAGGGCTGTGAAGTTTTTTCATTTCATCACCAGACTGGTACATAACTGCAAGTAATGAGTAAACGATAAAATCTAACCTAAATTCGAAACCTTTGTCAGATAATTCAAAAATTTTTTTCTTAAAAAGGTCTCTAGCCTCCTCCCAATAACCTGAAATTTGAGCTAAAGCTAATTCTGCATCTGTTAAAGTAATTCCTCCAGAGTTAACTGTATAAAATATATCAATTGCTTCCCTTATTTTTGCTTCAATAGGTATTACTTGTTCAATAAAATCTCTTTGCAATATTGATTTTATTTTTCCATGTGTAGATAAAATTTTATCACTTCTGTTTTTGTAATCATCTTTTTCTAATATATTCATTAATATCTTATTATTATCTGCAAAAACGTCTGTAAGATTTACCCATAAAGGATCCTTTTCCATTATTGTTTTTTTATAATATTGTAAATCGCCACTTTCTAAATTTACGTAGAGGCCTCTTGTATCTACTGTAATTTCTTTATCCTCATAATAGGGAGGTATTTTTCCAGTGATATTTAGATAGAGTGAAGTTATTCTTTGTTGACCATCTAAAATTAATTTAATTGCACCCATTTTGTTGTCATAAAGAATATTGCCCTTCATTTTTGGAGGATTGTTTGTCGACCATGTCAACATTGTGCCGAATGGATAACCTTTGATTAAAGAGTCAAATAAACTTTTAACATTTTCTCTTTTCCAAACATATTCTCTTTGAAATACAGGAACAAACAATTGGTTATTATCTATTGAAGAAATTATTTCAGATATTTTCATAAGTTACAAATATCAAATCCTTAATACAGTGTCTAACCATCTATTCATGAAGTATAATAGAATTTAGCAATCATTTAAGGTTTATTTGAAAGCTAAATTAAGTCTTTTCCTGCATCTAAGAACATGCATTTTTCACAGCTCTTATTTATTTCAGGAACATTATCTAGATCTAAAGTTTTTTTCATATCATTAATTTTATCTTGTACCCAAGATGTATCTGTAACATACGGAACTAAAGTTATAGTAAAATTCAATTTTCCTTCAAAATTATCAAAGCTTTTTTCACCATTGCATACATAAAAATATGAGGTATCTGAAACTTTAAATCCCATTTTTCTTAAAATATGAACATATATATCCATCTGTATTTTATAACCTTGATGATACATACTTTCTAAATATGCTTTAGTTTCAACTTTAGTATTACTTGATTGAGCCTTATAATCTACCACAACCAATTCCTCTTTATCTAAATCATACCAAATATCATCTACCCCACCATGAATTTCTATATTGGTTTCTTTATCTAAATACGAAATTCCACCAGTTAAAGAGTTTCTCCAATGATCTAATTCTTCATGCTGGAAAGGAATAAAATTAAGATTATGTTTCTTAAATATTGGATGTGGTTTTTTTTGGCTTCTCAGTAAATCAAATTCCTTTTTAAGTAGCTCATCAACTGCAACATTTAACGACCAGCCAGGCATTCCAGGCTCTTTTAATCCCTTAACCCTATCTAGATAAAAACATCTTCTGCAATCTAAAAAATTACTAAATTTTGATCGGCTTATTTTAAAAGGCTCATTGTTTCCTTTTTTATAAATACTTCCTTTTCGACTTCTCAAAGGATTTACCTCAACTAAATTACCTTTGCTATCTCTTTTTAAACCCATAAATTTATCTTACTATCTCTCCATGCTCTTGTCTTGCTCTGGTTTTGACAAACAAAATACGCCTTAATTTTAAATCTTAATAAAAAGTTAAATTAAATTTAAGAGATTTTAACTGATTTTTAGACTACCTTGGACTACTATGGACTAACTTTAACTTCTATCCCTCGTCTTTTAAGTCCTTTGTGTCTACCAATTTCACCACGAGGGCATGAGTTATTTTCATGAGTGTTTATGCTAATATTTATAATTGAACAAGTCTAATAAGTAAATTTTTTTTATTTTATCTCTCTAGTTTCTAGTTTGTTTCTAGTTGTCCTATAAAATCCTATTTTAATTTTAGCTAATTATTATTTAACATTGGCTTGTAAATAATTTAAAATGGAATCTGTCCCACCTAAAACGCTCTCAAACAATTCAATAGCCTCAACGTCGTCTGTTTCTTTAAAGTAATCATAGTGACACTGTTGGTTTTTTGCAATTTTCTCATTTTTAGTCATACTTATGAAGCTCATCCAGCCCCATTGATTTAACAATCTAGAACCACATTTACTTTGAATATTTTCGCTGTGTCTAAAGAAAGGTATAATAGCATCTTCTCCTGGTTCTTCTCCAATATTAATCACTAAAATTTGATCATCAGTATCAAGTTTTCTCTTATAAACTAAAGCTTCTTCAAGTTTAACTTTCTTATCAACTTCATTTATTAAATTTCCTTTAATAATTGATTTATATAATTGATCTTCTTTTTGCCTTTTTGGTTTAATTGGATTTGTATTAGATGAGAAGTTTACATTATTTGATTTAAGTTTAAATATTCCATTTTCATAATTAAATATTGTAAAAATATCTTTCATTGGTTCTGCAATTTCCTCGGTTATTTTCGCTTTAGCTATTTTTTTTATATCATTTGGTAAAGTTCTTAAATTTTCATTATCTTTTAAATATTTTAATATAGAATTTGTCCCAGCTAAAATAGCTTCAAATAATTCCAAAGACTCAGCATCATTAGACTCAGAAAAATAATTATGAATACATTGTTGGTTTTCTGCAAAATTTACATTATTAGTTTCACTTACAAAATTCATCCAACCGCCCTCAATGAAATTTAACTCCATAAATAACATGCCACATTTATTTATAATATTTTCACGGTGTCTAAACAAAGGCATGATTGTATCTTCATCTGCCTTCCTTCCTATATAAACAGCTAAAATTTGATCCTTCATTTCATCTGTTAATTTATCCTGGTAAACCAATGCTCCAACAAATTTAATATTTTTATCATCTTCAGATATCAAATTTCCTTTGATAAATGCTTTATATAATTCATGATCTTTTTGTTTATTTGGCTTAATAGGATTTGTGTTTGATGCAAATTTTACATCATTTGATTTAAGCTTAAATATTCCTCCAACATTATTATTAAAAATTTTAAATTCGTAATATCTAAATTTTTTTTCATAATCAGTTGGTTTTTCAGATAGTTTTTTTGTCCAGAGATTGCTCCCCTCTGACATTATATTTGCATTGAATATCTCAATTGGTTGGATATGATAATATGCGCTATGAAACGGTTTTACTTTAACTTCATGAGGTGAAAATTTACCTTCAAACCACTCCGGATGTTTTTCTGTCACAAATCTCATTGACCAATTAATATAAAATTGTTTATCTGGGATTCTTCCCATTTTCAAATCACGCTGGTAATTTTCAAGACCACCTCGTTCATAAATAACGTGTTCCATATGTGTTTTAAAAGGTTTTGTTCCACATGATGCTGCGCCAACTCCTTTTTTTGCTATATGTTTTATTAAAGTAATATCATCATATATTTTGAAAAGTTGCTCGTACGCTTCAGCTAAAGTTTTTCCATGTCTTGTTTTATAATCAAGAAGATTAAATTTTGCTAAATTCAATAACTCCACATTAGTAGAAAATAATTGGCTTGTAGAGTATGAATATCCAATTGCTTTACAACCTTTTGCTGCTGTTGGAATAAAATATCCTTCGTCACCAATCATGCTTAAAACATAGTCTAAATCCCACAACCCTTTAGACCAAAGTTCTTTATCTTGCATAACTATAGCCAACGCTAATTCAGCTGAAGCAAATCTCAATCTTACAGTTCCACAATTATTAACTTTATATTTTTTTCTATTCAGCTTCATAGGATTTTTAATTGGACAAAGTTTTGTTCTACTACGATTGCCATCTCTATCAAGTCGTTCAATCATTGCTTTATCTTTAAAATAATTTTGGATAGTTTTATGCTGATCTTCTGTAAAATTGAATTGATCATAATTAACTGCATAAAATGTTACTAGTGGAGAAAGAACACCCCATAATTGATAATCTCTTGGATTAAAATTATCCTTACCTGAATTTTTATAGACCCAATTATCTTTTTCGGCGGTTGCAATATTTAATATTATTTCCCCATGCAAATCTATTCCTCCCTCAAAATCTATTGTGGCATAACTCATTAAAGCTCTTTGACATCTTTTGAAAATTTCATCTTCAATTGTAGGAGTACTTGGAACTTTAAATTCACTAATTACTTTTGTGCACAATTCTTTGGTTAAAATTTTTCCACCTATATCTTCTTTCCAAAGATACTTTTGACTATGCCAATTATTGGCCAGTATATTTTTTCTATAAAATTTATATCTTTTATAATCTTTTATAATTCTATCTGTTTTGGGAAGTGGAACCTTTAGAAGCTCACTTGATTTAACATGATCATCCATCATTTCTTTTGCTTCATCTGAATAAATTTGTTCTGCTAATATTGGATTTGTAAAAGTAAAAATTGAAAATAATAAAAATATTAAAAATTTTTTCATATATATTAATAATAATATTCTATCTCTTTAACGTCTAGTCTACGTCTAGTTATCCTATAATATCCTATTTAATACCTGATTTTTTTCTAACATTGTTTAAAATCAATTTATATTAAAGTTTGTTACAATTATAACCTAAATTTATTAAGTTTAATTGATTGCATTGATCTGCAAATCTTATTTCATCTATATACAAAATTTGAACTGTTGAAGCTTCCTCATAATTCCATTTAGTTTTCACTTTTTTTCCTTTAGCTTTTATTTGATTTGCTCTTGGCTGATAAATACCAAAATTTGTTGATGAGAATGATGAGTTTCCTGGCATTTTATTTTCCATATTAATAATTTTTTTTCCGTTAACCCACATGAGTAAACTTTTCTTATTAGGTGTATGCACTATTACATCTATCCACTTTCCCAAGTGATTAGAAAAATGTTTTAAATCAAAAAAAGGTGGATCGTGATATTTTTCACTTATTTTTCTACAAATATTTTTTCCTAGAAGTTTTTTACTAATTTTAACGCACTTATTGTCGTGAAGAAAACTTCTTAACTCTACATTTACAATTCCTTCAGGTGAGATACCCATTCTATAATGTGCACCTTTGCTTTTTCTATGTATTTGATTGAATATAAGTGGCGTATTTGAATGAATATAATTTTTAGGGATTAATACAGAAAATGAAAGCCATTTACTTCCCCAATCTCGATACTTAGTTCCTATAAAAACTCGTCGTGCTCCCTCATAGCAATTGTTAAAGTTGTTTTTGCTATCATTAGATTTCTTGTATATCCCACAATCACCTGGATGACTTTCAAATTTAATAGAGATATTATCTTCTCTTGAAATCTCATCTGTGATTTTCAAACAGTGATCAGGTCCTTTACCTTTCTGCCAGCAAGCATCCCAATGGTTCATTCTCAATTGTTTTCCATCAAGAACACTTTCAGGTAAATTAATTAAACGCGAATTACCACTACTTTTACCTCCAGATAATTCTTTCCACACTACTGGATCTGCATATGAATAATTTAAAAAGAGAAAAAATAATAAAAATAAAAATTTTTTCATATATTAATAATAATATTCTATCTATCTAACGTCTAGTTTACGTCTAGTTTACGTCTAGTTTAAGAAAATTTATTATACATATTTTCAAATAATAATAGGTTAAGGTTTTATTAAAATTTAGGATTTGATGGGATTTAAGACTGTATGAGACTGGAAAAGATATATCTTTAGATTTAACTTTTGCTTCAGCAGATAAACATAAAAATATGCTAAATAAAGTTAAAAGAATTTTTTTCATTTTTTATTGTTTGCCAACAATTAAAGGTTGATTAAGATTAATTTTAAAAAGTTTAGCTGCATTTTTATATGCAATCTTTTCTTGTACATCTGGGCTTAAAGATCCAATCATCAAACGAACATGCTTCATATAGTGTTCAACAAAAACATCATGTGCTGGGCTTTTACCTAATTTATGATCAGAACCAAAAAAATATCTATCGGAATATTTTTCCATCGATTTTGCCCAAACCTCATGTAATTTAAATCTATAATCATTTGGGATGTGCAAATCCTCAAAGCCCCAAAGAGAAGACCAATGAAATGCTATTTTCCAGTCAGTATATGTATTAGGACAATAATCAAAAATTTCTTCAAGGTCTTTTGTTGGCATCATTCCTGTATGAGCTATCACAATTTTTGCGTTGGGGTATTTTTCACATTTTTTTTTATAAAAATTTTTAAACTCTGTTAATCTATCTATCCCATCTATTTCATGAAAAGGCTCCAGGTGTAAATTAATCGGCATACGGTGTTCATTGACAAATTCGAACGCCTTATCAATAATTGGGTGCTTAAGATCTAAATCTAATTGCGGTTGATACCCACCATAAGGGGGATTTTTTTTCTTTTTATTATAGTGAACTAGTCCAGCTTCTCCCAATCCATAACATTGTCCTTTTTTAAATCTTTTAATAGTTTCTTTAAACTCTTTATTAACTTCTGAGTTCTTATATTTTTTTTTATTTGCTGACATTCCAATAAAATTGGAATGACAATTAGTTAAAACATTCTGATGCTCTGCAGCAAAATCATAATAATAATTCCAATTATCTTCTGATTTGTAAGTATTTGGAGTTCCCATAATTACAGACATAAAAACATTTGCCTTATTTGTTAACATTGGCAAATCTTCTATAAAATACTCAGTACCTATATCTAAAGCTCTTCCGGTGGATTTTCTAGGATGTGCATGACCATCTATTATAGCTCCTAAATAAGGTTTATTTGTATCTCTTACCTCAAGATTATTAAGTTTATAACTGTCTAAAAGTTTTTTTGCTTCTTCACGACTTTCAGTTTTTCCAAACATAATTCTTTCATAAGCCCAGTGATCGAATCTATAGTGTTCGTCAAAACTGTTGGCAAACGTTGGTAAAATTAAAAAAATAAATAACAAAATTTTTTTCATTATTAAAATTATATTATTTCATCTCTTTAGTTTCTAGTTAATTTCTAGTTTGGTAGAATTTATAATTCATATTGCAATAAAAATAATTAAAGTTTTTTTAAAATTTAGAATTTAATGGGATTTAAGACTATATGAGACTGTGTGAGACTATAAATTTACTCTACCCTATGTTTTTTAAGTCCTTTGTGTCTACCAATTTCACCACGAGGGCTTTTATAAAGTTCATCGTTATATATATTAAAATTTATATCTCAACTATATTAAATTGTATTGATATTCTCTAGCTTCAATTATTTCTTTTTGTAAATTTAGCTCAACATCGTCTAATCTTATAAATTGATCTTTCATTATATCATTCTTTAAGATTGCATTTTCAGTGTATCCCATAGGTAAAATTCTTTCTTGTTTAGATCTTTTGGATGAAATCAACCTTCCCCTTGCACAATAACCCCCTTCTCCATCAAGTTTTTGACCTACTTTTAAATCTTTTTTTGCGACACTAGCTATTTCAGCATTAAAATTTTTTGTGTGACCTGTAGCCTTATTATCAAGCACTATGGAATAAATTGATTGAGCTAATTCTAATCCAATATAATGATAAGGTCTCCATATAGCTGAATAACTTCCGGAGGAGTCTGTTACCATTCCGTAATCTTTGAAACAGTTTTTTACATACTCATTTTGAGCTTTAATAACAATATACACTCCCCATCTAAGATCATTGGGTATATCTTTTTTATCTAAATCAATGCTTGAGATAACTTCAACTTGACCAGAGTGGTCTAATAGACCACCTTCAGACTTTGGAATTAATTTTTTGGCAATTTCATAAACTCCAATTGGAGGATATGTTAATCCACTATTTGGGCATTTTAAGTCTGTAGCATTACTAACAGCACACATTTCTATTGATGATTTATCCCCACATAAAAAACTATTAAACATTTTAGGATTCATCCCAGATTCATTTTCAGCTCTTTCTTTAGTTAAACCATAGTGTCCCCAAACAGTTTCTGGTGTCGAATATTCAAATGATGGATGATATTTTGTTCCTTTACCTGCGCATACAACTTCAAAACCATTCAATTTTGCCCATTCAATTTGTTCTAATATTAATGATGGTTGATCACCATAAGCCATTGAACAGATAACATTATTTTTTTTGGCTAAATCAGATAAGTATTTTCCACACAAAACATCTGCCTCGACATTTACCATTATTACATGTTTTTTATTTTCTATTATTTTTTTTGCGTGAATGGTGCCAGAAATAGGATTCCCTGTAGCCTCGATATATACATCGATTTCTCTATCTAAAACTTTGTCTAAATTATCTGCAAAATTAATCTTTTGTATAGTTTCACTAGATAATCCACTATTTAAACAATTTTTTTTTGCTCTCTCAATATCAAGCTCTATGATTGAATCTAAAATGATTTTGTTTAATTGATTATATTGAGCGAGAAACATTGAAACAAATTTCCCACAACCAACAAAAGCAACTCTAATTGGTTTTTTTAAATTTTGAAGTTTAGTATATAAATACACAGGTCTATCTTAATAAGAAAAAAATAATAAACCAATAAGATAATAATCCTGAAACAATAGTGGCGATTACACTCCTTGAGTAAAATCCAACAACCAAAGCAACAATTGCACCATAAATTTTTGGATCTGTGATTTCTACAAACGAACCAAAATCATTAAAAAAAATACCAGGAAATATTATTGCTGGAAATACAGCTGCTGGAACATAATTAAGAACTTCTTTAACTTTTGTTCCAAGCATTTCTCTATCAATTAAAGCGACCATGGCCATCCTTGAAAAATAAGTAACAATTCCAGAAATAATAATTGATAACCAGGTCATTTTTTAAACCTCAACATTATAAAAGCGGCAATTAGAGCAACTATAGGAGATAATATTATGTAAGATTTAAATGGAGCATTAAATAAAATTAATGATGCAAATCCAGATACCAACATCACAAAAACATGATCTAATTTTCTTAAGTCATTTACAATAATCGCTAAAAAAGTAAGAGGGATCGCAAATTTTAAACCCAATTCATCAGGAATAAATGATCCCAATATAATTCCACTAATTGTGGATAACTGCCAACAAAACCAAAGTGTTATTCCTGTACCAAGGACATAATAGTGTGGATTAGATAAATTTTTATTCTGTTTTATGTATTTGTTAGACTCTGCAAAACCTTGGTCTACAATAAAATACGATATAAATAATTTTTTAATAAAGCTCAGTTTTTCTAAATACTCAGATAAAACTGCCCCATATAATAAATGTCTAGAGTTTATTACTCCAACTGATGTAATAGCCACCAATGAGGAGGCTCCACCAGACAAAAGTTGCATAAATATTATCTGTGAAGCACCACCAAAAATGATCAAAGAAGTTGCATAAACTAAAATTGGATCAAAACCTAATTCAACGCCTATAGCTCCGGTTATAATTCCAAAAGGAATTACTGATAACATATGAGGTAAAACAGCAACTATACCTTTAAAAAATATTTTTGATTTTGAAAGCATTAATTAAAAATTCACTAAAGCTTTTTTGAGAAATTTTTTATCTAATTTACAATCTTTATAGCCCTGCTTAACAACGTTTAGATATCTTTCTGTGGGATATCTAAAAATTGTTTTTTTAGGCATGATATAAGTCATCACAGTATTGTTGTAATACTTAAAATACATTTTTTTATAAAGAATTGGATAATCTTCATAAATATCAAGTTTTTTTTCATCACTTTTTGATATCTCGTACAAACCACCAGGGACAATGGAATTTTTTTTCTTTTCTATATCTGCTGCACGATACTTGCTTCTAAAATTAAGTGTATATCCTTTTAAATTTATCTTTTTAATAAATTTGGAATCTTTACATCTTCTTTTCATTTGAAAATGATTTAGATTACTTCCGTAAGCAAAATAAAGCATAATTATCTCTCGACTATTTCAATTTCTTTATCTTTAACAAACTTAAGTATTTCTGAATTACATTTATCAATTTTTGTTTTATCTACTGATCTGACAACAATTGATACCCCTAATTTTCCAGCTTTAAAAAAAGGATAACTTCCAATTTCAACTTCAGTATTATTATTTTGGACCTCTGTTAAAGATTTAGCTATTTCACTCTCAACGGTTCTTAAATTAATTGTTTCACTCAATATTGGCTCCCCTCCAACCAAAAGGTTATTTAAACTTCCAAGCATAGCTTTCATAATTGATGGAACTCCTGGAAGACAAAATACATTTTCAACATAAAAGCCAGGCGCACCACTTGATGGATTTAAAATTAAATTAGCGCTAACAGGCATTTTAGCCATCTTTTGTCTACCTTCATTAAATTCTCCTGGCTTATAATAATTTTCTAGTATTGAAAAAGCATCTTTATGAAAGCCGTATTCAATATTAAATGCTTTAGAAACAGATTCTGCTGTAATATCATCATGAGTGGGCCCTATTCCTCCTGTAGTAAATATATATGAATATTTTTTTCTCAGTTCATTAACTGTATTTATTATAATACTTTCATCATCAGGAATTACTCTAACTTCTGCAACAGGTATGCCTAATGAATTTAACCAAATTGCCAATGTGCTTGTATTAACGTCTTGTGTTCTTCCAGAAAGAACTTCATTACCGATAATTAAAATACCAGCATTTATCTCTTTTTTATTTTGCATATGTAAATATAAGTAAATTTATATGAAATTTACAAATAGCCTTATTAAAGGAAAATTACTAAAAAGATATAAAAGATTTTTCGCCGATATAAAAGTAAATAACAAGATTATAACGGCACATTGTCCTAACACAGGATCTATGCAGGGTCTCTTGGATGAAGGAAATGAAGTATTAGTGACAGAACACGATGATCCAAAAAGAAAACTAAAATTTACATTAGAAATTATTAAAGCAAAAAAAAGATACGTTGGGGTAAATACTCATAGAGCAAACAAAATCGTTAATCATGGATTAGAAAATAAATTAATATCAGAATTTAAAAATATCAAAAATATTAAACCAGAATTTAAATTCAGTGATGATACAAGATTTGATTTTTTATGTGACAACAATTTAATAGAAGTAAAGAATGTTACATTATTTAGAGAAAATGATATTGCAGAATTTCCTGATGCTATTACATCAAGAGGAACAAAACACCTAAATATGTTAATTAAATCAATTAAAAAAGGATATAAGCCATATGTCTTATTTTTAACGCAAATTCAAAATATAAATAATTTTAGAATTGCAAAAGATATTGATCATATTTATTTTGAAAATTACAAAAAAGCAAAAAAAGCAGGAGTAAAATTTCTCGCTTATAGATGCAAACTGAGTTCTAAAGAGATAAAAATTGAAAAAAAAATTAATATTTTAGATGATTGATTATAAAGAAAAATTTGAAAAGATGAGAGTTGCTGGAAAGCTTGCATCTAAAACTTTAGACATGCTTACAGATTATATTAAACCAGGAGTATCAACAGATAAGATCGATAAATTAGGTTATGAATTTATAAAAGATAATGGTGGCTATTCAGCTCCATTATTTTATAGAGGTTTTGAAAAATCACTCTGCACATCATTAAATCATGTAGTTTGTCATGGAATACCATCAGAGAGAATTTTAGAAGATGGCGATGCGGTTAATGTTGATGTAACAGCAGTCGTTGATAATTATTATGGGGATACAAGTAGAATGTATGAAATTGGAAATGTTCCAGTTAAGGCAAAAAATTTAATCGAAGCAACCTATGGCTCATTAATGAAAGCAATATCAATTTTACAACCAGGTAAAAAACTTGGTGATATAGGATTTGAAATTCAATCTTATGTTGAAAGCAAAGGTTATTCAGTTGTAAGAGATTTTTGTGGACATGGAATAAGCAATGTATTTCATGAACCTCCCAATATTCTTCATTATGGATCTAAAAATACCGGCAAAGAACTATTGCCTGGCATGACGTTTACTATTGAACCAATGATAAATTATGGAAAATATGACACAAAAGTTTTAAATGATGGGTGGACAGCAGTAACTAAAGATAAATCGTTATCAGCACAATTTGAGCATACTGTTGGTATCACAGAAGATTCGTATGAAATTTTCACAGAATCTGTTAAAGGTTATACGAGGCCCCCATATAATTAATGATATCAAGATATTCTAGAAAAGAACTTGTCAGTATTTGGTCTGAAGAAAACAAATATAAAATTTGGCTAGATGTAGAAATTGCTGCTGCTGAGGCAATGGAAAAATATAAAATTATTCCTAAAGGAGTTGCGTCATTAGTTAAAAAAAAAGGTAAAATCAAAGTCAAAAGAATTCATGATATAGAAGCAAAAGTTAAGCATGATGTAATTGCTTTTTTGACATCAATTACAGAACAAGCCGGTCTTAAAGCAAGATATCTTCATCAAGGTATGACCTCATCTGATGTTTTAGATACAACTTTAAATGTTCAATTGGTTCAATCAGGAAACATCTTATTAAGAGATATTGATAAAATTTTATCTGTTCTAAAAAAACAGGCTAAAAAATATAAATTAACTCCGTGTATTGGAAGAAGTCATGGAATTCATGCGGAACCTATTACTTTTGGACTAAAATTAGCTTCATTTTATCAAGAATTTAAAAGAAATAAATTAAGACTAAAAGATGCAATAGAAAATGTATCAACATGTGCAATTTCAGGAGCTGTTGGAACGTTTGCAAATATAAATCCTAAAGTAGAAACTTATGTTGCAAAAAAATTAAAATTGAAAGCTGAGCCCGTTTCAACTCAAATTATACCAAGAGATAGACATGCACATTATTTTGCAGTTCTTGGTATTATTGCTGGATCTGTTGAAAGAGTTGCAACAGAAATAAGGCATTTGCAAAGATCTGAAGTTTATGAATTACAAGAATACTTTTCAAAAGATCAAAAAGGCTCATCTGCTATGCCTCATAAAAAAAATCCAATATTAAGTGAAAATCTTACAGGACTTGCAAGAATGGTGAGAAGCTATGTAGTTCCAGCTTTAGAAAATATTTCTTTATGGCATGAAAGAGATATTTCTCATTCTAGTGTTGAAAGAAATATTGGTCCAGATGCAAATATAACTTTAGATTTTGCTTTAGTTAGACTGTCAGGAATTTTAGAGAAAATGATTGTTTATCCAAAAACGATGATAAAAAATTTAAACTTAACAAGAGGTCTTGTTTTTTCTCAAGAGGTAATGTTAGAACTTACTAAATCAGGTATCGCTAGAGAGAAAGCGTATAGATTGGTTCAGTCTCATGCAAAAGCTAGTTTTGCAAAAAATACAAACCTATTAACACTTTTAAAAAGTGATAAATCAATCACTAGCAAAATAAGTGAAAAAAGATTAGATAAAATCTTTACATATGACAAACATTTAAAAAATGTAAATTATATATTTAAAAGAGTATTCAAATAATGAAAAAAGGAAAAAAATTATACGAAGGTAAAGCAAAAATAATTTTTGCAAGTAATGATAAAAAATATGTTATCCAACATTTTAAGGATGATGCAACCGCATTTAATAATCAAAAAAAAGCAGTGATGGATGGTAAAGGAATTTTAAATAATAGGATTTCTGAACATATATTAACTCAGTTGAATAATGTTGGTATCAAAAATCATTTAGTAAAACGTTTAAATATGAGAGAACAACTCGTTCAGCATGTTGAAATTATACCTATTGAATTTATTGTAAGAAATATTGCAACTGGATCATTAACTAAAAGATTAGGCATTGAAGATGGGACAGTCTTAGATAATCCATTAATAGAGTATTGCTTAAAAGATGATGATTTAGGAGATCCCTTAGTAAGCACTGAACACATCTTAGCTTTTAAATGGATGGAAAAAGATGAATTAAACTTAATTAATAAAGAATTAAATAGAATTAATGACTTTCTACAAGGCATGTTTAGAGGTGTTGGAATTAAACTTGTAGATTTTAAGGTAGAATTTGGAAGATATGAAAAAAATGGAAAAAAAGAGATCATGCTCGCAGATGAAATAAGTCCAGATACCTGCAGACTATGGGATGTAAATAGTGATAAAAAATTAGATAAAGATAGATTTAGAAAAGGCCTTGGTAATCTAATTGAGGCTTATCAAGAAGTTGCAAGAAGACTAGATATACTTCATGAACAGTCAAATATTAGACCATTAAAATACACCAAACCACAAGCAGTGAAAATTAAAAAGAAGTAATGAAAATTAAAGTAATTGTAACTCTAAAAAATGGAGTTTTAGATCCTCAAGGTAAGGCTATTCAACAAACTCTTAATGGAATGAACTTTGGAAATGTAGAGGATGTGAGACAAGGTAAATATTTTGAAATTGAAGTTAAAGAGAAAGATGAAAAGAAAGCAAAGTCTTTAGTAGATGATATGTGTAAAAAGCTATTGGCTAATCTTGTTATTGAGGATTACAAAATAGTTTAATAAATGAGATCATCAGTCATTATTTTTCCAGGATCAAATTGTGATAGAGACATGGATGTGGCTCTAAAAAAATTTGGTTTTAAGAATCAAATGGTTTGGCACAATGATCAATCTATTCCAAAATCAGATTTAATAGTATTGCCAGGTGGCTTTTCTTACGGTGATTACTTAAGGTGTGGAAGCATTGCTTCTAAATCAAAAATTATAAAATCAGTAATTGATTTTGCTAATTCAGGGGGATTAGTTCTGGGAATTTGTAATGGATTTCAAATCTTAACAGAAACAGGCTTACTTAATGGAATACTACAACAAAATAAGTTTCTTAATTTTATATGCTGCAATGTTTTTGTAAAAGTTAAAGATAAACAAAATAAATATTTCAAAGATTTAAAAAAAGATGTTTTAGAACTTCATATTGCCCATAATGAAGGCAATTACTTTTGTAGTGATGATGAATTAAAATCATTGGAAGATAATAATCAAATAGCTGTAACGTATTGTGGAAAAGATGGATCAGAAAATGAAACAACCAATCCAAACGGAGCTATTAAAAATATAGCTGGAATATTTAATAAAAATAAAAATGTTCTGGGAATGATGCCACATCCTGAGAGAATGATTGATAAATATTTATCAGGTGAAGATGGTTCATTATTTTTCAAAAACATCTTAGATAATTTTAAATAATGGAAGTCACAGAAGCAGTTGCGATAGATCACGGATTAAAAAAAGAGGAGTTTTCTAAAATATGTGAACTTCTTAAGAGAACACCTAATTTAACCGAGCTTGCGATATTTTCTGCAATGTGGAATGAACATTGCTCCTATAAGTCCTCAAGAAAACATTTAAAAAAAATGCACACCAAAGGAAAACAGGTTATTCAAGGACCAGGGGAAAATGCTGGTGTTATTGACATTGGAGATGATGATGCAATTGTATTTAAAATTGAAAGCCACAATCATCCCTCGTTTATTGAACCTTATCAAGGTGCAGCAACTGGAGTTGGTGGAATTATGAGGGATGTGTTCACAATGGGAGCAAGACCAATAGCAAATCTAAATTCAATTCATTTTGGCTCACCTCAACATAAAAAAACAAGAAACTTATTAAGAGGAGTTGTTAAAGGTATTGGGGGTTATGGTAATTGTATAGGAGTTCCAACCATTGCTGGCCAAACTACTTTTGATGAATCTTACAATGGAAATATATTAGTAAATGCCATGACTCTTGGCTTAGTAAATAAAAATAAGATTTTTTATTCAAAAGCAGCTGGATTAAATAAACCAGTAATATACGTAGGTTCAAAAACTGGAAGAGATGGAATTCATGGTGCCAGTATGGCTTCGGCAACTTTCGATGACAAAATTGAAGAAAAAAAGCCAACGGTTCAGGTCGGAGACCCTTTCACTGAAAAATTATTACTTGAAGCTTGTCTAGAATTGATGGCTGATAATTCAATTATTGCAATTCAAGATATGGGTGCAGCAGGATTAACATCTTCGAGTGTGGAAATGGCATCAAAAGGAAATCTTGGAATTGAATTAAATCTAAATAAAGTTCCTTGTAGAGAAGAAAAAATGACACCATACGAAATAATGTTGTCTGAAAGCCAAGAGAGAATGCTTATTGTTCTTGAAAAAGGAAAAGAAGAACACGCTAAGAAAATATTTGACAAATGGAATCTAGATTTTGCAATTATAGGTAAAACAACAAACTCGAAAAAAATAGAATTAATATTTAATAATAAAAAAGTTGCGGAAATACCGATTGATCTTCTTGCTGAAAATGCTCCAATATATGATCGTCCTTGGAAAAAAACTAAATTACCGCAAAAATTAAAATTTGATAAAGATGAATTTAAATCATTAAAATTATCAGATTGTCTAAAGAAGATTTTAAGTAATTCAAATGTTTCAGATAAAAAATGGATATGGGATCAATATGACCATACAGTAATGGGTGATACAATTCAAAAACCTGGTGGTGATGCTGGTGTTGTAAGGGTACATGGGACCAATAAAGCGGTAGCAGCATCAGTAGATTCATCCGCATTATATTGTTTCTCGCATCCATTAACTGGAGGAAAACAAATAGTTTGTGAGAGCTATAGAAATCTTATTTCGGTAGGAGCCAAACCTATTGCTATTACAAATTGTTTAAACTTCGGAAACCCAGAAAAAGAAAAAAATATGGGTGAATTTGTAGAATGTGTTGAAGGTATTACAGAAGCAAGCAAGTATCTAGATTTTCCAGTCGTATCTGGAAATGTATCATTTTATAACGAAACAAAAGATAAAGGTATCAAACCTACGCCGACAATTGGAGGTGTTGGACTAATCCCTGACTATCAACAAATGCTTACTATGGATTTTAAAACTGAAGGAAACTTAGTATATGTAATTGGTAAAACTGATGGGCATTTAGATCAAAGTATTTTTGCAAGAGAGCTTTTAAATGAAAAAAAAGGTCCACCACCAACTGTTAATTTATTTAATGAAAAAAACATCGGTGAAACTGTATTAGATTTATCTAGAAAAAAACTTATTGTAAGTTGCCATGATGTATCAATAGGTGGAATTTTAACAGCGGTATCAAAAATGTGTATTAAAGGAAAAAAAGGAATAAAAATTAATTCACTTAAAGGTTTAATAAATAAATATGAATATTTCTTTGGTGAAGATCAGGCTAGATATATTGTAGAAATACCTGAAGTTAGCTTGAAGAGAGTAAAAGAGATTTTAAACAAATATTCAGTGCATTTTGATGAATTGGGGACAGTTAATGGACAATCAATCGCATATAAAGATGATATCAATTTATCTATTGAAGAATTGGAAGATGCATATAAATATTGGTTAAAGAAGTACATGGATAGCTAATGGCAATGGATTTAAAAGAAATTGAGAGTTTAATTAAAGATGGATTACCTGACGCAAAAGTTGAAATTCAAGATTTAGCTGGTGATGGCAATCACTATTCTGCTACAGTGACATCTTCTCTGTTTTCTGGTAAAAGTAAAATAGAACAACACAAAATGGTATATAATTCTTTAAAAGGAAAAATGGGAAACGAGTTACATGCATTAGCAATTAAAACAAAGGAAATTTAAATGGAACAAGATACAAATGATTTAATAAAAAGTGAAATTGAAAATAACGATGTATGCTTATTTATGAAAGGTACACCGGATGCTCCACAATGTGGTTTTTCAATGGCAACTTCAAATATTTTAAAAGTTCTCGAAGTTAAATTTAAAGGTGTAAATGTTTTAGCAGATCAAAAGCTAAGGGAAGGCATAAAAGTATTTAGCGAATGGCCAACAATACCACAATTGTATGTCAAAAACGAATTTATTGGTGGATGTGATATTGTAAAAGAAATGTATGAGAGTGGAGAGTTAGCTAAACTTTTTGAATCAAAGGGTATAAATTTTAAACCTAAAAATTAATTATCTAGAATAATATTCAATTACTAAGTTTGGCTCCATTACAACTGGATAAGGCACTTCTTCAAAAGTAGGGATTCTGACGAATTTAACTTTTTTGTTCTTTTCATCTAATTGTAAATATTCTGGAACGTCTCTTTCTTTGTTTGCAAGAGCAATGTCAATTAAAGCAAGTTGTTTAGATTTATCTCTAATTTCAATTGTATCTTCTTCTTTAACTTGGAAGCTTGCTATATTAACTTTTTTTCCATTTACTTTAACATGACCGTGGTTAATCAATTGTCTTGATGAAAAAATAGTGTTTGATAACTTTGATCTATAAATTACAGCATCTAATCTTCGTTCTAATAATCCAATTAAATTTTCAGCTGTATCGCCTTTTTTCATGATCGCTTTTTTATAAACATTTCTAAACTGTCTTTCATTCATGTTTCCATAATAAGATTTTAATTTTTGTTTAGCCTGAAGTTGAATTCCATAGTCTGAAGGTTTACCAGCTTTTGTTTGTCCATGTTGTCCTGGAGGATAAGCTCTTGTATTAAAAGGACTTTTGGGTCTGCCCCATAAGTTTACTTTTAACCTTCTATCTACTTTATGTTTAGAGTTTAATCTTTTTGTCATTAATAGGAGGCTTTATAAGCCTAAGTTATGTTTTGTCAATCAACCTTTTCTTTGCTTAAACCAGCAAATACACTCGATAAAATACGAGTTTCTTTTTCTGAAAGATTGAGTTTATAGAAAATACTTCTTAAATTTTCCATCATGATTGGTTTTTTTTCAGGTGGGTGAAAAAAATTCTTATTCTCTAAATTGTTAATACATAAATTTAACATTTTTTGAATATCAGTTTTATTTGCACTTTTAATTTTTTTTGATTTTTCAAAAATAAATTTTTTATTTGAAATTAGTCCACTTACTATTTGTGCTACTATAATTAAACTGTGAGACAAATTTAAGGATCTAAAATTCTTATTACTTGGGATTTGCAAAGTATAATCAGCATAACTAACTTCATTATTTGATAACCCAGATGCTTCTGATCCAAAAAGAAAACCAACTTTTTTTTTGTAATTAATCTTATTAAGATCAGCTATTGATATATGTTTAATATTTTTATTTCTAAATCTTGCAGATGTTGCAACCAATACATCCAAATTGCTTAATGATGTTTCTAAATTTTCATATACTTTTGCTTTTTTAATAACATCTTTTGCTCCAACAGAAGTTGCAATAATTTTGTCATTTGGAAATGATGGTTTGGGATTAACAACCGATAGATTGGTGAAATTAAAGTTTTTTAAAGCTCTAGCACAGGCTCCTATATTTTCCGACAACTGAGGCTTATGTAAAATGAAAGTTATATTTCTTAATGACATCAAGTACTTGCAGGAGCATTATCCTTGAAAAGCTTATAATCCAAACTATCAACTAAAGCTTTAAAAGATGCATCAATAATATTTGGAGAAACTCCTATTGTGAACCAATTAACATGTTTTGAGTCCGCACTTTCTATAGAAACTCTAGTAACAGCTCCGGTTCCTGTATTTAAAATTCTAACTTTGTAATCAACTAGCTTTAAATCTTTTAAATATTCTGAATATTTTTCAAGTTTATTTACATTTTTTCTGATTGCATTATCCAAAGCATTAACAGGTCCATTACCTTCACCCTCACATAATATTTCATGACCATCCACTTCAAGTTTTGCTTTTGCAAATGATATTACTTCTCCAGTAGAATCTTTCTTAACGGAAACATCATATTCGTTAATTGAAATATATCTTGGTATTTCCCCCATCAATCTTCTAGCTAAAAGTTCAAAAGATGCATCAGCACCATCGTAACTATATCCTATAAATTCTCTATCTTTTACCTCGTGAAGAAGTTTTTTAATTTTTGGATCGTCTTTTTTAATATTAATGCCAATTGCATTTAACCTAGACATTATATTAGATTGTCCTGATTGATCAGAAATAACAATATTCCTAGCATTACCTACTTCATCAGGATTAATATGTTCATAAGTTTTTGGATCTTTTTGTACAGCTGATACATGCATCCCACCCTTATGAGAAAATGCAGAAGCACCTACATAAGGTAAATGTTTGTTTGGTTTTCTATTCAGTATTTCATCTAATAATCTTGAACATTGTGTTAAATTTTTAATATTTTCTGGTTTGATATTAATTTCATATTTGTCTGAAAAGTCTTTTTTTAAAAAAAAAGTTGGGATCAAAGACATCAAATTTGCATTACCACATCTTTCTCCAAGTCCATTTATTGTACCCTGAACCTGTCTAACTCCTGCTTGAACAGCTACTAAACTATTAGCAACTGCATTTTCTGTATCATTGTGGGCATGTATTCCAAGGTTTTTACCTGGTATATGCTTTGTTACTTCTTCAACAATTTTAGAAATTTCATGAGGCAATGTCCCTCCATTAGTATCACATAATACAATCCATCTTGCACCATTATCAAACGCTGCTTTTAAACATGATATTGCATATTCAGGATTTGATTTATAACCATCAAAGAAGTGTTCAGCATCAAACATAAATTCTTTACCTGAACTAACTATATGCTTTGCGCTCTCACTTATATTTTCTAAATTTTGATCGTTTGAAATTCCTAAAGCAACATCCACATGAAAATCCCAACTTTTACCAAATAAACAAACAGATGAACTCTTTGAATTAATCAAAGATGACAACATAGGATCATTTTTTGCACTATGCTCAGATTTTTTAGTCATGCCAAAAGCAGTAAGATTAGCGTTTTTAAAGTTTTGATCCTTGTTAAAAAATTCTGTATCAGTTGGATTTGCTCCTGGCCAACCACCTTCTATATAATCAACTCCCAAATTATCCAAAGATTTGGCAATTTTTTCTTTTTCATTTAATGAAAAATCTACTCCTTGAGTTTGTGCCCCATCTCTAAGTGTAGTATCAAATATATAGATTTTTTCTTTACTCATTTTAATTTCCACGAGGTTGTACCATCTTTATCTTCAATTAAAATACCCTTGTCTAAAAGATCTTTCCTTATTTTGTCAGCTAATTCATAATTTTTTTCATCTCTTGCTTTATTTCTCTCAGTTATTTTTGAATTAATTTCATCCTCTGAAAGAGAAATTGTATTTTTTTTTGTTTGTAGCCACTCTTCTGAAGTATCAGTTAATAAACCTATAAAATTACAAGCTTTTACAAAAGTTGCTTTATCCTCGTTCGTTCCATTTGAAGCTCTACTATATAAAGAATGTAAATTTGCAATATAACCAGGAGTATTTAAATCGTCATATAAAGGGTCTAATAATTCATCTGGTAATATTTTACTTTTATCAACATCAGAATAGATTGAATACCATTTGTTTAAAGTCTTTTCACATTCTATTATTAATTTTTCATTCCAATCTAATCCTTGTCTATAGTGAGCACTAATTAATGCTAATCTTAAAACTTGACCATTATATTTATTTTTAAAATCTTTTATTTTAAATATATTTCCCTTAGATTTTGCCATTTTTTCATTAGAAAGAGTTATAAATCCGTTATGAACCCAATAATTTGCAAATGAATTTGTTTCATTTGCACACCTTGATTGAGCAATCTCATTTTCATGATGAGGAAAAATCAAGTCTCTACCGCCCCCATGAATATCAAATTCTTCACCCAAATATCTTTTAGACATAACCGAACATTCTAAATGCCAACCTGGTCTACCTTTGCCCCAAGGAGATTCCCATGAAGGCTCTTTATCTGTTGATGGTTTCCATAATACAAAATCTTCAGGATTTTTTTTTATTTCTGAAACCTCTACTCGTGAACCAGCTATTAATTCATCTAACTTTTTATTAGATAGTTTTCCATAATCACTAAATTTTTTAACTTCAAAATAAACATGCTTATCCTTTGAATATGCAAACCCTTTTTTCTCTAGTTCTGTGATCATTTCAATCATTTGTTTTATATTTTCTGTTGCCTTTGGTTCGCTGTTTGGTGTTTCACATTTTAAGTACTTACAGTCTTCATGAAAGTTTTCAGTAATTTTTGAAGTTAAGTCGTTTATAGAAATATTTTGATCATTAGATGCTTTGATTATTTTGTCATCTATGTCTGTTATATTTCTGATATATTTTACAGATGTTGATCCATATTTATTTTTTAGAATTTTATATAGAATATCAAAAACAACTAATGGTCTGGCATTACCAATATGTGGATCATCATAAACAGTAGGACCACAAACATACATGCCTATGGATTTTTCATTTTTGGGAGTAAATTTTTCTTTCTTACCACCTAGACTATTAGTTAAAAATATATCTTTAGCCATACAACTAGGAATATACTTAAATTATAGATTTGTGAATCTATTTGATTAATTGGGAATTTTGCATACTGGAATTGGTTCCATTTTATGCAAATTTGCACTTCGAATTGAATTATATTTATCTCTATTTACAGAATTTTCATTATCCATTGCTTCTTCTAATTCTTTATATGACAAACCAAGCTGTCCCTCATCAGTACGACCATCATCCCATAAACCATCTGTCGGAGGAGCATCAATAATCTCTTTTAAAATTCCAAGTTCTTTACCAAGTTCCCATACCTCAGTTTTATTACAATCTGCTATTGGAGAAATATCTACTCCACCATCACCATATTTTGTATAAAAACCAACTCCAAAATCTTCTACTTTATTTCCTGTTCCAACAACTATCCCATTGTTTGCTGCAGCTACTTGATAAAGCGTTGTCATTCTTAATCTTGCTCTAGAATTTGCCATTCCGTGTTCACTACCAAAATTGTTTAGTGTTCCTTCAAATGTTTTAAATAAACTATCTAATTCTAATGTGTGTCCCTCTACATTGCTAAAATTCTTCTTTAACCACTCTTGATGTGCCAAACTTAGATCATGTTGTGCAGATTTTTGTTTAATTGGCATTGATAAAACAATTGTTTTTAAACCAGTCATTGCACTTAATGTACTTGAGACAGAAGAGTCTATTCCACCAGAAATACCAATCACTAAAGATTGAGCTTTTTTTGGCATAGAATTCACGTAATCTGAAATCCAGTTTTTAATGTGATTCACTTTATCTTTAGGTGTCATAATTTATATATAAGAAAAAAAATTTATTTTTAAACTGTTAAGATGCCGCTTTAATTGCAGATTTAGAATACAAACTATTCTTTTTTATCTCATCTGAAATTAAAAACGCTAATTCTATAGCTTGATCCGAATTCAATCTTGGATCACAGTGCGTATGATATCTGCTTGATAAGTCTGCATCAGATATTTTCTTTGCTCCACCAGTACACTCTGTCACATCTTGTCCTGTCATTTCAACATGAAGACCTCCTGCATAAGAACCTTCTGCTTGATGAACTGCAAATACATTTTTAACTTCACTTACAACATCATTAAACGGTCTTGTTTTAAAACCAGTAGTTGATTTAATTGTATTGCCATGCATTGGATCACATGACCAAACAACATTTAAACCTTCCTTTTTAATTCCTCTAATTAATTTTGGTAAGAATTTTTCAACGTTCTGATGACCAAATCTTGAAATTAGAGTTATTTTTCCTTTTTCATTTTTAGGATTTATAACCTCACATATTTTTGCAATCTCATCTGGTTTAGAAGTTGGGCCACATTTGATACCAATTGGATTTTCTATTCCTTTACAAAACTCGACATGTCCTCCATCTAATTGTCTTGTTCTATCCCCTATCCAAACAAAGTGAGCTGAAGTATCATGATATTCACCTGTTGTTGAGTCTACTCGAGTCATACTTTCCTCAAAGGGCAAGTGTAAGGCTTCATGAGAAGTCCAAAAGTTAACTGTGTATAATCTATTATTAAAATCGGATGTAATTCCGCAAGCATCCATAAATGCTAATGCATCTGCTATTTTATCTTCTAATTCTTTAAATTTCTTAGCTTGAGGACTTTTCTTAATATAATCTAAATTCCATAAGTGAACCTTATTTAAGTCAGCAAAACCACCTTTTGAAAATGCTCTTAAAAGGTTTAAAGTTGATGCAGATTGAGAATAAGCCTTAAACATTCTTTTTGGATCAGGTCTTCTAGCTTTTTCATTAAAATCTATCGCATTTATATTGTCTCCTAAATAACTTGGTAATTCTTTATCACCTTGTTTTTCAGTTGGTGCGCTTCTTGGTTTTGAAAATTGTCCAGCAATTCTTCCAAGTTTTACAATAGGTAAAGATGCCGAATAAGTCATCACCAAAGCCATTTGAAGAATAACTTTAAAGGTATCTCTTATATTGTCAGGATGAAATTCTGCAAAACTTTCCGCACAATCACCGCCTTGTAATAGAAATGCTTTTCCATCATTGACCATTGCCAACTGATCTTTCAAATGTCTTGTTTCACCCGCAAAAACTAGTGGAGGAAAGGTTTTTAATTTATTTAAAACCATCTCCAATTCTTTCTCATCTTCATATTGAGGAATATGTTTGACGGGATATTTTCTCCAGCTATTTATTTTCCAATTTTTCATTTCAACTCAGAATTGTTTTAACAGACTTTATTATTTATTCAACAGTGACAGATTTAGCTAAGTTTCTTGGTTTATCTATATCGTATCCTTTATCTAATGCAGAGTAATAAGCTAACTTTTGCAAAGGTATAGTGGTCAAAAAAGGAATGAGTTCATCAGATATGGCATCAACCTCTATTTGCTCCCAAATATTTTCTGAATAAATTTCATCAGTACTTTTATTTGTTATTAGTAAAACTTTTGCACCTCTAGATATAACTTCCTGCATATTTGAAATAGTTTTTTTGTAATGCTCGTCTCTTGGAGCAATTACTACTACTGGCATACCATCTTCAATGAGTGCAAGAGGTCCATGTTTCATTTCCCCTGCTGGGTAACCTTCAGCATGAACATAAGCAAGCTCTTTTAGTTTTAAAGCACCTTCAAGTGCAATTGGATATGAATAGCCTCTACCTAGAAACATTGATCCTTTAGAATTAGCAAAATCTTTTCCAAGTGTTTGAATTTTATCTTCAATATTCAATGTATTTTTTGCAGATTTAGATAAAGACAGTAAATCTTTTATTTTCTTTTGATAGTCTTTTTTATTAATTGATTTTTGTTCATAAGAAAGCTTAGTACATAATAAATAAAGGACTAACATTTGTCCCAAGAAAGCCTTTGTCGATGCAACACCTACTTCTGGGCCACAATGAATAGGCAAAACTAGATCTGCTTCTCTTGCAATTGAACTTTCAACAACATTTACAACAGCACAAGTTTTAACATTATTCTTTTTACACAAATCTAATGCAGCAAATGTATCCGCAGTCTCTCCAGATTGAGAAACAAAAACATAAAGACAATCTTTTTTAAATTTAATTTTTCGATATCTAAATTCAGAAGCTATATCAACACTCACATCTAAACTTGTATTTTGCTCAAACCAATACTTTGCAACGAGACATGAGTGATATGCTGTTCCACATCCAATTAAAATTACTGATGAAATTTCATTGATTTTCCAAGGAAAATTATAAATATTTATCTCTTTATTATGTTTGTCGATGTACTCATTGATACAATTTTTTAAGGTAATCGGCTGCTCATCTATTTCTTTAGCCATATAATATTTGTAATCTCCTTTTTCATAATTTTGATCATCTTTAGAAAGATTTAAAATTTTTTTGTTAACTTTAGTTCCATCTGAATCAAAAAATTCGACTTGATCTTTTTTTAATATGCAAAATTCTCCATCATTTAAATATGAAATCTTATTAGTCATTGACTTTAATGCATAAGAATCTGAACCAAGATAGTGTTCATTTGGACCATAACCAACTGCAAGAGGAGATCCTCTTCTTGCCCCAACTATTAAGTCTGGTTGGTCTTTAAATATTATTCCTAGCGCAAAACTGCCGTGTAATTTTTTTAAAACTTTTATAATTGTATTTTTAAGGTTATTTTTTTTTAAATAATCAGTTACCAAATGAACTATTACTTCTGTGTCTGTTTGAGATTTAAACTTATAACCTTTATTTTCTAATAACTTTTTTAGAATAGTTGAATTTTCAATTATACCATTATGAACTACAGATACATCTTCTGATGAATGAGGATGTGCATTTATTGAGCTAGGTTTTCCATGAGTTGCCCACCTAACATGTCCGATACCAATAGAGCCAGATATTTTAGTTTGTATAATGTTTTTCTCTAAAGCGTCTACTCTACCCTCACATTTTACCTCATTTATATTTCCATTTGAAAGAGTTGCTAAACCTGCAGAGTCATAACCTCTATACTCAAGTTTTTTTAATGAACTTATAATTCTAGGAGTAACCTCTTTAGAGCTAGTAATTCCAACTATTCCACACATTAATTTTTATTTCCTTTTATAATTTTTTTTTTCTTGCTGTTTTGATCTTGTTAATGCTAGTGATCCTTTAGCCACATTTTTTGTGATTACTGATCCTGCACCTATAACACTTTTTTCACTTAAAGTAACTGGTGCCACTAAAGATGTATTTGAACCTACGAACACTTTATCTTTAATGTTTGTTTTACTTTTTTTTCTTCCATCGTAGTTACAAGTTATTGTGCCTGCTCCAATATTAACATTTCTTCCTACTTGAGCATCACCAATATATGATAAATGATTGATTTTAGAACTTCTATTTATCGTACTTTTTTTTACTTCAACAAAATTTCCTATTTTTGAACCCGACTTTATTTTTGTTCCAGGTCTTAAACGTGCATATGGACCTACACTTACGTTATTATCTATACTAACACCCTCAAGATGAGAGAAAGATAAAATTTTTACATTGTTTCCTATTTTCACTTTATCGGCAAACACAACATAAGGTTCTATCTCTACGTTTTTTCCAATTTTAGTGTCTTTAGAAAAAAAAACTGTCTCAGGCCCCTTCATTTTGACACCTTTTTTTAAAAATTTATCTCTAAGTTTATTTTGTAAATTTTGACTATTCATTAGATAGTTGTATATAACTGGGTATTAATTTAATTAATTCACAATTTATTTCTTATTAATACTTTTTAAATGACACAAAAATTCACAGTTCTTTTTGATTTAGATGGTACGTTAGTAGACACAGCACCTGATCTAATGCTTGCTCATAACCATGTTATGAAGAAATTTGGATACCCCACAAAATCTCTTGATGAACTTAAAAATACTGTTGGTCAAGGAGCTGGGGCAATGATTGGTAGATCTATATGGAGCCAGGCCAAAAAAGAATTAACTTCGATTAATGAGAAAATTAAAAATGAAATGACAGATGAATTTATTTCTTATTATGGAAAAAATATTTTAAATGAAAGTACTCTGATGCCTGGTGTAAAAGATTTTTTAAATTGGTGTAAAAAAGAAAATATATCAATGGCTGTATGTACGAATAAAACGGAACATCTTGCAGTAGATCTTTTAAAAAAAATTGGGATATATGATTACTTCGAGTATGTAGCTGGTTATAATACTTTTGATTATTGTAAACCTGATCCGAGACATATAACAACAATCATAGAAATTTTAGATGGTAGTAAAAATAAATCAATTATGATCGGTGATAGTGAGTCGGATGCAAATGCAGCTAAAGCAGCATATATTCCAATGATTTTATTAGAGGATGGATATACTGAAAAAAATATTGATGAAATTTATCATAATCACTTAATAAAAGACTTTGTAGGTATTGAAAAAATTGTATCGCAATATCTTTAATATTGATTAATTTATTTTAACTATTAAAACAAAATCACAAATTAGGAGTTATTTTGTTATTGCATACAATTAAAGTATATCCATCAAAAATAAATCTTCCAAAGAAGAAACAGCTTGCTTGGAAAATAGCAGAGATAGCAAGTGATAATGCTAAATTAAATAAAAATTCAGTAGAAATGGTTATTAATAGAATTATTGATAACGCTTCTGTTGCTATAGCTTCCTTAAATAGAAGACCTGTAATATCTGCAAGAGAAATGGCAAAAAAACATATTAGAAAAAATGGAGCTAATCTTTTTGGCATAAATTCAAAACTTAAATTTGATTGTGAATGGGCTGCGTGGGCAAATGGAACTGCCGTTAGAGAATTAGATTTTCATGATACATTTCTAGCGGCTGATTACAGCCATCCTGGTGATAATATTCCTGCTCTTTTAGCAGTGGCACAACAATTAAAAAAAAATGGAAATGATTTATTAAGAGGAATTATAACTGCTTATGAAGTTCAAGTTAATCTTGTAAAAGCTATTTGTCTTCATAAACACAAAGTTGATCATATCGCTCACTTGGGACCAAGTGTTGCTGCTGGTATTGGATCTATGTTAAAATTAAATACAGAAACAATTTATCAAGCTGTTCAACAAGCATTACATGTGAGTGTTTCAACGAGACAATCAAGAAAAGGTGAGATTTCAAGTTGGAAAGCGTATGCTCCAGCTCACGCAGGAAAATTAGCAATTGAAGCTGTTGATAGAACGATGCGAGGTGAAGGAGCTCCAAGCCCTATTTACGAAGGTGAAGATAGTGTAATAGCAAGAATATTAGATGGAAAAAATGCTAAATATTTTGTGCCTTTGCCAAAAAAGAATGAGGAAAAAAAAGCTATTCTAGAAACATATACAAAAGAATATTCTGCAGAATATCAAGCTCAAGCATTAATTGATATTGCAAAAGCTCTTAATAAAAAAATTGATAGTTTAAATACAATTAAAAAAATAGATATATATACAAGCCATCATACTCATTATGTAATAGGAACTGGAGCTAATGATCCACAAAAAATGGATCCAAATGCAAGTAGAGAAACTTTAGATCACTCAATAATGTATATTTTTGCAGTAGCTTTAGAAGATACAGATTGGCATCATGTAAAGTCTTACACTAAAAAGAGAGCTAATAAAAAAAGTACAATTAAAATATGGAGATCCATTAAAACTCATGAGGATAAAAAATGGACAAAGAAATACCATGATCCTGATCCAAAAAAGAAATCTTTTGGTGCAAAGGTTATAGTAACATTAAATAATGGGAAAAAAATTATTGAGGAATTAGAAAGAGCAGATGCTCATCCTTATGGCAAAAGACCTTTTAAAAGAAAAGATTATATAAATAAATTTAAAATTTTAACAGAAAGTATTATTTCTAAAAAAGAAAGTGATAGATTTTTAAAAGATGTTCAAAATTTGAAAAAATTAAAAAATAATCAGCTTACAAAACTAAATATTGAAGTAAGTAGAAGATACTTAAAATCGAATAATAAAAAAGGAATATTCTAGTGCACTTTGTTGAAAAAAAACCTGAAGAGAAAAGAATTGATTTAGATAATAAACTAAAATCAAATAAAATTTTAAGAATACCAGGTGCATATAATCCATTAACAGCAAAAGTTATTGAAGAAATTGGATATGATGGAGTTTATGTATCTGGAGGTGTTATGTCTAATGATTTGGGATATCCTGATATAGGATTAACAACTCTTAATGATGTCAGTAACAGATCAAAGCAAATTGCACGTGTTACAAATCTTCCGACCATTGTTGATGTCGATACAGGTTTTAAATCTTGTAAAGAAACTGTTCAAACATTTGAAAATTTTGGTATTTCAGCAATTCATTTAGAAGATCAGATAGAACAGAAAAGATGTGGCCATCTAGACAATAAAGAATTGATATCAAAAGAGGATATGACAAAAAAAATTAAAGAATGTGTAGAAGCGAGATCAGACAAACAATTTAAAATCATTGCACGTTCCGATGCTAAAAGTGTAGAGGGTATTGATAAAATGATTGATCGTTGCAAATCTTATATTGATGGTGGAGCAGAAATTGTTTTTCCAGAAGCATTAAAAGATGAAACTGAGTTTGAAAAAGTTAGAAAATCACTAGATTGTTATCTTTTAGCTAATATGACTGAGTTTGGTAAATCGAAGTTGCTAGACTTTAAACAATTAGAGGAACTTGGTTACAATATTGTAATTTATCCAGTTACTACACAAAGATTAGCGATGAAAAGTGTTGAAGATGGTCTACGTGCCATTTTTGCGGATGGACATCAAAATAATATTATAGATAAGATGCAAACCAGAAAGAGATTATACGATTTAGTTGAATATGAAAAATATAACTCTTTAGACGAAAAGATATATAATTTTAGTACAGAGGGACATGAATAATGAGTGAGGAAGTAAAAAAAGGTTTATTAGGTATTGTTGTTGATGAAACAGAAGTTTCTAAAGTTATGCCTGAAATTAACTCATTAACCTATAGAGGTTACGCTGTTCAAGACCTATGCGAATTTTGTAGATTTGAAGAAGCAGCATATCTTATTTTAAAGGGTGATTTACCAAATAGTATTGAACTAAGACAATTTGAAAAAATTGAACGTGGACATAGAGATTTATCAAAAAATCTTTACGAAATAATTAAACACATGCCAAAAAAGTCTCATCCTATGGATGTTGCTAGAACAGCGGTTAGTGTAATGGGATTAGAAGATAAAGAAACTACAGATAATTCTCAGGAAGCAAATACAAGAAAAGCTCTGAGAATTTTAGCTAAAACTCCAACTGCTTTAGCAGCGTTTTATAGAATTCGAAAAGGTAAGAAGATTATTAAACCAAAAAAAGACTTAACTTTTGCAGAAAACTTTTTCTACATGTGTTTTGGAAAGGTTCCTCAAAAAGAAATCGTTAAAGCATTTGATGTATCCTTAATTTTATATGCAGAACATAGTTTTAATGTTTCAACTTTTACCGCTAGAACAATAACAAGTAGTTTATCTGATATTCATGGTGCTATAACAGGAGCTATAGCTAGTTTAAAAGGACCATTACATGGTGGCGCTAATGAAGAAGTTATGCATATGATGAATAAAATAAAAAAACCTGAGAATGCTTTAAAATGGATCAATAATGCATTAAAGAAAAAAGAGGTTGTGATGGGTTTTGGGCACAGGGTTTATAAGAGTGGAGACTCAAGAGTTCCTACTATGAAAGATTATTTTAAAAAAGTTGCTAAAATTAAAAAAGACAAAAAGTTTTTAAAGATTTACGATATTGTTGAAAGAGTGATGATTAGTAAAAAGAATATTCATCCAAACGTAGATTACCCAACTGGTCCTACTTATCATTTAATGGGTTTTGATACAGATTTCTTTACACCAATATTTGTAATTTCAAGGATTACCGGTTGGTCAGCTCATATAATGGAACAACATTCATCTAATAAATTAATTAGACCATTAGCTAAATATAAAGGTAGTAAGTACAGAAAAGTAATGCTCTTAAATCAAAGATAACAATATATAGTATTACAAAACAAAAATATACTTTCGGTAGTCTGTAAACTTCAATTTTTAGTTGTAACTTAAGACCATGATTCGTTTTAAAAACATTATTTTATGTGTTGGAATGATTTTATTTTTATCTAATTGTACAACGAACAAAACGTTTACAAAAATAGGTGAAGATATCAGGCAAGTAGACGTTTTTAACCAAAACAAAATATTAGTAAAAACTTATTATCAAAAATTTAACTCAAAAGTTACAGAATGGCTCAATGTTACATGTGTTTTCACAAACAATAAAATAAATAGAAATAAACTTGAGAATTTAGACGAATGCAAATTCACAAATTTATCTAGGTCAATAATCCATAATAAAAATAAACAGACAAATCAAAATTCATCTAAAAATGAAACATCTGACTACAATAACAGCCAAAATAACAACTCAAATGAAAATGATAACAATGAAGGTCAATCTAATAATCCAGGTATGTTACCTCAGGAAAATCAAAATCAAGAGTTTGAAAAATGCAATGACCCTACTAAATGTTAAGATTTTAGGTATAAATTATTTGTCTTGAGCAAAAGTAGGTCTTATTTACCTATTTAAAAATATTTAATAATTGCCATATGTAATGTATGGAAAATCTAAATAGACATCATAAACCCCAAGACTTGAGTGATAAAATTGCTTTTGGATTCACAAAATTTTTAAGATTCTTGGCTGACACTTTTTTTAAAAAAAAATATGGGCATAGAGCTGTTGTTTTAGAAACTGTTGCTGCGGTACCAGGCATGGTAGCAGGAATGTTGTTACATTTAAAATCTTTGAGAAAAATGCAAGATGACAAAGGTTGGATTAAAATTCTTCTTGATGAAGCTGCAAATGAAAGAATGCATTTAATGACCTTTATTAAAATTGCAAAGCCTACGTTTATAGAAAGATTAATTATAATGATTGCACAGTTTATATTTATTTTAACGTATCTATTCATATATTTAATTTCACAAAAGACTGCTCATAGAATTGTTGGGTATTTTGAAGAAGAAGCAGTCATAAGCTACACAGAGTATCTAAATGAAATAGAAGAAGGTAAAATCGAAAATATTAAAGCTCCCGAAATAGCAATAAATTATTGGAATCTTCCATTAAATTCTAGATTAAAAGATGTTGTAAAGGTTATTAGAGATGATGAAGCTGGACATAGAGACGTTAACCACAGTTTTGCAGATATTTTAAATGCTAAAAAAAATAAAAAAGTTTTTGAAGAGGAGAATGAAAAAGAAAAAGAAAAAATTTAAGACATATATGTCTATATGAAAAAAATATTTATTGCTTACGGTCATCATAACACTAGCAACTCATTCAATTCTGCAATTAGAGATATATTTATAGAAGAAGCTAAAAAACAAGGACATACAATAGATTTAGTCAACCTTTTTGATGAAAAAGAGCAACTTCCTTTTTATAACCAAAATGTAAACTCACCACCTAAACTAGTTTTAGACTATAGAAAAAGATTAGAACAATGTGACGTAATGATGTTAATTGGCAGTTGTCATAATTTAAGGTTAAATGCGATTTTAGAAAATTGGGTTGATTGGGTATTACATCCAAAATGGTTCTTTTCTTATAGATCTTTAATTCCAGGCAATAAATACTTTAAAAATTATGGTTATCCTGTCCCAGGGGCCATGAAGGGTAAACTTGGAATTGTATCTATTACGTATGGAGGACCAATGATAAGTTATCAAAGTTTCTCTATATTTGATAATATTCCATTCAGACGAATAAAAAAAATTGTTTTTAAATTAGGTGGATTAAAAACTAAATATATTAGATTTTATTCAGTATTACCAAACATGGAAAAAAAAGTATTTGATAAACATATGCAAAGAGTTAAAAAATTAGCAAAAAGTTTATAAAACTACCTCAAAACCCTCAAAATTTGGCGCTCCCAAATATAAGTCTTTGTGTTGACCAGCATTCTTATGAGCTAATTTAAATGCTTCTGATTTAGTCCAGTTAATAAAATCAGATTTTGAGTTCCAAATACTATGTGAGGCATACAACGAAAATTCATCAGTTTTTTCACCTTTAACTAAATGAAATTCCTTAAAACCAGGCACTTCACTGAGGTGAGTATCTCGTTTCCTCCAAACTTTTTCAAATTCGTTTTCTTTGCCATGTAAGATTTTAAATCTATTCATTGCAATATACATAATTATAAATATTCAATGACATTTGCAGGATCAGGTCTTCTTCTTTCATTTGGTTCTTCTGTTTTGTGTCCAATATAAATAAATCCTGCTATTTGATCGGTTTCTTTCTCACAGCCTAAGTAACTTAAGACTTTTTTATTGTAAGCGTACCACTCAGTTAACCATTGTCCAGCATAACCAAGTAATTGAGCACATGACAATAAATTCATACAGACAGCACCAGCCGATAATCTCATTTCCCATTCAGGAATTGATGGATGGTCGAAAGGTGATGAGATCACTGCAAGTACTACACTTGCTCTTTGTAGTCTTTTAGATTCGATCTCTAACATATCAGGTTGAGCTTGAGGATTTTTGATTTTGAATTCTGGTAAAATTATTTCCTCGTCTATCTTTTTCAACTTATCTCCCTTTATAACTTTGATCTTCCATGGATTTAATGCTCCATGATCAGGAACTCTTATACCTGCGGATAAAATCTTAAAAAGATCTTCATCGGGTATTGGATTATTTAGCATCTTTTTTGCTAGTACCGACCTTCTTTTTGAGTAAAAATTACTATCCATAACGTATTTTAATTTAAGAATAATAACGAAATGTCCTTTTACTTCTAGACTAAAATTGACACTCTTTAAAATATGCTAATTTTTTTACTATTTCACGAAAAAGCATCTATCCAGTTACCTTGTGTAGATGCTTTTGAATATTCAGTGGCTCTACCTTCAAAGAAGTTCATATGCTCTACTGCATTTAACATCGTGTCTAACCACGTTAATGGGTTTTTCTGAACATCATATATTGGCTCAAGACCTAACTGGGTTAATCTTCTATTTCCAATGAACCTTATGTAATCTTTAACTTCTTGAGCAGTTAATCCTTGCATTGGACCCATTTCAAAAGCTAGATCAATAAATGCATCTTCGTGTTCAATTATAGTTCTGCAAGCTTCATAAAGTTCTTTTTTAAGTTTTGGTGTCCAAATCTCAGGGTTTTCTTTAATGAACTCTTTAAAAATTCTAATCATGGAATTACAATGAAGAGTTTCATCTCTTACTGACCAAGTAACTATCTGACCCATTCCTTTAAGTTTGTTGTGTCTTGGGAAGTTTAATAAAATTGCAAAACTTGCAAATAATTGAAGACCTTCTGTGAAGGCACTGAACACAGCAACAGTTTTTGCAATATCTTCTTTTGAATTTACATTAAAGTTTTGCATGTAATCATATTTATCTTTCATTTCTTTGTACTTCATGAATGCAGAGTATTCTGACTCTGGCATTCCAATTGTATCTAATAGATGTGAATAAGCTGCTACATGGACTGTCTCCATAGAGGCAAATGCTGTCATCATCATTAAAACTTCTGTAGGTTTAAATACAGTTGTGTAATGTCTTAAATAACAGTTATTAACTTCAACATCTGCTTGAGTAAAAAATCTAAAAATTTGAGTTAGTAAGTTTTTTTCAGACTCAGAAAGATTTTTTTGCCAATCTCTGACATCGTCACCAAGTGGAACTTCTTCTGGTAACCAATGAATTCTTTGTTGAGTTAACCAAGCATCATAACACCATGGATATCTGAATGGTTTGTAAACTGGGTTCTCAACTAATAGACCCATTTTTTTTGGTTCTACAATTTTTTGTTTTGTATCTTTTAAACTTTCTACTGACATGATAAACACTCCTCATATTCTGATTGTTGATTTTCTTGTTTCTTAGATTTGTAAACATTTGCAGTTACATCTGTAGAATTTGCATCGTTTACGTTTTCCGCTCTTTGTATTGATTTAGATCTGCAGTAATAAAGACTCTTCAATCCTTTTTTCCAAGCTTGGAAATGGATTTGGTGTAAGTCCCTTTTATGAATATCTGCAGGTATAAATATATTTATTGATTGTGCTTGAGAAATATGAGGAGTTCTATCTGCACCTAACTCCACGATCCATTTCTGGTCTAGTTCAAAAGCTGTTTTAAATACGTCTTTTTCTTGTTGTGTTAAAAAATCAAGATGAGAAATTGAACCTTGATTGGTTGTGATACTTGACCATGTTTCATCATCATTTTTACCGTGCTTCTCTAATAATTTACTTAGATATTTATTTCTAACATTAAATGATCCAGACAAAGTTTTATGTGTATAACTATTTGCTGCAATTGGTTCAACTCCTGGAGATGTTCCACCACAAATGATTGAAATTGAAGCAGTTGGAGCTATTGCAGTTTTATTTGAAAATCTTTCATTAATACCATAATCAGCAGCATCTGGACACGCACCTCTTTCATCGGCCAAATCTTTTGAAGCTTGATCAACCTGTTTTTGGATACTTTCAAATATTTTTTTATTCCAAACTTTACTCATCACAGACTCAAAAGGAATCATTTTTTGTTGGAAGAATGAATGAAGACCCATAACGCCTAAACCAACACTTCTCTCTTTTAATGCTGAATAAACTGCATCACTAAATGACTCAGGTGCTTTTTCAGTAAAGTCCGTTAATACATTATCTAAAAATCTCATTACGTCTGGAACAAAGTTTTCATCGTCTTTCCATTCATCATAAGTTTCTAAATTTAAAGATGATAAACAACATACTGCCGTTCTATCTCTACCCTCTTTATCAATTCCTGTTGGTAAAGTTATTTCACTACACAAGTTAGATGTCTTAACAGTTAAACCAGCAAGCTTATGATGTTGAGGTATCATTCTATTAACTGTGTCAATGAAAACAATATAAGGTTCTCCAGTTTCAATTCTTGCAGTTAATAATCTAATCCATAAATTTCTTGCTGAAACAGTTGCTTGCACTGATTGATCTTTTGGACTTTTTAGTGCCCATTGTTCGTCTAACTCAACAGCTCTCATAAATGCATCAGAAACTAAAACACCGTGGTGTAAATTTAATGATCTTCTGTTTGGATCACCGCCTGTTGGTCTTCTCATTTCAATAAATTCCTCTATCTCCGGATGATCAATTGGAAGATAACAAGCAGCTGATCCTCTTCTTAAAGAACCTTGACTGATCGCCATTGTCAAAGAATCCATAACTTTTATGAAAGGAATAATTCCTGAAGTTTTTCCAACTCTTCCAATTTTTTCTCCAATGGATCTTAGGTTGCCCCAATAACTTCCAATACCTCCACCTTTAGCAGCCAACCAAACATTTTCACTCCATAGATCTAATATTCCTGTTAAGCTATCCCCTGCTTCATTTAAAAAACAAGAAATTGGTAAACCTCTTTTTGTTCCACCGTTTGATAAAACTGGTGTTGCTGGCATGAACCATAAATTACTTATGTAGTTGTAAAGTCTTTGCGCGTGTAAGTTGTCATCTGCATAATGACTTGCAACTCTTGCAAATAAATCTTGGAAAGATTCGTTTTCTCCAAGGTATCTGTCGCTTAATGTTGCTCTTCCAAAATCTGTTAAATTATTATCTCTAGATCTGTCTATTTTAATAGTTATCCCTTTAGAATTTTGAAACAACTCAGTGTTGTTATTTAGTGAAAATAAGTCTGGTCTTTTGTCATTATTGCTGATTTTTTCCGCTGGTTTATAATCAGAGACAGCCTTCCTGATTGCCTGAGACAATATTTTGTTCATTAAACTCCCTTTTTATCTTTATACTAAAAAATCTAGTAAATAACTAGATATAGTGTGTAGATTTACCTGATATACTATATAAATTGTAAATCAATAGAACATTTATAGAACTTATTAAATATTTATCAATAAAAATTTTAAAAAAATGTACATATATCCACATGAATAATTCAGGAAAAATTGATCCTTACGGTTTTCGGGAATATGACGCACGATGGGTATACGAAAAAGACATAGATGACGATGGAATCGTTCAACTTGGTAAAGGCCTTGGAACTCAAATAATTAATCATACAAAGAAAAATAATCCTAGAATTATAGTTGGCCAAGACTACAGGTCTTACAGCGAACATATCAAAGAAAAATTAAAAGAGGGTTTGGTTTCAACTGGGTGCAATATAGAAGATGTAGGATTATCCTTATCTCCTATGGTTTATTTCGCACAATTTAATTTAAATTCAGATGCTATAGCTATGGTTACAGCAAGTCATAATGAAAATGGTTGGACAGGTGTAAAAATGGGCATCAAAAAAGGATTAACTCATGCACCTGAAGAAATGAAAGAACTAAAAAATATTACTCTCAATCAAAATTTTATTAATGGTGAAGGTAATGTAAAAAAAATTGACGATTTTCAGAATGTTTATAAAAATGATTTGATAACAAAAAACCCATTAAATAAAAAAATTAAAGCAGTAGTTGCTTGTGGCAATGGAACAGCAGGAATATTTGCACCAGAAATTTTAAGAAGTATTGGGTGCGAAGTAATTGAACTTGATTGTGAACTTGATTGGACTTTTCCAAAATATAATCCAAATCCTGAAGATTTAGAAATGTTACATGCAATTTCATCAGCTGTTAAAGAAAATAATGCTGATATTGGATTTGGTTTTGATGGAGATGGAGATAGAGTTGGGGTTATTGATGATAAAGGTAATGAAATCTTTTCAGATAAAATAGGGCTATTAATAGCTAGAAATCTTTCAAAAGATCATAAAAATAGTAAATTTGTTGTTGATGTAAAATCGACAGGACTTTATTCAAATGACAGAATATTAAACGCGAATAAATGTGAAACAATTTATTGGAAAACTGGTCATTCTCATATCAAAAGAAAAGTAAATACCGATAACGCTTTAGCAGGATTTGAAAAAAGTGGTCATTTCTTTTTTAATAAACCTTTGGGATATGGTTATGATGATGGAATTAATTCAGCAATACAGGTCTGTAAGTTACTCGATAAAAATAACAAAAAAATGAGTGAAATACTTGGTGAATTACCAACAACTTATCAAAGCCCAACTATGGCTCCTTATTGTAAAGATAGTGAAAAATATGATGTAGTTGAGAATTTAGTTAGAGAAATAACAAATATTAAAGAAAATAAAACTAAAGTAGATGATCAAGAAATCAAGGAAATATTAACTGTTAATGGAGTAAGATTTTCTTTTGATGATGGATCTTGGGGATTAATAAGAGCATCTTCTAATAAACCCTCTTTAGTTGTAGTTACTGAGAGTCCAACCTCTGAAGATAGAAAAAAGAAGATTTTTGACTTTATTGATAATCTTCTTCAACAAACTGGTAAGGTTGGGGATTACGATCAAAAAATTTAAAATTCAACTATAAAGAGTTAAGAAAAAATTAGAGAATCGATTAATATGTTATTGAGGTGGCGGAGGGAGACTGAAACCACCTCGTCTCCTAAGTCACTAAAAATCTATATAAAAATAAAGTACCAATAACATAAAGAAAAACACCAAATAACCTTTGAGTTTTAATTCTATCTAGATCTTGAACTGTTTTTGCCCCAATCCTTGCCATTAATGTGGTTATTGGAACAAAAATTATAAATGCAGGTATATTAATAAATCCAATACTGAGTGGGATATCGGCTTTTAACATCAAGCCAGACGTAAAGAATCCAATTGATCCAAATAGAGCTATTATAAATCCAATGGCTGCAGAGGTTCCTATTGCTAAGTTAATAGGATAACCAAAGTATCTTAGTATAGGAACATTCATCATAGCTCCTGTTATGCCCATAGGAGCAGATATTAATCCAGACAAAAATCCAAATATTATTCTTGGGAAAATATTAAATTTTTTCTTAATTTTTTTTTTCTTTTCACTTTGTAACAACAAGTAAGCTCCAAAAAAGAAAACAACAGCAGAAAAAAAGAATAATAATGTTTTGGTATTCATCAATGCTGCCATCAATGTTCCAGAGAAAACTCCAATAATTACAAATGTCCCATAATTTTTAATTATTTTAAAATCTACAGCATTATATTTTCTATGAGTTAATACTGAAGCTGTAGCTGTTAAAATTGTTATTGAGAAAGCTGTCCCTACAGATAAATGCATTAAATAATCTTTATCCACGTTAAATGCTTCAAATACAAAAAATAAAAATGGAACTGAAATTAATCCTCCACCGATACCAAAAAAACCTGCAAAAAAACCAACTGGAACAGCGGCTGCCATCATTAAAAAAATAAAATAAATATTATTTATCTCTAAAAGAGTATTATTCAATTTGGCCTGCCGATATACTTTGTGGATTAAACTTTACTTTATCCATTATGTGATCAATTTTCTTAACATCGGCATCTCTTACACACATATTTTCACTTAAATATCTTTTCCAAAAACTTGAACCTGTTTGTCCATGAAATAAACCGAGGGTATGTCTCATAATTTGATTTAATCTTGTACCTTTTTTTATCTCTTCTTTTACATACTCAATTAGTTTCTCGACAACTTCTTGTCTTGTCAAAACTTCACTATTATTAAAAATTTTATTTTCAATATCTGCTAACATGTAAGGAGAATGATAAATTGACCTTCCAATCATAACACCATCTACATTATCTAAATGTTCTTTGATTTGATCAGTAGACGTTATGCCTCCATTAATTATTATTTCTAAATCTTGAAAATCTTTTTTTAATCTATTTACGTATTCATATTTCAAAGGTGGAATGTTTAAATTTTGTTTAGGTGTAAATTTTCCCAACATTGCTTTTCTGGCATGGATTATAAAAGTTTTAACACCTGTCTCTTTTAAAATATTCACAAAATTATATAAATTTTCGTATTGATCAACATTGTCATATCCGATTCTAGTTTTAACTGTTACAGGAAGTGATGTTTTTGAAATCATTTCACTTAGACAATCAGCAACAAGATTAGGTTC
Organism: uncultured Pelagibacteraceae bacterium; assembly: GCA_902542235.1. Taxonomy (GTDB): domain Bacteria; phylum Pseudomonadota; class Alphaproteobacteria; order Pelagibacterales; family Pelagibacteraceae; genus Pelagibacter. Next base: position 77,228 of record CACBTT010000004.1, read on the forward strand.
TTGAATTAAACAAGCCCCAAATCTATTTTTCTGAACTTTTTTACTTGGACAACCTAAATTTAAATTTATTTCATCATAACCAAATTCTTCACCTAAATATGCTGCATTTCCTAATAGTTTTGGAGAAGAACCACCAAGTTGCAGAGCAACAGGTTTTTCTCTCATATCAAATTCTAATAGTTTCTTTTTATCTCCTCTATCAATAGCTTCTGAGACAATCATTTCAGTATAGAGAAAAACGTTTTTACTAATTAGTCTTAAGAAAAATCTTTCATGTTTGTCTGTGCAGTCCATCATTGGAGCAACAGAAACAGTTCTATTTAATCTAGACATATTTTTTGAGTTTACTTGATATATTAATTTTTTTTTCGTTTACATACTCTTGATGATTTTGCTCAATTTTCCCAAGTTCATATTTGTAATTAACCATTATTCCAAATGACCTTTTAAAACCAACATCGGACACATTTGCATTTATTACAATATCGTCAATTTCTGCACCGTTATTTAGATGAAATCTACAAACATCATTAATAGGAAAACCTAGATCATTTTTTTGAATAGCTAAATAATCTAGAGCAATTTTTGTAAGTAAATCTTTATTGTCTATAAATTTTCTATCTCCAATTTTTAATCCTAATGATTTAAGAAATTCAACTTTAGGGAAATTTTCTTTTTTAACTATTTCTCCTAATTTTTCATTATCTAAAGACTTAACCCAATCGGCAAATCCTATCATTGGAGAAAGTGTTCCAAAATTCTTTACATCAGGTAATTCTTCTTGTAACTCATAGACAACTCTTTTGATTAAAAAATTTCCTAAAGTAACCCTAGATAGTCCCTCTTGACAGTTACTAATTGAGTAAAATGTTGCAGTGTCATAATTTTCTTTTTTCTCATTATTGGGTCGTGTCAACTCTTGAATGGACTTAGCTAAACCTTTAGTTAATGCAATCTCGACAAAAATAATTGGTTCATCATCTAAAGCAGGATGAAAATAAGCAAAAAATCTTCTATTTTCTCCAAGTCTAATTTTTAATTCATTCATATCTTTCATTGAATGAACTTTCTCATATTTTAGTAATTTTTCTAATATTGCTGCTTTTGTATCCCAAGTAATTTTTCTTAATTTTAAAAATCCAGGATTGAACCAGTTTTTAAAGATATCTATGAGATCATAGTCTAAATCTTTTAATTCTGGATTTTTAATTAAGAACATTTGCAAATCCTCTCTTAAAGAAACTATTTCTGGTGTACCATTTGGTGCCATATTTAATCTCTTAAATAATTCTTTACGTTTGCCTGATGATATTCTTGATAAATTTAAAATTGACCTACTATTTTTGTTTTGACTATAATCTTTTATTGCCTCATCTATGCTATCTGAATTTGGCTTATATTTTTCATTAACTTGTAATAAGAATTTTAATTTTTCATCGTCAGATAAGTTATGATACCTAAACAATACATCTCTTGCTAATGTAATTCCAAATGCTGCTCCTTTAGATGATAAAAGGTCATCACAAAGCTCGATCAAATCTCTTTTTTTAGAGAATTTTTTTAATGATTTTTTCTCTAAAATTTTTTGACCAGCATCAGCAATCGTCTCGAATAATCTTTTTATATTTAACATGGTGCTTTTTATATATTAAAAACCTAAACTTTTACCCATTATTTTGTCAGGTAACCAAGTCACAATCTCAGGAAAAATACACAAAATAAGTATAGCTAAAGCCATAATTATCATAAATGGTATAGATCCCTTTAAAATTTCTGACAAACTAACATCTGGTGTTATACCTTTGATTATATAAAGGTTTAATCCAACGGGTGGAGTAATAAGACCAATTTCCATATTAATTGTAAATACAATTGCAAACCAATACGGATCAAATCCCAGTTGAGTTATAACTGGTAACAATATTGCTGAAGTCATAACAATTACGGCAACTGGAGGTAAAAAGAAACCTGCAATCAAAAGAAATATATTTATTAAAATAAATACTACCCATTTATTAGAGCTCATCTCTACCATACTTTGAGCTAATGATTGAGTTACGTAAAGTTGTGATAATGTAAATGCAAAAAGATAAGAAGCTGCGATAATAAACATTATCATCACACTTTCTTTCATTGAAACTTTAACAATATTCCATATTTTTTTTGGTTGGTAAATTTTGTAGACGACCGCAATTAAAACAAAAACTAAAAAGGCTCCAACCCCTGAAGCCTCTGATGGAGTAGCAACACCGCCATATAAAACATATAAAACGCCAGCAATGATTGCTAAGAAAGGAAGTATCCTTGGTAAAACCTCAATTTTTTCTTTAAAAGTTGGAGGCGTTCTATTCTTTAGAGCTTTAGCTGAATCTTTGTCAATAAAGTAACTGTGTATCAGTGCCCAGATAGCGAACATACCTGCAAGCATAAACCCAGGTATCAATCCGCTTAAAAATAGTCTTCCAATTGATGTTCCGGTTGCAATTCCATAAACAATTAAAACAATGCTTGGAGGAATTAATACTCCTAAAGTTCCCCCTGCTGCTATAGTGCCTGTTGCAATTTGATCTGAGTATCCTCTTTTTCTCATTTCAGGAATTCCCATAGTGCCAATTGCAGCACATGTTGCTGGACTTGATCCACTTAGTGCAGCAAAGATTGAACAAGCTCCTATATTAGAAATAACCAAACCTCCAGGCACCCTCCATAACCATCTGTCCAATCCTGTATATAAATCTTTTCCTGCTGGAGAATTAGCTACTGCCATTCCCATTAAAATAAACATTGGTATTGAAAGCAGAACAAATGAATTTAAACCTGCATAGAAAGTTTCAGCAAAAACATCTAACATTTGAAAACCTTCGAATGCAACTAAAAGAGCTATTGATACAAAGCTTAAACCAAAAGCAATTGGTATTCCGGAAAATAATACTATCAAAGTAAAAACAGCAACGATTATTGCAATTATTAATGGATCCATTAGTTAGAATCCTTTTCGTCTGTAAGCTTAATAATCTCTGCTATATATTGTAAAATCATTAATGCAGCACCTATCATCATTGAAGAATATGGTACCCACAAAGGAGGGTCCCAAACTGTTCCTGTTGAGTAATTTTTAGTAAACGCTTCCTCAACCATTAAAAAACCAAAATAAAATAAAATTAAAAAGAATAATAAACTGACTAAGGAAGTAAAAATTTTAAGTCTTAAAATATTTTTTTTTGACAAAAAATCGTAAATCCACTCCATGCTGACGTGAGCTTTTTCACTTAAAACATATGCACTTCCTATAAATGTTGAAGCAACAAGAAGCATTGTAACTAATTCAGTTTGCCAAGTTATAGCTCTTTGAAAAAAGTATCTTTCAAAAACTAATTCAACAATTACAAGAATTGATAAGAGTAAAGCTAATACAGCAAAAGCTCCGCAAGCTCTTGCAACATAATCACAGAATTTTAAGTATTTTTCTTTCATAAAAAAACCCCTACTTATAGAGAATAAATAGGGGTTCTTTATATATTATTTTATTTAACTGCTAAAGCCATTTCCATTAGCTTATCGCCACCTGGAACTTTTTCAGCAAAAGCTTTGTGAGATGATTTTATTGCAATATCAACCCATGCAGCATGATCATCAGCATCCATATACACTAATTTAACACCTGCAGCTTTGTATGCTTCCTCAAACTTTTTATCTAAGTTTTCTACTTGAGCTGTCATATATTTCTCAGCAACTTTTCCTGCTTTCATTAAAGCCACTTGCTGACTTGAATTTAATGCATTGTAGCTTTTCTTAGACATTAAAATTGGCTCATACATAAACCATAAACCAAATTTTCCTGGAGGAGTTGCACATTTCACTTGTTCGTAAATTTTGTAACTTACAAAACTTCCTGAACTAGTATTTGCACCTGTTAATACACCAGTTTGTAATCCAGTATAAATTTCAGATGATGGCATACTTTGAATACCTGCACCAGCAGCTTCTAACATTTGGTTGAAAGCTTTTCCTGCAGCTCTCATCACTTGTCCTTTAGCATCACTTGGATTCTTTATACATTTAGTTTTTGATGCGAAACCACCACCTAACCATGCATCAGATAATACTACAACACCAGCATCACTGATTATTTTTTTAATCTCAGTCATCATTGGACCTTTGTTAAATCTCAATGCATGCTCATGATTTTTTACAGTTCCTGGCATCAATGTAGCATCAAACTCTGGATGGAATTTTGATGCGTAAGCTAATGGGAAAGCAGAAATATCTAATTGACCTGTAGTCATAGGTTTCCACTGTTCTTTTGGCTTATAAAGTGACTTAGCTGGATAAATTCTAATTTCTAAATCAACGTTTGCTTTTTTTACTTCATCAGCAATAATTTGTACCATTTCATGACGTGGGTCAAAAGAGCCATCGGCTCTTGGTGTACCTGGCCATTGGTGACTTGCTTTTAATGTAACTGCATATGCAGATCCTACTATTGAAAAAGCTATTATTATTGAAGACAAATATAATGTTATTTTTCTTAACATAGTTTTCCCCTTTTTATTTATAATGTTGATATTAAATTGAACTTGAGCAGAAGAGTCAATATAAGGAAATGACGTACTTATTATGGATGGTCCTTTAAAAAATTTATTAGTTGTTGATCTTACTAGGGTTTTAGTAGGTCCATATTGTACAATGATTTTATCTGATCTCGGTGCACGTGTAATTAAAGTAGAAGCACCAGAAATTGGTGACGATTCAAGAAAGTTTGGACCTTTTGTGAAAGACTATTCAGCATATTTTATGTCACTTAACAGAGGAAAGGAAAGTATTGCTCTTAATTTGAAAAATGAAGATGACAAAAAAATCTTTGATAAAATTTTAGCGAAAGCAGATATTTTAGTAGAAAATTTTAAACCAGGTACATTAGAAAAATGGGGATATGGTTGGAAAGATGTAAGCAAAAAATATCCAAAATTAATATATGCATCTGCATCTGGTTTTGGTCAAACCGGACCTTTAAAAGAGTTACCTGCTTATGACATGGTAGTTCAAGGAATGGGTGGACTGATGAGTGTTACAGGTCATCCAAATAGTGAACCAACAAGAGTTGGAACATCAATTGGTGATATTACAGCAGGACTTTTTACTGCAATTGGAATTAATGCAGCTTTGTATGATAGACAAAAAACAGGTAAGGGAATGTTTATAGATGTTTCGATGTTAGACTGCCAAATTGCGATTTTAGAAAATGCAATTGCAAGATATTTATCTAAAAATGAAATTCCTAAACCGATGGGATCTAGACATCCTTCAATCGCTCCGTTTGAGGCATTTAAAACAAAAGATAGTTATATAATCATTGCTGCAGGTAACGATAAATTATATGAAAAACTTTGTGAAGTATTAGGAATACCTGAAATGATCAGTGATAAAAGATTCAATACCAATTCACTTAGATGTGAAAATATGAATGAACTAAAATCAATTTTTGAAGATAAACTTTCTTCAAAAAGTACTTCTGAATGGGTAAGTGAAATGGAAAAATTAAAGATACCTTGCGGACCAATATTTAATATAAAAGAAGCGGTAGAAAATCCTCAAGTCGAAGCAAGAAACATGATTGTTAAAGCCTATCATAAAGTAGTTGGTGATTTTAGATTGGCAGGAAATCCCATAAAAATGTCTTCATACGAGGATAAAAGTACTAGAGGGGACATTCCTGATCTTGATGAACACAGGGAACAAATATTAAAAGAGTTTCTCAATTAAGAATTATTTTCTTCGTCGCTTACGTTATCTGAAACTTGTTCTTCTGCTTCTGAAACTTGATCTAGTGAAACGTCATCATTTTCTTCGGCCTGACTTGGAGCTTCTACATTAACATCAGGTTGAGCTGATGGTGATAATTCAGCAAGATCTTCTTTTGAAACTTGAATTTTTTCAGGGATTTTTCTAGCTCTTTTAGAAGGAAGAATTGGTACACCACTTTTTGAGATTTCACCTTTGTACAAATTCTCAAAATCATCACCAATATCTTCATCTTCTTCAGCAGTATCATCAATTTGTTCTACATGTTTTCTTAGTTTGTAAACTGCAGCTTCGGTTAAATCTGGAACTTTAATTGTTTCTTCAGCTATTTCTCTTAAAGCTATAACTGTATGCTTGTCGTTATCTCTATCTAACGTAGGTTCAATTCCTGAATTAAGTTGAGTGGCTCTTTCTTTAGCAACCAAAACTAATTCATAAGGACTATCTACTTTGTCTATACAGTCTTCAACGGTAACTCTTGCCATGGGCGATTAAATATACTCCAAGATCAACAAAATCAAGTATTTTTACACTAAAATTGGATTTAATTTTTTTCTAACTAAAAAAAGAAGAATAAAAGAAATAAGTATATAAAGTGCAGATAATATAGCAATTTTCTCAATTGAAAATCCAATATCAATTAAAATTCCAAAAAGAGCAGTTCCAAAAGCAGTTGAAAAAACCATAAGAGCAGTGGTCAAAGCTTTAATGGATCCAATATGCTTTACACCATAAACCTCAGCCCAAGTAGAAGATCCCAAAACGTTTGCCAAACCATTTGATATTCCAATTAAACCTAGAAATATAAATGCAGTAAATTGTGCATCAAAATAAATAATTACAAAAGTCGATAGAAATAAAGGAATATTCATAAAAATTAAAAGTTTTCGACTTGTAAATTTATCAATTAAAAAACCAGATATTAAAAGTGTAATTACTGAAAATACTGAATAAGACATAAAAGACTGAGCAATTACAAATGGTCCCCAGTTTTTTGATTCAGTAATAAATGACTGATAAACAAATACACCAGTTGCAATCCAAGGCATGGCTAGCATATTCATACTTACTATATAAAATTTATAATCTTTTATTACTTCAATTCTTTTCCATTGCTTAATATTTTCCTCTTTAAATTCTTCACCTTCAGTGCTTTCTCTCGTATCAAGTTTAACAGTTCGAACTAGAAAGAATGATGCAATCGGTAAAAATATTAAAATTAATAAAGCAATTACTGTCCAAATATTTTGCCAAGTTGTTAATGACAACAAAAATACCATTAAAACAGGTAAAATAAATTCAGCACTTGATAAACCAAACCAGCAAATACTTAATGCCCTACCCCTAGATTTTGTAAAATATCTTGAAACTGTTGTTGTTGCAGTATGAGACATCATTCCCTGTCCTGAAAATCTCATTAAGAAAATTGCAATGAATAAAAAAACTATCGATGAAATTTTTGAAAAGAAAAAACAGGAAAAAGATAAAAGTAATGTTACATAGATTGCAAATCCGAAAATATTTATATCGTCAATTTTCTTTCCAACCCATATAAGTAGTAAACTACTGCACAATGTTGCAGATGCATATATTGAGCCAAATTGTCCATGAGTTATCGAGAGCGTCTCTCTTATACTTGTATTGAATATTCCAAGAAAAAAACTCTGTCCAAAGCTTGAAAAAAATGTAAATATAAATCCAAATACAATTACTTTTAAACTTAAATTTTTAAACATAAAAAAATATGACTTCTAAAGTTGCTTTCATAGGTCTTGGTGTAATGGGTTATCCAATGGCAGGATATATATCAAAAGCAGGACATAATGTAACTGTTTTTAACAGAACAAAATCAAAAGCAGAAAAATGGATTGGTGAATACAAAGGTAATATGGCTGATACACCATCAGAAGCTGCTAAAGATGCTGATTTTATTTTTACCTGTGTTGGGAATGACGATGATTTAAGACAAGTTTCATTAGGAGAACATGGATTATTTCATAATGCCAAAGAAGGATGCGTATATATAGATAATTCAACAGTGTCTGCTGAAATTTCTAGAGAACTTTATAAAGCTGCAAAAGATAAAGGATTTGGTTTTTTAGATGCTCCTATATCTGGAGGACAATCAGGTGCTGAAGGTGGAATATTAACTGTCATGGTTGGTGGCGATGAAAATGATTTTAAAAAAGCAGAGCCAATAATTGATTGTTATAGTAAAAAAGTAACTTTAATCGGACCATCAGGTAGTGGACAATTAACTAAGATGGTTAATCAAATGTGTATTGGTGGTTTAGTTCAAGGATTATCAGAGGCAGTAAATTTTGGAATTAATGCAGGTTTAGATATGGATAAAGTTATGGAAACTATTTCCAAAGGTGCAGCTCAATCTTGGCAAATGGAAAATAGATATAAAACTATGGTAGCAGATAAATTTGATTACGGATTTGCTGTAGATTGGATGAGAAAAGATTTAAAAATTTGTATTGAAGAAGCAAAAAGAAATGGTTCACCTGTTCCAGTAACTGAAATTGTTGATGGTTATTATGCTGAAGTTCAAAAAATGGGTGGAAACCGTTGGGATAGCTCAAGTTTAATAGCTAGACTAAAAAAGAAAAAGTAATTGTGTCTACCACTGTTCCTTACTACGAGGATTTTTCAGAAATTAAAAAAAAAATTTGGTTAATGCTAACTGATGCGGTTACTAATAGATCATCTCCTTTTAGAATACCTGTTTTTTCATGTGGAAGTGAGAACGATATCGAAAGTAGAATTGTTGTTCTTAGAAAATCAGATGAACAAAATAATTTAGTACAATTCCACAGTGATATTAGATCTGATAAAATTAAAATCTTAGAAAAAAATCCTAATTCATCTTTGTTATTTTATGATAAAGATGAAAAAATTCAGGTTAGATTAAAAGTTGAAGCAATTATTAATCACAATAATGATATAACAAAACAATCTTGGGAAAAAACTCAACATATAAGTCGGAAATGTTATTTAGTAGATAATGGACCAGGTACAGAGACTGATATTCCAACATCTGGTTTAAAACCTGAATTAGATAATTTTGATTACACAAAAGAACAAAGTGAAGAAGGATATAAAAACTTTACTGTTATACAGTGTAAAATTAAATCTATGGAATGGCTATATTTAGCTGCAAAAGGTCATAGAAGAGCTAGATTTGATATTAATAGTAGTAAAGATACTTGGTTGGTACCGTAATGAAAAAATATGAAGCTATGGTTTTATCATGTATGGATCCAAGGTTTCAGCCAAAAGTTTTTAATTATTTAAAAAAAAAGAAATTAACTGGAAAATATAGCTCATTTACTATTGCTGGAGCAGCCGTTGGTGTAACTTCTAAAAAATTTAAAAAATGGTAATCAACCTTTTTGGATAATTTATCAACTTCAATAAAGTTACATAATATAAGAAAATTAATAGTAATTAATCACGAAGATTGTGGTGCAGCTAAAATAGTGAATGGAAAGAAAGAATTTAATTCAACTATTGAAAAGAAAATTCACAAGGATTCTTTTAAAAAAATCAAATCAATCATAAATAGAAAGTTTCCAGAGTTAAAAATAAATTTTAAAATTTTGTCGCTAAAAGATTAATCTTTCAAAGTCCTTTAATTATTATATTCGTCCCCTCAGCATTATCTAATCTTATTTGTTTTATTGGTTTATATTCTTCTGAATTATACCATTCAAGAGCTCTCTCATAGCTTGGAAATTTTAGAATAATTATTCTTGGAAAATTAGTTTCTCCATCAAATATTTGATATTCACCATTTCTAACTAAGAACTCTCCATCAAATTTTTTTACAATTGGATTAACTTTTTCAATGTACTCTTTATAATTTTCTGGATTAGTTACTCTTAATTGCGCAATTACATACCCTGCCGACATCTATTCTCCTTTAATTTCTCTAATTAATACAGTTAGATGGACTCGTGTCATAGTTTTGTTCATCTAGGTATTGAAAACGATTAGTTAAAAATTTATTAACTTTTTCATTATTTTTTTTTGAAATTCTATCTACTTTACACCTTGATGCATACCACCATAATACAGTTTCAGCTAAGTCTTCATTTCCTGGTAATTCCCAAGCATATTCTGAAATATAATACTTGTCTGTGCTAACAGCATTTAGCCATTTTTCCTCATTAACAGATCCTCCCCACCACCAATCAAGAGAAGCGTGGGTTAATTCATGAAACATTAACTCCTCAGCATATTTTTTATTTTCATTTGTAAGATAATCTGTGTGAATTACTATAGTACCTTGTCCTCCTGCCCAGCCTACTTTGCCTTTATGTATAAATATTTCTTTAACATTTTTTTTTAAAAATTTTGGCATTTGTCCATATATTTTTGCCCACTTTATTGCTTGTTTTTTTGCCTTTTTATTAGTTTTAAATTCATCATTAACATTTATTAATATATCCTTACTGTTCTCAAAACTTGCGTTAAAGACAAAAACTGTAAAACTACTTTTACCCCAACCATCTTTTGTGTATTTGTTTGATAAGGTTCTCTTATCATAACCCATCACTTTTTTTTTCTCTACAAATGATAAATTTATAAAATTACTTGGGTCTTTTTTATTTACTATGTCTCCATCTTTCCACTCACTACCACCTTTAAAAATAAAATTTTTGCTTAAACTTATAGTTTTTACAGGTTTGTCCATCTCCCATATTGCAGCTTGTTTTACACCATCGTTCCAAATCATTGTTCCTTCACCATGTCTATTATTATTTTTCCATTCACCGTTATAAACACCTCCGCCACTAATATAAAAATATTTACCTTGTCCAGTTCTTTGACTATTTACCCAGTCACCTTCATATCTATCTCCATTAGGCCATTTAAAAGTTCCTTTTCCATTGATGCAATTACCTTCAACACAACCTATTGCAATTCCACTCGAGTCTCTCTCGATTATATTTCCATTTTTCCACTCTCCAGATTGTGTTGTGCCGTTTGCGAATATAAAGGTTCCTTGCCCATCAGCTTGTCCATTTTTTCTTCCACCGATGTATTTATCTCCATTTGACCAAGTAACTGTTCCTTGACCATCCTGTAAACCAAACTTCCAATCACCAATATATTTTGTTCCATCAACCCATTTAAAAGTACCTAGACCATGGGGTTTTTGATTTTTCCAATCTCCATTATATTTATCCCCATTGGACCATATAAAAGTTCCTTTTCCATTAACGCAATTACCTTTTATGCAACCAGTCTTAAGGGCTGTTTTATTTTCTATAAATTTTTTCTTGCCAATTGCAAAAAGTTTACACTCACCATTTATTCCTTTTTCTTTTCTATGTTTTTCACAATCATTAAATCCATCTTGCTTTTCTGTTCCACTTAGCACTGTTAAAATTCCTGATGCGATGACACCTTCACTATTTGTTTTTTCGTTATGTCCAAGCTTATTGATATAAATTGTATATATCCCAATTAACAAATATAAAACGTTTTGAGCAAAAATTAATGTAAAGAAACCCCATGTTCCTGCCAAACCATCTGCTTTAATTAACATTATGTATAGTGCTACTAAAACTGATGCAATAAACGGTGCTCCAAAAAATCTAACCATCACAGCTGCAGAATGATCTATATTGTATTGATCTAAAAATGATTTTGTTGCTACCACTGTTCTAAAAGCATAAACAGCGTAAACGATAAAATGGACGATAAAAATACTTAAATAAATTACTCCATTAAATTTATCTAACATGTTTTGATTTTATAAGATTCCTTTGTAGTTTTCAATTATCTTATCCCAAAGAAAATTTTCGGAATGACTTTTGCACTCTTTTCCAAACTCAATATATTTATTACCTTCAAATAAACTATCTATACTTGAATAAATTTCATCTAGACTATTACCATCACAAATTAATCCCGTTTTATTATGAACAATTGCATCAGAAGCACCACCATCTTTACCACCTATAGATGGAATCCCATATTGTGCGGCCTCAATAAAAGAAATTCCAAAGCCCTCAACTGAAGATTTGTGAATTATTGAGGGCATTATAAAAATATTGGATTTTGCTATTAGTGCATTTTTTAATTCATTAGAGATATCACTTAAAAAAACTACATATTTATCAAGTTTTAGTTCTATAACTAATTTTTTCAAATTTTCCTCTTCATCTCCATATCCTATGCAAGTGTAAGTAATATCAGGATATTTCTCTTTTAAATTCCGAATAGCCATTATAACTTTTTCATGATTTTTTCTTTTGTCAAATCTAGAAACAGTAATTAGCCTTTGTTT
>CACBTT010000005.1 GCA_902542235.1 uncultured Pelagibacteraceae bacterium
TAACAGAGACTATAGGCCATGGAGGTAATATCATTACTGGAGATTACTCAGTTGGAGCTTCGGGATTTATGGTTGAGGATGGAGAATTGACTTACCCAGTAAGTGAAATAACTATAGCTGGGAATTTTAAGGAAATGTTTAAGAATATTACTTTGGCAAATGATTTAGAGATGAAGTACTCAACAAATGCTCCTACTTTGTTGATTAATCAAATGACAGTAGCGGGAAAATAATTATTGAATTTTTTTTAGTCTATATTCCCATAGACCCATTCTCTTATAAGCCACTTTTATAATCAATGCTTTTTTTTTATCGTACCATATTTCAAAATTTAATTTTTTCTCATCAGATAGATTTGGGTTGGTAGAAAAAAGTCTAAAATGTTCTACATCATATTCTTTATTATAAAGTTTAATTTTTTCTTTTCCTAAAAATTGTATGTTTTGTTTTTTTACACTTCCAGATAACGGACTTATTTGTGTCTCAGTTTGTAAAATTCTATGATTCCACCAATGACCGATTATATTTTCTCTATCCGCCTCACCCTTATATGATGATCCATCAATTATAAACTTCTCTTTTTTTTCATCAAAAATTAAATTTACATATTTTCTCTTATTGTTTTGAAATGTTTCTGAGTTAAATGAAATTAATTGGTCTCCAATATATTCTTCAGTACCTCTACTATTTATAGAGAATACTGTAACACCCAATAATTTCACTTCAAAATTGGTTGTATTTTTTACAATAAATTTATTTTCTTCTTTTTTAAATGTGAAAATACTTTCTCCAATTTTTTCATCATCTTTAAATATCTCCATTTCTATATTTGAATAATTTTTATAGTGATCAGTATGTGCTTGCAAAAAAAAGAGGAGATAAAACTAACAATATTACTAAGAATTTTCTCATTACTTCACGTTATTTTAATTAACTTCTTTGAACTTTATATAGAATTTTTACGTTTAAAAGATAAATAGTCTAAAGAATTATGTTTTTAACCATAAAAAATATACCCTCAAAATCTTGGAGTTCAGAAAAACCTTTAAATTTTAAACCTAAATTTAGAACTTTTTTACTTTTATGTGTTGGTTTATCTTTATTTGGGTTGGGAGAGGGTCTCTTATTAGTTTCTACTACTGGTAATTCTCCATGGTCTGTTCTTGCAGAAGGTTTATCAAACATATTAAATATTTCGATTGGATTATCTACATTCATAATAAGTATTATTGTTTTAGGGTTTTGGTTTCCACTAAAACAAAAACCAGGAATAGGTACAATTCTAAATATTTTAATTATAGCAGCGATAATCGATTTGACACTTTTTCTTTTTGATCCTCCTTTAGCTACTTCTTCAAAATATGTTCTTGCCGTATTTTCTGTTTTGCTTGTCGGTCTAGGAAGTGGCATATACTTAATTGCAAATTTAGGCCCTGGTCCTAGAGATGGATTGATGACAGGTCTAACAAAAAAAACTCAACTTCCTATTGCTTTAATTCGAGCTACTTTGGAAATTTCAGCTGTTATATCTGGTTGGTATTTGGGAGGAACTGTTGGTTTGGGCACTATAATATTTGCATTTGGGATAGGTCCTGCTGTAGCTTTAGGAATTTATATTGTGGATAAAGTTACGAAGTAAATGTTTTTAGTGGACAATTAGTCGATTGTTAATACTGAATAAAAATTGTAAATATAAATCATGTCTATAAAAAATTGGATGAAAGAATCAGCGAATATACTATTTGACGATAGTAAAAATGATTTAAGAGCACTTCCCAAAACTGTGAGATTACAAATATTATTAGTTTTAAGTTTTATATGGACTACAGTATTTAGTTTATACGTATTTTCATATGCCACTTTTGCATTTGGTTGGGCAGGGACATATGTTGCTCATATAGGTTTAATATTTGCTGTTTATTATACTTTTAAACAATTTCATAGAGCTGAAGCAAAAGCTGTTAGCGTTTTTAAGACAAAAAATTTTGATCCATTTAAAATCATGACAATTGTTTTTGTTATAGTTTTTATTTTTGTTTTTTCTAAAGGTATTGAGGTATTGACAAGAACAAACTCTTACTCAATTCCATATGACGGACCTAGTAAATCAGCATTTGAAAAGTGGCTGCCATTTACCAAAAATAAATCTGAATAATAATTTTTTTAAGAAGCTTCTGATAATTTAGAGAGCTTTTTTCTCTCGTGAGGATCAAGCACAGCTTTTCTTAATCTGCATGAATTTGGAGTAATTTCTAGTGCTTCATCAGAATTTAACATGCTCAATTGTTCAGCAATAGACATCTTTCTAACTGGAGTTAAAACAACATTTTCGTCTGTTCCTTGTGTCCTCATATTTGTAAGTTTTTTACCTTTCATGACATTTATAATCATATCACCAGGTTTAGGTGACAATCCTACAATCATACCCGAATAAACTGGATCGTTATGAGTAACAAACATTTCTCCTCTTGCCTGTAGATTATAAATTGCAAATGCTACTGCCTTTCCTTGTTCCATAGAAATTAATGCGCCATTTCTTCTGCCTTCCATATCTCCCTCAAATTTTCCATAAGAATGGAATATTCTGTTTATTACCCCTGTTCCTTTAGTTAGAGTAAGAAATCTACTGGTGTATCCCATTAAACCTCTAGTTGGTGCATGAAAGATTAATCGTTTTTTATTTTTTCCAGTATCTTTAAGATCTATTAACTTTCCTTTCCTTTTGTTCATCGAGTCAATAACTTTTGAGGAGAACTCTTCGTCAAGATCCATAGTAATTTCTTCAATAGGTTCTAATTTTTCACCATTTTCATTTTTTTGAAATAAAACTCTAGGAGGGCTTACTGTCATTTCAAATCCTTCACGTCTCATTTGTGTTAATAATATTTCTAACATTAATTCGCCTCTTCCACTTATTTCAAATGAGTCTTTGTTTTCATTTTCTGAAAAAGAAATTCCGACATTATTCTGAGCCTCTTGAACTAACCTCTCTCTAATTTGAGTACTTGTAAGTTTTTTACCTTCTGTTCCAGCTAATGGAGAACTATTTACTGTAATTTTAATAGACATCGTTGGAGGATCAATTGGTGTTGCTTGGATTGGTGTATCTACCTCAGTATCACATATGGTATCAGCAACATTTGCTTTTTCTAATCCAGCGATAACTACAATATCTCCAGCTTCGCCAACTTCTATTGGTACTTTTTTAGTCCCCTCGTATCTAAATATTTTAGTCAACCTTCCCTCATCAACTTTCTCTCCATCAAGATTAATTGCCTTAATTTGTTGATTTGCTTTTGCAGTACCTTGAGAAATTCTACCAACTAAACTTCTACCCAAAAAACTATCTGCATATAAAAGAGTCGAAAGCATTGCAAAAGGCTTGGACTTGTCAAATTCTGCTGGTTTAATATGATCTATTACTAAATCTAATAATGGATTTAAATTCTCTCTTGGACCATCTATTTCATTTGATGCCCAACCAGATCTTCCACTTGCGTAAATAACTGGAAAATCTAATTGCTCTTCATTGGCATCTAAGCTCACAAATAAGTCAAAAGTCTCATTTAAAACTTCATCTGCCCTTTGGTCAGCTTTGTCTAATTTATTAATAACCACTATTGGTTTAAGGCCTTGTTTAAGTGCTTTAGCTAATACAAATTTAGTTTGAGGCATTACCCCTTCGGCTGAATCTATTAACAATAATGCACCATCAGCCATACTAAGAACTCTTTCAACTTCTGCAGCAAAATCTCTGTGTCCAGGTGTATCAATAATATTAATTCTAGAATCTTTCCAATTTATGGAAGCTGGTTTGGCAAGAATTGTAATACCTCTTTCCTTTTCTAGTTCGCCAGAGTCCATCAGTCTCTCATCAACAACTTCATTTTCTCTAAAAGAACCACTCTGTTTCATTAAGTTATCAATCAAAGTAGTCTTGCCATGGTCAACATGAGCAATTATGGTGATATTACGTATTGATGTTGTCATTTGCGCGTTCTTATATATTCAAAATATTTTTTTTCAATTCAAAAAAAAAGGGCAGTAAAAACTGCCCTTTTTGAATTTTTTCTTGAGTAAAATTGGTATTACATTCCCATTCCACCCATGCCGCCCATACCACCCATTCCTCCAGGAGGCATACCAGCTCCACCAGCATCTTTTTCATCCGGTTTATCTGCTACCATTGCTTCAGTTGTTACTAATAATCCAGATATAGAAGCAGCATCTTGAAGTGCTGTTCTTACAACTTTAACTGGATCAATAATACCTTCTTTAAACATATCAACATATTGCTCTGATTGTGCATCGTAACCATTGCTAGGCTTGTTAGTTTCTAATAATTTACCAACAACTACTGATCCATCAACACCTGCATTTGTTGTGATTTGTCTAATAGGCGCTTGTAAAGCACTTTTGACAATTTCTACACCAGCTTTTTGATCATCGCCTTTTACTTTTAGACTATCAAGTTCTTTTGAAGCATAAAGTAATGCACATCCACCACCAACAACAATACCTTCTTCAACTGCTGCTCTTGTAGCGTTTAATGCATCCTCAACTCTGTCTTTTCTTTCTTTAACTTCAACTTCTGTAGCACCACCAACTTTGATTACAGCTACACCACCTGCTAGTTTAGCAAGTCTCTCCTGTAGTTTTTCTCTATCATAGTCTGATGTTGTTTCCTCGACTTGAGCTTTGATTTGAGCACATCTTGCTTCAATATCAGATTTTTTACCTGCTCCGCTTACAATTGTACTATTTTCTTTATCAACTTTTACACGTTTTGCAGATCCAAGATCATTAAGTTTCACATTTTCAAGTTTAATTCCTAGATCCTCAGAAATAACCTGTCCACCTGTAAGAATTGCTATATCCTCTAACATAGCTTTTCTTCTATCTCCAAAACCAGGGGCTTTAACAGCAACAACTTTTAAACCACCTCTAAGTTTGTTAACAACAAGTGTTGCAAGTGCTTCACCCTCAACATCTTCTGAGATTATCATTAATGGTCTGCCTGCTTGTACTACAGCTTCTAACAGCGGAACCATTGGTTGGAGGTTTGTTAATTTTTTCTCATGAAGAAGAATTAGTGGATTTTCTAACTCAGTAGTCATTTTATCACCATTAGTAATAAAATATGGAGATAAATATCCTCTATCAAATTGCATACCTTCAACTACATCAAGTTCTGTTTCAATTCCTTTTGCTTCTTCAACAGTAATTACTCCTTCATTACCAACTTTTTGCATAGCTTTTGAAATCATCGCGCCGATTTCTTTATCACCGTTTGCTGAAATTGTTCCAACTTGTGCAATCTCATCGCTATCTTTTACTTTTTTAGCTGAAGAAATTAATTTATTTTTCACATGGTCTACAGCAGCATCAATCCCTCTTTTAACATCCATTGGATTCATCCCCGCTGTTACATACTTACAACCTTCTTTAACTATTGCTTGAGCTAATATTGTTGCAGTTGTTGTTCCATCACCAGCTTCATCGTTAGTTTTACTAGCAACTTCTTTAACCATTTGTGCACCCATATTTTCAAACTTATCATCAAGATCAATTTCTTTTGCAACTGAAACACCATCTTTAGTTGTTCTTGGAGCACCATAAGATTTGTCTATAACAACATTTCTTCCTTTTGGTCCAAGTGTAACTTTTACAGTATTGGCAAGTATATCAACTCCCTTTAACATTGATGCTCTAGCATCTGAATCAAATTTTACTATTTTAGCCATTCTAAACTCTCCTTATTAATTATTTACCTGTTGCAATACCCATAATGTCAGATTCTTTCATTATGCTGTACTCTTTACCATCAATTTTAACTTCTGTTCCTGACCACTTACCGAATAAAACTTTATCACCAACTTTAACGTCCATAGGTATTAGTTTTCCATCTTCAGTTTTTGCACCTCCGCCAACAGCAACAACTTTACCTTCTTGAGGTTTTTCTTGAGCTGTATCTGGAATAATTATGCCACCAGCAGTTTTTTCGCTGCTATCTAAAACTTCTATTAAAACTCGGTCATGTAACGGTTTAAACTTCATACGAATTCTCCTTTAAATTAGCAGTCATATAGAGACATATTTAATAATTTTCAAGATCTTGAATAAAAATTATGGTCTAAAAAACCCAAGAATAATGCATATTTTTAAGCTATACCTCAAGTATGCCCCAAAACTTAGACAAAGATGGATTAAGATCTAAAATAAATAGTTACGAATTATTTTTTATCGACATATGGGGAGTGATTCACAACGGACTACAAATTTTTGAGGATTCTATCGAAGTATTAGAAAATTTAAAAAAAAATAATAAAGAGTTTGTATTACTTACTAATGCTCCAAGACCAAATTCTACAGTTATTGATTTTTTAAAAAAAATAGGACTCAAAAAATATTATGAAGATGTATACACCTCAGGAGAAGCTTCATTAAAATATTTAATGGAAAATTTTCTAAATGCAAAATTTTATCATATTGGACCACCAAGAGATTTTGACTTATTTAAAAGATTTGAACAAAATAAAGTTAGTAATATTAGTCAAGCTGATTATCTTATTTGTACAGGGTTATTTGAAGATCATAAGACAAAACTTGAATATTATAAAAATTTACTTCAGAAATTTTCAAATAAAAAATTTGTGTGTACTAATCCAGACCTAATTGTTGATAGAGGAGATGTTAGAGAGTTTTGCGCTGGATCAGTTGCAAAAATATTTGAGGAAATTGGTGGGAAAGTAATTTACTTTGGAAAACCTTATCCTCCAGTTTATAATTTATCTGCTAACATAAATGGTAAAAATGTTTTATGTATCGGAGATAATATGAATACAGATATAAAAGGAGCTAATATTCAAAATTTTGACAATTTGTTAATAACGAGTGGTATACATAAAAAAGAATTAAGTAGTTTAAATATTGATAAATTAGAAAAAAAATATGGAGTGAGTGTGAATTACACTCAAACAAAATTAAAATGGTGAACAAAATTAAAATTTATAAAAATTTTGAGATTTTAAAAAAACATCAAAATGCCATGATACTAATTGGTAATTTCGATGGATTACACTTAGGCCATCAAAAATTATTCAAAGAAGCAAAAAGATATAAAAAAAAATATAATTCTAAAATTGGAGTGGTGACATTTGATCCAATACCAAAAATGTACTTTAATAAAAGTATTACGAATTATCGACTTTCAAATCTTAATCAAAAAAGCAGATATTTTAGTGATTATAATGTTGATTTTTTAATAAATAAAAAATTTGATAAAAAATTCTCTAAAATATCTTGTCATAATTTTATTAAAAATATTTTATGCAAAAAGTTAAGCGCAGATTATATTTTTGTTAGTAATAATTTTAGATTTGGAAATAAGAGAGAGGGGGACGTAAATCTATTAAAAAAACTTCAAAAGAAATATGATTATAAATTAATTAACCCAAAACCATTATATAAAAAAAATAAAATTATTTCTTCAACATTAATAAGAAAATTAATCGAAAATGGTAATTTAAAAATTGCAAATCAACTTTTATCTAGAAATTGGTCAATAGAAGGTGTCGTTGAAAAGGGTAGAATGATGGGAAGAAAAATTGGTTTTCCGACGTGCAACATAAATATAAAAAACTATGTAATACCAAAAGTAGGAGTTTATGCAGTTGATGTTTATATCGAAAAAAACAGAAAAAAGATCAAAGGAATAGCAAATATTGGTTATAGGCCTACTTTTAATCAAAAAAAATTATTATTAGAGGTAAATTTATTTAAATTTTCTGGAAATCTTTATAATAAAAATCTAACTATTAATTTTACAAAATTTATTAGAGGAGAAACCAAATTTAAAAATATTGACGCTTTAAAAAAACAGATAAAGAAAGATATTAAAATTGCCAAAAGATAAAATATCATGAGCAAGGAACATATAAATCTACCTAAAACAAAATTCTCAATGAAGGCAAATTTGCCAAACAAGGAGCCAAATTACATTGAATTTTGGAAGAAAATTGACCTGTACAATTTGTTAAGAAAAAAAAGTAAAGGGCAAGAAAAATTTGTGCTTCATGATGGGCCTCCATATGCAAATGGAAATATTCATATGGGTACCGCTTTGAATAAAATTTTAAAAGACATAATTACAAAATTTCATCAAATGGATGGAAAGGACTCAGTTTATGTTCCTGGATGGGATTGCCATGGGTTGCCTATCGAGTGGAAAATTGAAGAACGATATAAAAAGAATAAAAAAAATAAAAATGATGTTCCAATAATTGAATTCAGAAAAGAATGTAGGGAGTTTGCAAACAAATGGATAGATGTTCATAAAGGAGAATTTACAAGACTTGGGGTAATTGGTGATTGGGAAAACTACTATTCAACAATGTCATTTGATGCTGAAGCTCAAATAGTCAGAGAACTTGGAAAATTTCTTAAAGAAGGAAGCCTTTATAGAGGTTACAAGCCAGTTCTTTGGTCTACTGTTGAAAAAACAGCTTTAGCTGATGCTGAGGTTGAATACATGGATCATGTTTCAGATACAATTTATGCAGCATTCAATGTTAAATTTTCAAATTTAGATATAATTAAAGGTGCTGACGTAATAATTTGGACTACAACTCCTTGGACTATTCCTGCAAATAAAGCATTAGCTTACAATGCTAGTCTTAAATATGTATTGCTTGAAATTAATGATAACAAAAATTTTATTGATAGAAAAATAATAATTGCAAAGGACCTATTGGAACCTTTTAAAAAAGATACCTCTATAGAAAATATTAAAGTTTTAAACGAATTTTTAGGAAAAGATTTAAATGGAACTATTTGCAGTCATCCATTTTCTAAAATGGAATATAATTATGATATTCCTATGCTTGAGGCTAATTTTGTCACTACTGAACAAGGAACAGGTATCGTGCACTGCGCTCCAAGCCATGGACCAGATGACTTCAATCTTTGTTTAAATAATAATATCAAAGCAATTGAAACAGTTGATGGTGATGGAAAATATACAAGTGAAATTAAACTTTTTGAAGGTTTACATATTTTTAAGGCTAATAACTTAATTATAGAAAAATTAGATGAACAAAAAAATTTAGTAACAAATGGAAAACTAACTCACTCTTATCCTCATTCTTGGAGATCAAAAGCTCCACTAGTTCATAGGGCAACGCCACAATGGTTTATATCAATGGAAAGTCACGGGTTAAGAGATAAAGCATTAAAAGCTATCGATAAAACAGATTTTTATCCTTCCAAAGGAAAAGAAAGAATAAAATCAATGATTGAAACTAGACCAGACTGGTGTGTATCAAGACAAAGAGTTTGGGGTGTGCCACTACCAATTTTTATTTCAAAAAAAACTGGCGATGTTTTAGTTGATGATGAAGTATTTGAAAATATTGCAAAAATTTATGAAAAAGAAGGTTCTGATTGTTGGTTTAATGATGATTATCAGATCTTTCTTGGAGACAAGTATAAAGCAGAAGATTATGAAAAATTATCAGACATAGTTGAAGTTTGGTTTGACAGTGGGTCCACCCACTCTTTTGTTTTAGAGAAAAGAGACGACCTCAAATGGCCAGCATCTATGTATTTAGAGGGCTCAGATCAACATAGAGGATGGTTTCACTCCTCATTACTTGAATCATGTGGAACAAGAGGAGTCGCTCCATTTGAAAGCATTCTTTCTCATGGTTTTGTTGTAGATGGAAAAGGTCTAAAAATGTCAAAGTCAACAGGTAACGTTATTGCTCCACAAGATATATTAAAAAAATATGGAGCTGATATATTAAGAATTTGGGTTGCATCTTCAAATTATGCTGAAGATTTAAGAATAGATTATTCAATTTTAGATCAACACGCTGATTCTTATAGAAAAATTAGAAATACATTTAGATATCTGTTAGGAAATATTCAAGATCAATACGAAAATCTTGATCTAGAAAAAGTTAAATTTGAAAACTTTGATTCTCTTGAAAAATTTATGCTTCATAGAATTTATACAATAAATGAGAATTTTAAAAATAATTTTAAAGTTTATAACTTCCATAATTTATACAAAGAATTACTAAATTTTTGCACAGTTGAGCTTTCTGCTTTTTATTTCGATATCAGGAAAGATACTCTATATTGTGACGCTTTAAATTCTGATAAAAGAAAGAATTGTATCACACTTTTAAATATTATTTTGCAGTGTCTCCTAAAATGGTTTGCTCCAATACTATCATTTACAACTGAAGAAATTTATCAACTAGTTAAAAAGGAAAAAGATAGCCAAAGTATCCATTTACAAAATTTTGTTTTAGTGCCAGGATCTTGGAGCAATGAAGAACTTAGCTCAGATTGGGATTATGTTAAAAAAATTAGAGATGAGGCAAATATTTCAATAGAGAATATGAGGGCCGAAAAGTCAATTGGTTCAAGTTTAGAAGCAACAATTGAGATAAAATTAAATAAAGAATTTTACGATAAGGCAAAAAATATTAATTTTTCTGAAATTTGTATAACCTCATCTGCCTCTGTAATCAAAGATGAAAATTTAAAAAATAGTATTGATGTAGTTGCAAAAAAGGCCCAAGGAAATAAATGTCCTATTTGTTGGAAAATTTTTGAAACGAGTTGTGAAAGACCAAATTGTGGACTTTTAAATACTAATGGGAAATGAAAAATTAAATAAACTTCTTATAGGTTTTGTATTTTTAGTTGTTTGTTTTGCTTTAGATAGGCTATCAAAAATTTATATTTTAAATATTTTAAATAATGAGGGACAAGTTGATTTCTATGTAAATCAATTCTTAAATATTTATTTGGTTTGGAATACAGGGATAGGATTTGGTTTATTTTCATCAGAAGATAAACTTTTCTATAATATCATTACTGCAATTATAGTCATTATAAACTTAGTAATATTGTATTTCGCTTTCATTGAAACAAAAATTAAATCTTTTTTTTTAATGATAATATTAGGAGGTTCCCTAGGTAACTTGTTTGACAGAGTTTATTACAGAGCTGTTCCAGATTTTATAGATTTAAATTATGAAGGATATCACTGGTTTATCTTTAACGTTGCTGATATATTCATAAGTATTGGGATTATATGTCTTATTTTAAGCGAGATTTTGAATTATAAATCAAAAAATGAAAAATAATAAATTTATAACTATTTTGACTGTTGTATTAGTCTTTTTAATTACCTCATGTGGAGGTGTTCGAGAAGCTCTGGAAGGACAAAAAAGATCGAATGAATCTGATGAATTTTTAGTTAAAAAGAAAAATCCTCTACAAATGCCACCAGATATAGATAAAATGCCAGAACCAGGAGATGGTATTAATTCATCCGAAGATGACAGTGATCAAGATATCAAAAAAATACTTAAATTAAAAAATCCAAAAGATAATAAACAATCAAACGCAACGGATTCTGACATCATTAAGAATATTCTAGAAAAAATTCAATAATTCTATGTTAACTAAGAATATTAAGTTTAAAAATTTTGAGCATAAAGCAAACAAAAGTAAGTACAATTTTTTAAAAAAAAATTATAAATTTAAATAACTTATTAATTAAATATCCTCTATTAAATTCTCTAACGAATAAATATAAATATAATTATAAAAAAAAAAAATTAATAAAATTAAAAAAATTTTCAGAATATAATATTCTTGGAATGGGAGGTTCAATACTTGGTGCTGAGACAATTTATAGTTTTCTGAAAATAAAAATAAAAAAAAAATTTTTTTTTTTTAATAATTTACAAAATAATTTAGAAGAAAAAGCCAAATCTAAAAGATTAAACATAATCATATCTAAATCTGGAAATACCTTAGAAACTTTTTCAAATTTAAATTTGATCCTAACAAAACAAAATAAAAATAAAAATATCGTTATTACTGAAAATAGAAATAACAACTTAATTAGTTTAGCTAAAAAATTGAAGTTTGATGTTATTGAACATAAAAATTATATAGGTGGCAGGTATTCAGTACTGTCGGAAGTTGGAATGTTGCCTGCTGAACTGATGGGTTTGAGTGAAAAAAAATTTAAAAGATTAAATAACCTAATAAAAAGTAAGGTTTTTATAAATTTACTGATTAAAAATGTAATTTCAATTTATGATCATATTATATCTGGGAAAAAAAATTCAGTAATTTTAAATTATGATGAAAATTCTGATAATTTATTTAGATGGTACCAACAATTAATCGCAGAAAGTTTAGGTAAAAATGGCAAAGGTTTATTTCCTATTATATCATCTATGCCAAAAGATAATCATAGTCTTTTGCAATTGTATTTAGACGGCCCAAAAAATAATTTTTTTACTTTTTTTGACGTAAAACAAGATAGATCATTTAAATATAATAAAAATTTTTTGATTAAAGATTTCAAAGATCTCAAGAATAAAAGTACCCAAGATGTTTTAGATGCTCAAAAAAATGCAACTGAAATTATTTTTAAAAAAAAAAAAATACCTTTTAGAAGTTTTCATGTAATTAAAAGAAATGAAGAGACTCTTGGAGAATTATTTTGTTTTTTTATTCTTGAGAATCTTCTTTTATCTAATCTTCTTAAAGTTAACCCTCTAAATCAACCATCTGTCGAGTTTATTAAAATACAAACTAGAAAAAATTTACAGTAAAAACTTACCAAATATAATCTTAGATAAACCATACTTTTGTTCTCTCAAAACTAGAAAATCTTTACCAAATTTATCAGTGGTTTTTTTGTTTCTATGAATTACAAATAATGTGTCTTTATTTAATATATTTAATTTTTTAATAATTTGTAATAAATCATCTATATTTTTATCTTTGAATGGTGGATCTAAAAAAACTAAATCTAACCTTTGACATTGAATATCAACCTCTGAAATATCATAGGCACTTTTTTCAAATATTGTTGAAAAATTGTCAATTTTTAACTCATCAATATTTTTTTTTAAAATTTTATGCACATTTTTATAATTCTCATAAAAGTAAACATGTTCCGCACCTCTTGATAAACATTCAATTCCAAAAGATCCGGATCCAGAAAACATATCTAAAATAATTTTACCTTTTAAATTTATTTTCTCGTTTCTAGAATGCTCCAAAATATTAAATATCGACTCTCTAACCATGTCTTTTAAAGGTCTTGTGGTTTTATCTATAGGGTTATGAATTAGTTTGCCTCTAAATTTTCCACTAACTATTCTCATTCATTTATTACTTTATGGCCGATATCTGATCTGTAAAAACCATTTTCCCAATTTAATTCCTCAATTTTTTTTATAATTTCTTTTCTACTTGAAGAAAAACTATCTGAGATATTGACAAAATTTATTACTCTGCCACCAATTGCATAAATTTTATTTTCTACTTTTTTTGTTCCAGCATGAAAAATAAAATTAGTATCATTTGAATGAAATTTTCTTAAATTTTCAATTTCTACGTCTTTCTTATATTCTTCTGGATATCCTTTAGAGCATAATACAATGCACATACTCTTTTTATTTTTCCATTTTATATTTTGTTTTGCTAAATTTGATTTACAACAGGCATCAATTATATCCACTAAATCATTATCAATTAATGGCAATATGGTCTGACATTCTGGATCACCCATTCTTACATTATATTCAATTAAAAACGGTTCATCATTTTTTATCATCAAACCTGCATATAAAAAACCTATATATTTATCATCCATCTCTTTTATAGCTTTTAAGGTGGGTTCAATTATTTTTTCTAAAATTTTTCTCTCTAAAGTTTCATTTATTAAACTTGAGGGAGAATAAGCACCCATACCACCAGTGTTTTTCCCCTTATCACCTTCGCCAACTCTTTTATGATCTTGAGCGGTATTAAATGTTTTATAGCTATTTCCATCTGATATAATAAAAAAACTCATCTCATCTCCTTCTAAGAATTCTTCAATTAAGATTTGGTCTGCTTTTCCAAATTTGCCATCAAATATTTCATTTATAGCGATGTTGGCTTCATCGATTGTTTTACAAATATAAACACCTTTGCCCGCAGCAAGCACATCAGCTTTAACTACTAAAGGAAATTTTGTTGATGATAAGTATTCAAATGAATCTTTTTTTGAGTTACATATCTTAAATTTAGCAGTAGGAATATTAAATTTCTCACAAATTTTTTTTGTAAATATTTTTGAGCCTTCCAATTGAGCAACTTTCTTTCTCGGCCCGAATACTTTAATTTTTTTTGACTCTAAATAATCTACTATACCCTCTGTTAGAGGTTTCTCAGGACCTACAACCACTAATTCAATCTGTTCTTTACTAATGAAATCATACAAAACTTGAAAATTATTAAAATTTAACTGAACATTTGTTGACACTTCATCGGTACCTGCATTACCAGGTATACAGTATATTTTAGATATTTTTCTTGATCTACTTAATTGATGAGCTAAAGCGTGTTCTCTACCACCACTACCAATAATTGCAATTTTCATTTAGTAAATATATATCTTAAAAATGTTGAATAAGTTAGCCAAATTAAAATACTTGCCAAATAATTTTGAAGTTATTGAGGAGGGAGATCATGTTCTTTGTGCAATTTCACAAAAAAAAATACCTCTTGAAAATTTAACTTATTGGAATGTCGAGGAACAAGAAGCCTATTATTCCTTTATTGAAGCATCAATTAAAAGAGAATCTTCAAATAAATATTAATTATTTCTTCCATCTATCGTGGGTCCAAATCCACTGGTCAATATTTTTTACAATCATTTTTTCCAAAATTTTATTCAGATGTTCTGTGATTTCAATAACGGACTTATTATTACTAATTTTAATTGGTTCAGATATGTACATTTTAAAATAAAAATTTCTCTTTCTCTCAATATATATAGGCACCAAATCACATTTATATTTTTTGATTAATTGTGCTGGTATAGTTGTAGTACTAGCTGGTTTACCAAAAAAACTTGTTTTAATACCTTCCCTTACTCTTTGATCAATCATTAAAGCAACTGAGTTACCTTTTTTTAAATTCTCTATAATTTGTCTTGTACCAGATCTCCCTTTCTTAATTTGATTTTTACATATAAAATTTTTTCTTATTTCTTCCATTGTTTTGTTGAGAAAAATATTATTTAAAGGTCTATAGATTGCGCATAAGTTAATTCCAGCCTTTTCTAAGTGCAGTGCCATCAACTCAAAATTATTGAAATGGCCAGAGATAAATACTACCTTTTTTCTTTCTTTCTTAATTTTATCTAGGTGCCTGACGCCCTCTATTTCAATAAACTTATTTAATTTATTATTTCTAAATTCCTTAAGAAATGGATACTCGGAAAGAATTCTACCATAATTACCATATACTTTATTAATAACTTTTTTATAGTTAGATTTATGCAAAATTCCAGACTCGTCTAGGTTTTTTTCAATTAACTTTCTCGATCTAAATAATGGTCCAAGCAAACGTCCAATAACATATCCTAAATTAGAACCATTTCTATAACCAATAATTATTAATATATAAAAAAATAATTTAATTAAGATGAATTCAATTAAATATAAAAATTTTCTCATAAATTTTTTAATAGAAAATTTTTAAATTCATTTTCTTTTTCAATCTTTAATTCTATTGTTAAATATTGGATATTTTTTTTTTGACTATTTGATAAACGACAATAGTCCTTTTCGCTTGTTATTATTTTCAATTTATTTCTTCTTGCAGTTTTTTTAATCTCCATGATATCAGAATTCTTATATTTATAATGGTCTGGGAAAATAATTTCTTTTTTTATATTAAAATTATATTTATTTAATGTTTTTTTAAATTCTGCAGGGTTACCTATTCCAGAAAACATTAAAAAATTATCTTTGAATTTGAAAGATTTAAGATTTTTTGGAGTATATCTTGCTCTAAAAATTTTTAATTTTGGATTTAATTGTTTGAGCTTCTTTTCAAATTTACTTTTATTTTTTTCTCCATTGAGAAATACGATATCGTAATTTAAAATA
The DNA here is from genome assembly GCA_902542235.1 of uncultured Pelagibacteraceae bacterium. Lineage (GTDB taxonomy): Bacteria > Pseudomonadota > Alphaproteobacteria > Pelagibacterales > Pelagibacteraceae > Pelagibacter. The sequence continues at coordinate 15,984 of CACBTT010000005.1, forward strand.
CTTGAAACTTTTTCTCTTAATGGTCCTGCTGGTATAATTAATCCATTTCCAATTAAATCTGAACTATTAAAGCAAGCAATAGAAATATCATAATTTAAACTTTTATCTTGTAAACCATCATCTAAAATAGCTAATTGATATTTTTTTCTTTGAGCAATTTTTAATGCGATATCTCTGAATTTTAAACAAATTAGTTTTCCGTATTTAGATAAAATATTTTGTTCATCAATTTGATCAGGATAATTCTTTTTTATAAATACAGTTTTAAACTTATATTTCAATATATCATTGATTTTCAAAGCTAATGGTGTTTTTCCAGTCCCACCTAGATAAATATTACCAACACATATAGTTTTAATTTTAAAATTTTTTTTGAAGCTTAGAGTTTTAATAAAATTAAAAAAAATTACTATAAAACTTAAAGGGATTAATGATAAAGATACTAAATTATAATTATCCCAGAAAAGAGGTTTTTTTATCTTCATTACAAATAATTTTTAATTTCCTCTATGTATCTTTTAAAAATTTTAGTCCCTAAGTAATTAATTTTTTTAAGTTTGATTTTAGATTTTTTATAATTATGATTTCTTAAAAATACTTGTTCCATTTCATTAATATTTTTAATCTCAGAAGAAATTTTTAAATTTTTTAATTCTTTGTAAATTTCCTTAAAGTTATCAGTTTTTTTGCCATGCATTATGAAATTTCCCATTCTTACAGCTTCTAATGGATTTTGTCCTCCACGGTTTGCTATTGATCCCCCAACAAAAGTTACGTTTGAAAGCTCTAAAAATTTAGACATTTCGCCGTAAGTATCTACTATGTATATATCACAATCATTTGATGGTTTAAGTTTATTTGATCTTTCCATAATTTTAAGATTCAATTTGGTCAATATTTGAATTATCTCATTTGATCTATTTATATGTCTTGGAATTAATATCGTTATTAAATTTTTAAATTTTTTTTTTAAATTTAAATGTAATTTACCAATTATTTTTTCTTCATCATAGTGAGTGCTAGCAGCACAAAATACTTTTCTATTTTTAAAATATTTTTTTATATCATTTATTGAATTTTGATTATCATTTTTAAAATATTTTAAATTTCCTAAAAACTTTACTTTTTCTACTCCTAATTTTTTTAAATAATTTTTAGTCTCTTGGTTTTGAGGCAAGGCAATTGTTATTTTACTAAAAATTTCCTTAGCAAAAGAGGAAAACATTTGCCATCTTTTAAAACTTTTATTAGTAATTCTTGCGTTAATTAAAATTAAAGGAATATTCTTTGAATTTATTTTATTGTACATATTAGGCCAAATTTCTGAGTCGACAAAAATTGCAACTTTTGGATTCCACTTATCTAAAAAATTATTGCATATAAACCCAATATCAAATGGATAGTATACGTGAGTAGTTTTTTTAAATGACTTTCTTGTTATTATTGATGCAGAACTAACCGTCGTTGAAGTAAGCAATATTTTTTTTATTTTTTTATTTTTCTCAAATTCGTATATTAAGGGAAGTATACTCATTATTTCTCCTACACTTGCACCATGAAACCATAATGTAATATCTGATTTTTTTTTATTTTTTAATGAATATTTTTCTAAAAATCTTTTTGGATCTTCTTTGCCATTAATTAATCTGAAAAATAAAATTAAAGGAGAAAATAAAAATAGAACAATTCCAAAAATGTTATATAAAAAAAGCATCAATTATTTTTAATCTGTCTTTCATAAAAATTTCTGTAAAGTGTAGAGTTTTTAATTAGTTCATCGTGTTTTCCTGATGAATTTACCGATCCTTTATCGATTACATAAATTTTTTCTGAATTCAGAATTGTCGAAAGTCTGTGTGCAATAACTATAGTTGTTTTATTCTTTGTTAATTCCTCAATGGCTCTTTGTATTTTTTCTTCTGTTTCGGAATCTAATGAAGAAGTGGCCTCATCTAATAAAATTATTTTACTATTTTTTAAGAGTGCTCTAGCAATTGACAGTCTTTGTTTTTCCCCACCTGATAATTTTACTCCATTTTCTCCTATAATAGTTTGAAATTTGTTTTCTAATTTTTCAATAAAATCTGTGCACATTGAAATTTTTGCGGCATCAAAAACTTCGTTATCACTTGCATCTGGTTTTGCGTATTTAATGTTATTAAATATTGTATCATCAAAAAGTGTCGTATTTTGATCTACAATCGATATTTCTTTTCTTAAAGATTTTAAATTCAAGTTTTGAATTTTCTGATTATCTATTAAAATCTCTCCTGAATCAGCATCATAAATTCTTGGTATTAAATTTAATAAAGTAGATTTACCGGATCCACTATGACCTACTAACGCAGTCATTTTTTTTCCTGTTATTTCTAAATTAATATTTTTAAGAACAATATTGTTCAAATTTGATTTATAACTAAAATTTATATCTTTAAATTGTATAGAAGCATCTTCTATATTTAATTTTTTTCCATTTTCGTTAATTAATATTTTATTTTCTTGATCAATTATTGGAAGTATTCTTTTTCCAGCAGACAGACCTTGACCAAAAGCTACGCTTACATTTGCTAGAGATTTTATTGGTTGATATGCAAGCATCATCGCTGCTAAAAAAGAAAAAAAGTTATTTATGCTTAGTTGATCATTCATAATTAATTTTCCAGAGTAAAAAATTAATACTGCAATCATGATACCCGTTAAAACTTCCATAATAGGAGTTGATCTTATAAATACGCTGTGAATTTTTATTGCTTTTTCTTTAAGATTATTTACAAATTTTTCTGATCTTTCATGTTCGTAATTTTCTCTTTGAAAAATTTTTATAATTTTATGATTTTTAAACAGATCAATTAAATATTTATTTAAATCACCTGATTTCTCTTGTGCTTCGGTTGCAACTTTTACAATACGTTTACCCAATTTTTTTGCTGTAATTGTTGCAATAGGTAGCATTACTAAAGCTATTAGAGATAATCTCCAATTTTGGAGAAACATTACAAATAATAAGCCAAAAAGTGTTAAACCATCTTTAAATAAATTTAAAATGGCATTACTCAACATTCCAGTGATTTGATTAACATCAAAGTTTAAGTTTGAAATATATTTTCCTGAGTGTTTATCTTCAATTTTTTCTGTATCGGCTTTAATGAAAGAAGATAACATATCAATTTGAATATTTTTTTTAACTTCTTCTGCAGTTTTTATCATTAAAATTTTAGCAACATATAAAGATATCCCTTTTATAGAAAAAGCTAGAATAATTAATATCGGAATTACAAAAATTAATGTTTGGTCTTTATTGATAAAAATTTTTTCTATTGCGGGGTCGAGTAACCATGCAGTTGCAGATGTACTTCCTGCAACTAAAATAGAAAATATAATCGCAAATAAAATTTTCTTAAGGTGTTTTGTTGTGTAATCATTATATAACCTTTTTATTATTTCTACATTTTTCATTATGTTAATTTTCCTAACAATAATATCAGTAGTATAATTAAACCCAAAATATTATTGCTTTTAAATTTTGATAGACAGTCATTGCCATTTTCAGTTTTTAAATTAAATGTTTGAAATAATATTAAATGAGATAACGGAATTGTCAGGGCAATATAATACAAATAATTAAAATTCATTTTGTAACCAATCAAAAATAAAGATGCTAAAAAAATAATGTAACAAAACGATATAAATTTTTTTGGATTATTTTTAAATTTAATCGATGTTGATTTAACTCCAATTATTTCATCATCATTAATGTCTTGATATCCATATATTGTGTCGTATCCTAATGTCCAAAATATGGCTCCTAAATAAAATATAATTGGTATAATTGAAACTTCGTTTTGAATGGAAATCCAAGCTAAAACTAAGCCGTAATTAAAAGTAATACCTAAAAATAATTGAGGCCAATAAGTAAATCTTTTCATTATAGGATATGTAAAAGCCAATGGCATCGAGATAAGAGCCATATAAATAGTAAATGTATTAAAATTTATTAAAACCAAAAATGCAATTAAGCATAAGATAGCAGCATATATTGCAGCATTTACTACTGAAATTTTTTCTGATGCTATTGGTCTGTTTTTTGTTCTTTCGACCAATTTATCAATTTTTCTATCAGCAATGTCGTTTACAATACATCCGGCAGATCTCATCAAAACTGACCCCGAAAAAAATAAAAAAGAGTAAAAAAAATAAGTATTCAAGGATAGAGAAAAATCATATGCAATAGTTAAACCCCATATACACGGCCAAAATAAAAGCATGAAACCTATTGGCTTGTTGAGTCTTATTAATTCAATAAATATTTTAAGCCTTTGATACATAATTTACTTGTAAATAACAAAGCGTAGATTCATAATCAAACTGATTCGCATGAATATTGATTATACTGTTACTGCATTAATGTTTCCCGCAATACCTTTGATTATGGCTGTTTATAGTAACAGATTTCATACATTAAGTGGTTTGATTAGAAAAATACACGATGAGTATGTTTTTGAAAAACATACCCCTCCAGAGTGGAAACAACAGCTAATGAATTTAAATGACAGAGTTAAAAATTTAAGGATTACAATACTTTTTGCTGCCTTTGGTTTTTTATTTAATATGCTTACAGTTTTTGCTCTTTATTTAGAGACATATTTTTTAGCAAGAATAATATTCGGGTCTTGTTGCTTATCGATGATGGTATCAATAATATTTTTTATTAGAGAAATACAAATTTCGACTAGAGCGTTAAGACTTCATCTTTCGGATATGGATGATCAATTTAAGGAATAATAACTGCTGGTCCAGTTAAAACCCTATTCTCTAAATCTATATGAGCTTGTTTAGCTTCACTTAATTTATATTTTTTAGAAACCGCAATTTTAATTTTTCCTGAAAGAACTGCATCAAAAACCAATTTAGCAGATTTTTCTAATTCATCTCTGGTAATAGTATAATGCATTATTGACGGTCTTGTAAAAAAAAGACCTTTTGTATTTATATGTTTTTTGACATCTATAGTGTGAACATATCCAGATGCATTTCCAAATGCTACCATCATCCCTCTAATTTTTAAACATTCTATTGATCCCTCAAAAGTTTTTGCTCCAACACCATCATAGACAACATCTATTCCATTTTTACCTACTGTTTTTTCAACTTCTTCCACAAAATTATGATCTGTATAATTGATGACATGATGACACCCATTTTTTTTTGCTATTTCAACTTTTTCTTTAGATCCAACTGTTCCAATGACTTCACATCCTAATGCATTAGCCCACTGGCATAATATTTGACCAACACCACCAGCTGCAGCATGAAATAAAACTTTATCTCCTTTTTTTACAGCATATGACCTGTGTAATAAATATTCTGATGTTATTCCTTTCAATAAAATGCAGGAAGCTATTTCATCTGAAATACCTTCTGGCACCGTGACTAATTTTTCCTCTGGCATTATTTGTTTTTCTGAGTATCCACTTATTGGAGCAGATGCATGACTTACTCGATCTCCAACTTTAAAAAGACTTACTTCAGAGCCAATTTCTTCAACTACTCCAGATGCTTCTAGTCCAAGTCCACTTGGTAATTCAATCGGATACAAACCTGTTCGATGGTAAACATCAATATAATTAAGTCCAACTGACAGATTTTTAACGAGAACTTCCTTTGGACCAGGTTTACCGATTTCAATATCCTTGTATTCTAAGACTTCTGGCCCTCCAAACTTTTCAAATCTTATAGCTTTCATATTTACTTTACAAAATTACCATTATGATAATCATCAATTGCTTGAAGTATTTCTTGTTTGGTATTCATGACAAATGGGCCACCTCTTGCAATCTGTTCTCCTATTGGTTTTCCAGATATTAGTAAAAATTTAGCTTTTGTTAAAGCAGTTACTTTCAAGTTTTCACCTTTAGATAATAAAATTAAAGTAGAGTCTTTAACACTTTCATGTTTATTGTTTCCAATTTCAATCTCACCTTCAATTAAATATATGAATGAATTGTGTGTGGATGGAACTTGATGATTAAAAATTTTACTTTCATTTAATTCTACATCAAAATAAATTGGATCCACATTGTGTTTTTTTATTGGACCTTCTGAATTTTCAAACTTTCCAGCTATTACTTTTATAAATTTATCTTCGTCCTTATGTGTGCTCATTTTATCAGAGTCAATATAATGGTATTCTGGTTTGCTCATCTTTTCGCTAGCAGGCATATTAATCCATAATTGAAAACCATGAAGTTTTCCATCGTTCATAGCTGGCATTTCAGAATGAATTATACCACTACCAGTTTTCATCCATTGCACATCTCCTGCAGTCATTTTTCCTTGGCCACCTGTACTATCTTTATGTTCGAAACTCCCAGCCAACATGTATGTAACTGTTTCAATTCCTCTGTGTGGATGAGGAGGAAAGCCTGCAATATAATCGTCTTTATTTTCTGATCCAAATTCATCTAACATTAAAAATGGATCATAATAATTTGGTTCAACACCAATACTTCTTTTTAATTTAACTCCTGCACCATCTGATGCTGGTGTTGGATCTATAATTTTTTCTACTTCGATATTTATCATGTTGTTCATATAGGATATATCTAAATTAAATCAAGCAATTCTGATAAATTACTTATTTGTTGGTTAGGTTCAAAATCTAATTTATCAAAAATATTATTATTTCTATTCACCCAAACTGTGTTGTATCCATAATTCCCTGCACCAGAAACATCCCAAGTATTAGCACTTAAGAATAAAACTTCATTCTTTTCAATATTATATTTATTTATTGGAAGATCATATACTTTTGAATCTGGTTTAAAAATACCAGCTTCTTCTACAGAAAAAATATCATCAAAAATATCTTTTAATTGATTGCTAACTACAAGTTCATTTAAAAGGTCAGGTGTACCATTTGATAGAATTGCTAATTTATAATTTAATTGTTTTAATTTTTTTAAAGCATCCCTTACTTCTATAAATGGTGAAAGCACTTTATATAAATTTAATAGTTCTGATCTCATTGAATTATCAATATTGTAAAAATTCATAGATTTATCCAAACTATCTTCAGTAATTTGCCAAAAATCTTTGTGTCTTCTCATTAAACTTCTAAGCCAAGTGTATTCAAGCTGTGTAGTTCTCCAATAATTGGCAAATCCTTCCCATTTACCTCCTAATTTTTCCTTACATTTTTCAGCTGCAGAATTAACATCAAATAGGGTGCCGTATGCATCAAATATGATTGCTTTAATTTTTTTCATAAATTAATTTAAATATAATGAGCAATATTAGAATATTTTATCCAGAAAAATTATCAATTAATTTAGAAACTAATTTAACTAAGTCTCAGTCACATTATTTATTGAAAGTAATGAGGATTAAACAAGGAGAGACCTTTTCAGTTTTTAATAAATCTGGAGAATGGAAGTCAATTGTAACTGAAATTTCAAAAAGCAGCTTAAATTTTAAGGTTGTTGAACAATTAAGACAAAAAGATAAAGGGCAAGAAATCTGGTTAGCCTTCTCACCCATTAAATCAAATTATTTTAACTTCATGATACAAAAAGCAACTGAGCTTGGAGTAACAAAATTTGTACCAATTATTTCTGAAAGGACAATTGTTAGAAAAGTAAATAATGAGAGATTAAATAAAATAATTATAGAGTCGTGTGAGCAAAGTAATAGAATAAATATTCCCTCAATTGAAAAACCTCAGTCATTAGATAATTTCCTGTCAAACATTTCAGATATAAATTTAATTTTTGGAGATTTAAATACGAATAATAAAAAAATTAAAATTTCTAATTCAAAACCAAATTGTCTTTTAATTGGTCCTGAAGGGGATTATTCAGCCAGTGAAATTAAAAAGATTCTAAACTTTAAAGGGTCTCAATCGATAAAACTAAGTGATAACATTTTAAGGTCTGAAACTGCGGTTATATCCGCGTTATCTGTGATTAATTATTTGCAAAATTGATAAATTGTCGCGAATTCTCTAGTATTTTTTATAATATTTTCGATCTATATAGAAAACAAATGAAGAAACTATTTTTTGTTTTTATAGCATTAATTTACTCAGTTGAGGCGTTTGCAAACCAACCAAAAAATTGGCAATTAGGTTTCCAAGAGCCTGCATCGCAAACTATGAGAGATATAGTTTGGTTTCATGACTATATGTTAGTACCAATCATAGTTGCTATAAGTGCGTTTGTTTTATTTTTAATGCTTTATGTGATGGTAAGATTTAGAGCATCGAGAAATCCTAATCCATCTAAAAGAACACATAATGTTTTAGTTGAAATTGTTTGGACATTAGTTCCTTGTTTAATCTTGATCGTGATGGCAGTTCCGTCATTTAAAGTTTTATATTCACAAGATGCAATTCCTAAAGCTGATGTAACTATTAAAGCAATTGGATATCAATGGTATTGGGGATACGAGTACCCAGATGAAAATATAATTTTTGATGCTTATATGATCGAAGAGAAGGATTTAAAAGAAGGTCAGCCAAGATTGTTAGCAACAGATAATGTAGTCGTTGTTCCAGTTAATAAAGTAGTTAAAGTTTTAATTACTGCAAATGATGTGCTTCATGCATGGGCATTACCAGCATTTGGAGTTAAAAGGGATGCAATGCCAGGAAGAGTAAATGAAACTTGGTTCAAAGCTGAAAAAGTTGGGACTTATTACGGACAATGTTCTGAGTTATGTGGAATTAAACATGCTTTTATGCCAATTGAAGTTAAAGTAGTTTCAGAAGAAGATTACCAAATTTGGCTTTCAGAGGCGAAGATAAAATTTGCAAAAGATGAAAATTTAATTAATAAAAAACTAGTAGCGAGTAAATAAAAATGAGTTCAGAAGTAGCACATATTCACGATCATCATACTCCAACAGGTTGGAAGAGATGGGCATATTCTACAAATCATAAAGATATTGGAACAATGTATTTAATTTTTGCGATTATTGCAGGAGTTATTGGAACAGCTTTTTCAGTTTTGATGAGAATGGAATTAATGCACCCTGGTGATGATGTTTTAGGTGGTAACTACCATCTTTATAATGTTTTGGTAACAGGACATGGATTAATAATGATTTTCTTTATGGTCATGCCAGCGATGATTGGTGGTTTTGGAAACTGGTTCGTGCCGATAATGATTGGAGCACCAGATATGGCATTTCCAAGAATGAATAATATTTCTTTTTGGTTATTGCCTGTTGCATTTATTTTATTACTTTCATCAATTTTTGTAGATGGACCTCCAGGTGCACAAGGTGTCGGTGGTGGCTGGACGATTTATCCACCTCTATCTTCTACTGCAGGTCAACCAGGTCCAGCAATGGATTTAGCAATTTTAAGTTTACACGTCGCAGGAGCTTCTTCAATTTTAGGAGCAGTTAATTTTATTACAACTATTTTAAATATGAGAACTCCTGGAATGACTTTGCACAAGATGCCATTATTTGCATGGTCAATATTAGTTACAGCATTTTTATTATTACTTTCGTTACCAGTGTTAGCTGGAGCAATTACTATGCTTCTAACAGATCGAAATTTTGGTACTGCATTTTTTGATGCACAAACAGGTGGAGACCCAACATTATTCCAACATTTATTCTGGTTTTTTGGTCATCCAGAAGTTTATATTCTAATCTTACCAGGATTTGGAATGATCAGTCATATCGTATCTACGTTTTCAAAGAAGCCAGTTTTTGGATATTTAGGAATGGCTTACGCGATGGTAGCAATTGGAATTGTAGGTTTTGTTGTTTGGGCTCACCACATGTACACAGTTGGTTTAGATACTGATACTAAAGCGTATTTCTTAGCAGCAACAATGATTATCGCTGTCCCAACAGGAATTAAAATATTTTCATGGATTGCTACAATGTGGGGAGGATCTATATCATTCAAAACCCCAATGGTTTGGGCTTTAGGATTTATATTTTTATTTACAGTTGGAGGAGTAACGGGTGTAGTTCTAGCAAACGCTGGGGTAGATACTGCATTGCATGATACTTATTATGTTGTAGCTCACTTCCACTATGTATTATCTTTGGGAGCTGTTTTTGCAATATTTGCAGGCTTCTATTATTGGTTTGGTAAAATGTCAGGGTATGAATATTCTGAGTGGATGGGACAACTTCATTTTTGGTTAACTTTCATAGGTGTAAATTTAGTTTTCTTTCCACAACATTTCTTAGGATTGGCTGGAATGCCGAGAAGATACGCTGATTATCCGGATGCATTTGCTGATTGGAATTATATCTCTTCAATCGGCTCATATATTTCTGTAGTTGGCTTAGTGGTATTTTTCGCTAATTTAATCTACGCTTTTGCAAAAAAGAAAAAAGCAGCACAAAACCCATGGGGAGAAGGGGCCACAACATTAGAGTGGACAGTTCCATCACCACCAAATTTTCATACTTTCGATGAATTACCAAAGTTTGAAGATTATGAAGGTACTGAAAAATCTAGTAGTTAGTAACGTCTCAAGATATAAAAATTATAATGGCTACGACGTATTCTAAAGTAAAAAAATCATATTACGAACTAGGTATTATTACTGAATTATTAAAGTTAATGAAACCAAGGGTAATGTCTCTTGTTATTTTCACTTGTGCTGTTGGTCTATTAACAGCTCCAACTTCAGTTTCATTTCAACAATCAGTTATTGGAATATTAATTGTAGCCTTTGGCGCTGGTGCAGCAGGTGCACTTAACATGTGGTATGAAGCTGACTTAGATAAATTAATGTCTAGAACGTGCTTACGTCCAATTCCAAGAGGAAAGCTGAACAGAAACCAAGCATTATATTTTGGAACATCTCTGTCAATTATTTCAGTTGTAAGCTTATATTTTGTTACAAATGCTTTATCATCATTTCTATTATTGTTTACGATCTTATTTTACGTATTTGTTTATACAATCTGGTTAAAAAGAAAAACTCCACAAAATATTGTTATAGGTGGAGCATCAGGAGCTTTACCACCAGTAATTGGATGGGCAATAGCAACAAATTCTATTTCGTTGGAGTCGATTGCTTTTTTCTTAATAATTTTCTTTTGGACACCGTCACACTTTTGGGCATTAAGCTTATACAAAGCTGATGATTATAAAAAAGCAGGTATTCCAATGCTTCCAGTAACCAATGGAATTCAGGATACAAAAAAGAATATTTTAATTTATTCTTTGCTAATGATACCTACAATTTTTTTTCCATATTACATTGGATTTGTCGGTGAAGTTTTCTTAATACTTAGCTTACTTCTTACATTTTATTATAATTTAATTTGTTACCAGCTTTACAACTATAAAGTTGGAAAATTTAACATAAAGAAAGCTAGACATATTTTCAGCTATTCAATTATTTACTTATTTTTAATATTTGTTTTTTTCTTGGTGGATAAAATTTTATGATAGTTAAAGATCAAAAATTAAAAAAGAAAAATTTATGGACAGCAGTTGGTTTAGTTGCATTTATAGTTTTCTTATTTATTTTCACACTATTTAATATTGGAGTATTTGAAAGACCTCTATGATTAAAAAAAATACTTTAACTCCACTAATTCTAGCAGGAATTTTTGTCTTTATGTTGGGATTGTCTTTTGCAGCTGTGCCTTTGTATGATTTATTTTGTAGAGTAACTGGCTTTGGTGGCACAACACAAATATCGAAAGAAGCTCCTAATATAGTTTTAGATAAAAAAATAAATGTAAGATTAGATACCAACGTTAACAGTGCTCTTGATTGGAATTTTGATGTTGATCAAAAAACAATGGATGTTCAGCCAGGCAAGGTATACAGAATTAAATTTGAAGTGGAAAACACAGGAGATGAAATTTCATCTGCTGTAGCTACATATAATGTTTCTCCATCATCATTTGGAGCATATTTTAATAAATTAGGCTGTTTTTGCTTTGAAAAACAAACACTAGATCCAGGGGAAAAGGCAAGTTACACACTAGTTTTTTACTTAGATCCAGAATTAGTAAATGATCCAAAAACATCTAGAGTTGAAGATGTTACTATGTCATATACTTTTTTCTCATCTGAATATTATAAAAACGAAAAAAAAGAGAGTTAAAATAAATGTCTGCATCTGGTCAAAAACATGATTATCATTTAGTTGACCCTAGTCCTTGGCCTTTAGCTACATCTATAGCAACACTAGTTACAGCTGTTGGATCTGTTTATTATTTTCACAGTAAAGTCATGTGGGCGATGGTTTTAGGTTTTTTACTTATAATTTATTGTGCCTTTATGTGGTTCAGAGATGTTGTAATCGAAGCTGAGCACAAAGGTCATCATACACCTGTAGTTCAAATTCATCACAGATATGGAATGACATTATTTATAGCGTCTGAAGTAATGTTTTTTGTTGCATGGTTTTGGGCATACTTTGATGCAAGTTTGTTTCCAAATGAATTCATGGGAAATGTATGGCCACCAAAAGATATTGAAACTTTTGATCCATGGGACATCCCGCTTATAAATACTCTTGTCCTACTTTTATCTGGTACAACAGTAACTTGGGCACACCATTCTTTATTAGAGGACGACAGAAAAGGATTCATAAATGGTCTAATTTGTACAGTAATTTTAGGAGCATTCTTTACATTATTGCAAATATACGAATACCAACATGCAACATTTAGTTTTTCAGGTCATATTTATGGAGCTACATTCTATATGGCCACAGGGTTTCATGGTTTCCACGTTTTAATTGGAACTATTTTTTTAGCGGTTTGCTTATGGAGAGGTAAATTAGGACATTTTACTAAAGAACATCACTTTGGTTTTGAGGCTGCTGCTTGGTACTGGCACTTTGTTGACGTTGTCTGGTTGTTCTTATTTGCAGCTATTTACATTTGGGGAAGTTAATAGTTCTTGAAAAATAAGCTATCTTTTTCAATCTTTGTATACTTTTTTATTTTAGTTTTTTTGTCGTTAGGTACTTGGCAAATAGTTAGACTAAATTGGAAGCTTGATTTAATAAATTCAATTGATCAATCTTTAAAAAGCGATCCAGTAGATTTTAATGGAAGCAATCCAATTAACTTTAAAAAAATCAAATTTGAAGGAATATTAGATAATTCAAAAATAATTTATTTATATTCCTTAAATGAAAAAGGAGAACCAGGATTTGATATTATAAATCCAGTTAGTATTAATAATAAAAGCTATTTAATAAATCGGGGTTGGGTTCCAAGAGATTTTAAATCTAAAAAGTATGTTTCAAATGAGAGTAAATTTGAGGGAGTTTTAAAATTAAAAAGCAAATTTAATTATTTCAAGCCAGATAATGACATAAATAAGAATTATTGGTTCACGCTTAAAGATGAAGATTTATTGACCTATACAGGTAAAGAATTTTCTCCATTCATTATCAACAATATTAGCAAGCAGGAAGGAATTTATCCTCAGTCAAAACAAATTGGAGCCAATATTTCAAACAACCACTTAAAGTATGCTCTTACATGGTTTTCATTAGCTGTTTCCATTTTTTTAATATATTTATATTTTAGAAAAAAAAATTACTGATGGAATATATAAGCACTAGAAATAATTCAGATCATTTTTCATTTAAAAACGTATTTTTGAAAGGTTTAGCTGATGATGGGGGTCTTTTTGTACCAAAGTCAATCAAACCATTTAGTAAAGATGAACTAAACAAACTAAGTAGTCTTAATTACAATGAATTAGCAGCCGAAATAATTTTCCCATTTATTGGTGATTTTATGACTAAAGAAGAATTAATTTCCACAGTATCAAAATCTTACTCAAATTTTAGAGCAGAAGATGTTGTAAAAATTTCTGATTTAGGAAATTTAAAAATCTTAGAACTCTATCATGGCCCAACTCTTGCTTTTAAAGATATTGCAATGCAATTAATAGGAAATTTCTATCAATATCACTTAGGAAATGAGCAAAAAAAAATTAATATTATTGTAGCAACTTCAGGAGACACAGGTGCAGCTGCTATTGATGCTTTAAAAGGCAAAAAGAATTTAAATGTTTTTGTATTACATCCAAATAACAGAATTTCACCAGTGCAAAGAAAACTGATGACAATCCATGAAGAAAAAAATGTATTCAATATTGCTATTGAGGGTAACTTTGATGACTGTCAAAATCTAGTTAAAGCAATGTTTAATGATGAAAAATTTTCTAGCTCAATAAATATGTCAGGCGTTAATTCAATTAATTGGGCAAGAATTGTTGCTCAAGCTGTTTATTATTTTTATGCTTATTTTAAAATAGGCAATGGACAGCCTCTGTCTTTTTCTGTTCCAACTGGAAATTTTGGAGATATTTATGCTGGTTATCTAGCAAAAAAACTTGGTCTTCCAATTGATAAACTTATTGTAGCTACTAACAAAAATGACATCCTTCATAGAGCAATTTCTGGCGGGGATTATACTCAAAAGAAAGTTGAAGAAACAAATACTCCTAGCATGGATATCCAGATAGCAAGTAACTTTGAGAGACTTTTATACGATGTAAAAGAATGTAATTCAGATGTTACGAAAGATGTAATGAATAGAATAAAAAACAATACTTATCAAATCGATAATAGTGACTTAGATGAAATAAAAAAGAATTTTACATCTGAAATGTTAGATGAAAACGAAACTATCCAAATGATAAAAGATATAAACAAAGAATATAAAGTTGTAGTTGATCCACATACTGCGGTTGGAATTGGTGCCGCAAAAAAACTTGGGCTAGAACAAAATTGTGTTGTTTTATCTACAGCACACCCATGTAAGTTTCCAAAAGCAATAGAAGATGCAATCTCAAAAACTGAAAGTTTACCAGATAGTCTTAAATATGTTTATGATAGAGAAGAAAAATTTAAAGTTATATCAAATGATATAAATAAAGTTAAAGATTATGTAATTAATTCCATATGAAATTAAAAATAAAAGATCAAATTCCTGATATAGAAATTTTCCATCTAATAGATGGTGAACCACAAACTAGCAAAATTAGAGATATTTTAGGAAATGGTAAAGTTATTTTATTTGGATTACCTGGCGCTTTTACCTCAACTTGTTCAAAACTCCATCTTCCTGGATATGTAGCTAATGCCGATAAAATAAAAGCTAAAGGAATTGACAATATATTTTGTTTATCTGTAAATGATCCTTTTGTTATGAATGCCTGGGGAGTAGCGAATAATGCAGCTGGCAAAATTACAATGTTATCAGATCCTTATCTATTATTTACAAAAGCAATTGGTGCAGAAGTAGATAGAAATTCAAAAGGAATGGGTGTTCGCTCAAATCGTTATGCTATGGTTATTCAAAACTTAGAAGTTAATAATATTCAAGTTGAGAAAGAGACTAAGCAATGCGGTTTATCTTCAGCAGATGGAATATTAGATTTATTATAACCTATGAAAAAAGTTTTACTTTCATTCTTCTTAATTTTCTCTTTTTCAATTACTGCTTATGGGTGGGAAAAAGTTCCTATCCCGGATTATGTAAATAAAAAAACAAAATCTCCTTGGAATTTTTTCGATGATTTTGAGGATCAGAAATTAGGAAAAGTGAATCTTAAGAAATATGAAATAAATAATAAAGGGAAAGGAAACAAACCTTTTAAAATAAAACAAGATACTGATGGCAATAAGTTCTTAGAAATTACAGTTAAGCATGGTTGGAATAAATGTTGCGGAAGTTGGAATAATACTGAGAGAGCAGAGTTCCAAGTAAAAGGAAAAAAAACTTTAAATAAAGAAATATGGTATGGATTCAAAGTAAGACTTCCAAAGGATTTTAATCACATAAATGACAGAGTACTAATAAATCAGTTTAAAAATAATTTTGATAATATGAAAAAAAGTCCTCTATTAGGCATTCGTTTTTATGAAAATGGAAATAAATTAGATCTTGGTGGAGACACTGGGGGAAGAGCAACAATAAAATGGAACAAAAAAGAACACAAAAAACATGCAATAAGATATCAATATTTAAAAGTAAATGATAGTTGGGTATTAAATAAAATTAAAGAGAGAGATACAGATTATGGGAATGTTTCGACCTGTAATAATGAAAATAATTGCTCTGGTTGTGAAGAATATTTTACTCGGGGAATTTGTTGTTATGATCTTGACGGAAAGCCAATTTGGAAAAAAAAAGGTTATTTAAATTCAGGTGAGAAACCAAGTTTTTGTAACAAAATCAAAAAAATTAAAAAAAAAATCGAAGTTAATGAACTTGGAAAATGGACAACATTTAAAATCGGGATTAAAAATTCAAAAAAAGAAGATGGTTATGTTAAAGTCTACAAAGATAATAATTTAATTATGAACTATAACGGTATCACCTTTGACTGGAAAGGTAACTATTATAGTAGTTTAATAAGAATAGGCCTATATAGAAACTCTGATCCAAATGGGACGGGATACCCAGATCAATCAATACATTTTGATGATTTTATTGTTGTTTCAGATAAAAAAACTTTAGATAAATATTTGAATTAAGGGGGCGTTCTGTTTCTCGTCCCTTGATTAATAATATACAGAAAATAACACTTTTTCAAAAACTTCGTGTAAAACTTCGTGTAGTGTTTTGTTCATTTTGAAGATTTCTTGACTTTCAACTTCGTGTTATTATTCATTTTATGAAAATATTAAGAATTTTAATTATTAATTTTTTTGTGTGTAGCGCGGTTTTTGGAGATATTAAATATCAGTCATTACCCAAAGATGTAGTTTCAGGAAACAAATATTACAGGATACCAGATGGTAGTCCTTTTAAAGAGCATGGTATCCAAATTGTTGATAAAAAGGATGGTTATCCTGTTAGAGCAGGTGAAAAATCAATACGTTTCGAACTTAGATCTGGAGATTGTGGTAAATACAAACCACCAGGCAGGGATGACTGCAAACATTATGCGGAAAGACATGAGTTTCACGGTAAAGATTTTTCAAAAGGTAATTATTGGTATGCATGGTCAATATATTTTCCAAAAGATTACAAAATTGCAGATCCAAATAGAACAATAATTGTTCAGATTAAAAATAGAAAAAAATTTGGAGAAAGTCAGGTACCACCGTGGTATTTCACAAATTTTAATAATGGATATGGAATTGTTAATACAGTTAGAGTGCCAGGAGGTCATGCAACTCAATTATTAACTAAAGAACAAATTTTAGGACAATGGAATGATATATTACTAAATGCAAAATGGACAAATAAAGAGAATGGGTTTTTGAAAGTTTGGGTAAATAATAAATTAACATATGAATATACCGGTCCCACAAAAAGAGATGATAATATGTATTTTAAGTTTGGTATTTATAGATTTAGTGTATTTAAAGAAATGCCTACTCAAGTGATCTATTTTGATGAAGTTAGAATAGGGAAGACAAAAGAAAAAGTTGTTGGAAAACTCCCTCCACTAAACTAGTTATACTTTGGTACTATGAAGAAATTTTTGTTATCATTTTTCTTAATTTTATCATTTTCAATTCCCGCTAATTGTTGGGAAAAAGTGCTAGTTCCTGATTATGTGAATAAAGAAACTAAGTCACCATGGAATTTTTATGAAAATTTTAGGGCGGTAAATTAAATTTTCAATATATAAAAAAAAGCAAAAATATTGGAAATAGTCCAGGTAAAAAACCTTATAAATTTAAAAAAGATCCTGATGGAAATACTTTTTTATCTGTAACAGTAAAGAATGAATGGAATAAATGCTGCGGAAAAAACTTTTATTCTGAAAGAGCAGAGATATTTACTAAAAAGAAAAATGCTAAAAATAAAGAAATATGGTACGGTTTTAGGATTAGGTTTCCAGAAAATTTTAAATTTGTAAACGATAGGTTGATGTT
The DNA here is from genome assembly GCA_902542235.1 of uncultured Pelagibacteraceae bacterium. Classification (GTDB taxonomy): domain Bacteria; phylum Pseudomonadota; class Alphaproteobacteria; order Pelagibacterales; family Pelagibacteraceae; genus Pelagibacter. The sequence continues at coordinate 33,833 of CACBTT010000005.1, forward strand.
TAGTCAATTTATGAATGAATTTAAAAATATGAAAAAAAGTCCTTTATTTGGGATGAATCTATATTGGTCGGGAGGCAAACTTAGCATTGGAGGAGATACGGGTGGCAAGGCAAATGTTAGTTGGAATCTCCATGATCATGTTAAATATAAAGTAGAAAATCATTTTGTTAAAAAATCGAATTCAAAAAATTGGCAGACATATAGTATTAAACGACGTGATCAAAAAGAGATTAGTATTTTAAATTGTAATTCTTTAAGCAAAGAAAATAATACGGTATCAAATAATTGTAAAAAATTAGAAAAAATTGATTTTAATTCAACACCATTAGGTAAATGGACGACTTACAAAATAGGTATTAAAAATTCAAATACTGAGGATGGTTTTATCAAAGTTTATAAGGATGACACTTTAATTATGAATTATTTAGGAATAACTTTTGGTGGATGGAAAGGAACTTATAAACACACTTTTATAAAACTAGGTCCATATAGAGATACTGATACAAATGGAAACGGTTATCCAGATCAGACAATTCATTATGACGATTTTGTTGTTGTTTCAGATAAAAAAACTTTAGACAAGTATTTAATCAAATAAAATGTTTACGTTATAGACGCAAATGCGACTATAACGGTTCGGAACGAGACTTCAAACTTCGTGTAAACTTCGTGCTGTTCCTAAATTGATATTTGAATTGGATTAACGGTTTCCGTTGGTTAAGGGGCGTTCTGTTGCTAGGTGCACCTATATTGCTACAGAAGACCTTGCCAATAAATCCACTTCATTATTAAGTTTGTCTGTTGAATGTGCTTTTACCCAACTCCATTTAATCTCAAATGTATTTGATAGGTTATCTAATTCTGTCCAAAGTTCTTTATTCTTAACTTCTTTTTTATTTGCTGTTTTCCAACCATTTTTTTTCCAATTATGTATCCATTCAGTTATTCCAGATTTTACATATTTAGAATCTGTAAATATTTGAACCTTGCTTCCTTTTGGAATTTTTTTTAAAGCTTTAATGGGGGCAAGTAATTCCATTTGATTATTTGTTGTTTCTTTTTTGCTTCCTTTAATTTGAGTTTTCTTTCCATTATCAATAATAATTGCCGCCCAACCACCATTTCCTGGATTTCCAATGCATGATCCATCTGTGTAAATTTTAATCATCAAGAATAATCCTTAAATGAGCTTAGATTTCTATGAAAATTCAACTTATCTATATACTCCTTTGGATCTTTGATTTTAATGACAGCATTTTTAGGAGTATTTAAATAATCATAAGATCTAGTTAAAAGATATCTTAAAGCCGATCCTCTACACAAAGTATTAAAATTTCTTTTTTCAATTTCTGTTAATTTTCTAACAGATTGGTAGCCCTTTAATAAATTTGAGGATCTTTTTTTATCTAATACAAATTTTCTATTTTTCTTTTTAAAACATAAAGCGTTAATGCAGGTTGCTAATTCATAAGATAGAAAATCATTAGCTGAAAAATAAAAATCTATAAATCCATGAAATTTACCTTTATTGAAAAAAATATTATCAATAAAAAGATCGCTATGAATTATTCCATTTGGCATTTTTTTAGGCCATTTTTTTTTGAGATTTCTCAAATCATCTTTCATTAAATCTTTTAAGTTTTTAGACAATTTATTAATTTTATTGTCTATTTTATTTAGAATTGATCCCCATGAATTAATTGATAGAGAATTTTTTCTATATAATTTTAATTTTTTTGAAGCCTCATGAAGAAGTGCTGCATTTTTTCCAACTATAAAACAATCCTTATTATTTAGTTGTTCTTTATCTTTTCCTTCCAGGAAACTGACAATACAAGCTTTTTTATTTTTTAAGTTAAATAAATATTTACCCTTTTTATCTTTTATAGGTATTGGACATTTTACTTTTAATCTAGATAAACCAGACATAAGATTAACAAAAAATGGGAGATCTTTTTTCTGAACTCTTTTTTCGTAAATAGTTAAAATATATTTATTTTTCTTTGTCTTTAAAAGGAAGTTGGTATTTTCAATACCTTTTTTTATACCTGAATAATTTTCTATTTTTCCAATATTATATTTCCTCTCGATAAATTTTATCTGCTTATTATTAATTTTAGTATAAACAGCCATTAATTTAATTTTCCAGGAATTTTAAAAGTAATATTTTCTTTTACGATTTCTACTTCTTCTATGTTTACTGTAAATTGATCTTTTAACTCTGCTATAAATTTTTCAACAAGTATTTCTGGTGCTGAAGCACCTGATGAGATTCCAATCGTATTACATCCTTTAATTTTATCTATAGGCACTGGACTTTCTGAGTGTATTAACTCAGCAGAACTACAACCAGAGTTTTTAGCAACCTCAACTAATCTTACCGAGTTAGATGAATTCCTACTTCCAATTACAAAAAACATATCACATTTATTTGCTATTTCTTTAACTGCCGATTGTCTATTTGTTGTTGCATAACATATGTCATCTTTTTTGGGTTCTTTAATATCTGGATATTTAGATTTTAAAGCTGCAATTATATCTTTGGTATCATCTACAGAGAGTGTTGTTTGAGTTATGAAAGATAGCTGTTTATTTGAGATATTTTCATACTTATTTGCATCCTCAATATTTTCAATCAAATCTATTGAACCTTTTGGTAATTGACCCATAGTTCCTATGACTTCTGGATGGTTTTTGTGTCCTATTAATAATATATGATGACCTTGTTTGTTTAAGTTTTCTGCTTCTCTATGAACTTTAGATACTAGAGGACATGTTGCATCTACAAACATCATATTTAAATTAGAAGCTTCCTCTGGAACAGATTTTGGCACTCCATGTGCTGAGAATATAACTGGTCTAGACTTATCTTTGATTTCATCTAATTCTTCAACAAATATCGCTCCTATTTTTTTTAAACTTTCTACAACATGTTTGTTATGTACAATTTCGTGTCTCACATAAACTGGAGCACCAAATTTATCTATACTCTTTTTTACAATTTCAATTGCTCTATCAACTCCTGCACAAAATCCTCTTGGTGCAGCTAAATAAATTTTTAAATTTTTGTTACTCATTTTCATCCTTTTTAAAAAATGGAATTAAAAATACTATACAAGCAATAAAAAAAAAAAAGCTTCCAAACATGGCCCAAAAACTTCCTACACTTGAGATGATGAAACCAATTGAAGATATAATGAACAATATCCATCCAATTAGATTTATAGTTTTATTTTTCATTTTTTTTCTACCATGAACTCAAGTAAAATATGAGGAAAGGTCAATGAAGCCAATCCAACAAATATTATTTTAATAATACTTTCATCTATACCAAATTTTTCTGAAATAAAATAAAAAACTATTAAATACATTATTGCTGTAATTACTGTAAGTGGAATAATTTTTCGTAAAAAAATAGGAAATCCTTTCATCAAATTTTTATTTATTTCACCAATTAAACTTAGTGAGTGTCTTATAGAATGAAGAAAGCAGAAATAAATTGTGAAAGCTAATATAGGGTTAAAAAAATAGTTTAAAATAATTATTGAAAAACTATCTAAAAAAAGAATTGATCTTAAATCATTATTATTACCTCTATATATAACAAAATTACTTAGCACTGATAATATAACTGAGAGAATTAAAAAATTATTAGCCACAATATTTTGATCTATTGAAAAATTTAACATTTTAAAAATTTCGATTGTTTCAGCTTTATGAAACAGTAAGGGCGTTGAAATAACCAATGATCCTTTAATAAAATAAAAAATTTCTAAAAAATTAACATTTTTTGTTTCGATAAAGTCACTATCCTCTTTGCCAAAATGATATGCTGCAACTATTAAAAAAAGCGAAAGCAACAATATTGGACTTAAAATCCAAATTAAAATAACAAAAATAGCAATACCTATATAAGTTATATAGAACACTTCTGTATTTTTAATTTTATAAATTTTTAAAAGTTTTTTACCCTTTTCATGATCCAGCGCACCGTGAGAGATACCAATTGTAAGAATTAAAAAAAAACTAAAAAGTATAAACGAATTATCTCTCAATACCTCAAAAGCAGAAAAAAAAATACAGATATTAAAAAAAATAATAGAATGAAAAAAATTTATTTTGTTGATCATTATTTAAATACAGCTTTAATAAAAATCCATTTTGGCATCTTTAATATAATGGATAAGTCTTCGAAAATATTACTTTTATTGGAAAGGAAATTTATTACTGTTTTTGACTTGCTTTTAAACATTTTGAAGAAAATATTTGGCATGATCTCTGGCTTTTCAGCTAGGACTTTCAAAAAAACATTATCTAAAAACTTATACTTACTTTTTATATTGAAAGCTCTAATTTGGGTTATTTTATCAATGTTTTGGGTAATATATTCTGCTTGTTCTTGAATATTTAGGAAAGTATAGCCAGTACTTAAACGCGTCATACCTCCAGCAGTTCCAATATTAATCGTATTTTTGTCGTTTTTAAATTTTGGATAAAATAATGGTATGGCTCCAACTTCTTTATAATTAATTTTATATTTTTTTAATTTTAGAGTGTTTTCGATGTAATCAATAATTTGTTTATCATAATCTTTTTCACTATCATCTTCCATTTTAGAAAGCCACGTAGTTTCGATTAAAGCTGATTTTTTTGAATAGGGTAGTGTATAGAAAAAATGAACACTTTTTTTTTGATCACAATCAAAGTCCATTAAATTCATTATTTGATCATCAAAAAAATCTTTTTCGGTTTCAATCTCAACACCTTGAAAGTGTTGCCATAAATTAGAATCTTTATTATCAAGATTTGGCAAACTGTTAAATAAAATTGCGTTTTCTGTATTTACTTCACTAATATCTTTAAAGAATTGAATATTAGGATTTTTATTGATTTTATTTAAAACTTTTTTGTAGAATAGTCCACTATCAATACTTTCGTAAGGAGTTTCTTTACAATCTTTATATTCAACATTTCCTTTAAAATTGATTGTATAATCTTTCCATCTTTTTTTTACACAGTCATCAAACTTGTGAGGTACAGTTTTCCAATATGACCAAGTTTTGTCTCTTTTATATTCATCTCTTTTTTCAATAATTGCTAAAGTCTTATTTTTAAGTTTATCGTGATACTCTAACTCATAAGCCAATGTTAAGCCTGCACACCCGCCTCCAATAATTATATAATCAAAATCTTTCATTATACTCAATATCTTGCATTATTATCTCATGCTCTTTTATTGTAAGTTTCTTATCTTCTTTTACAAAATATAATTTAATTAAATCGCCAATAGATAGCACTGTATGTAAGACTTTTCCCAAATTGTTTACATAAATTTTTCCTGATTTATTGAAATTTTCTAAGTTTTCTTTTTTTAAGATTTCATTTCCAATTTGTCTATATACTCGTCTTGCAACCAAAATTGAAAATCTTAAAAAGAATGGAATTTTTTTAATTGATATAAACGAATTATTATAAAATTTGTCAGCAATTTTTAGAATTCTTTTAATTTCATCAAAATTTTTTTTTATATAAAACCTATTATTGCTTTCATCTTCAATAACATCTCTTGAAATATTAGTTAATTGCATTGCAATACCCAAGTCAATTGCTCCTAAAAGTGCTGATCTTTCTTTGACATTTAAAATTTTTGCCATCATTAATCCAACTGTTCCAGCCACTCTATATGAATAAACATATAGATCTTTGTCAGTGTTGATTTCTACTTTTGATTTTATATCAGCCTCGACGCCATCGAATAAATCATCAATTATTTTTTGTGATATTCCAAATTTATTTATTAAAGACCACATATTTTTAATTATTTGGTTATTTTCATTTTTTAATTTGAAATCTTCTTTGAAATTATTGAAATTTTTTAATTTCGTATCAAGTTCACCTTTTTCATCTGCTATATTGTCTATGTATCTACAAAAATCGTACAAATTAGAGCAATCAGAGTAGACTTGTTTTGGTAAAAAGAAACCTGCCCAATTAAAAGATTTAGCGTATATCGACAAATAATTTTGTTCATTCATTACAAAATTTTATCTAAGACCTTTGCGGATGATAGGACCCCTGGAACACCAGCTCCAGGATGAGTGCCCGCTCCAACAAAATATAAACCCTCATAAACCTCAGATTTATTATGAAATCTAAAGTATGCTGATTGAGAAAATTTTGGCTGAATTGAAAAACCAGAGCCATATTTTGTGTTTAATTCATTCTCAAAATAATCAGGAGTTAAATAAAAATCATCTACAATATTTTCTCTTAAGTTAGGTAATAAACTTTTTTCCATTTTATCTATCACAAGTTTTTTTAGCTTCTCACCTTCGATTGACCAGTTTATTCCTGATTTATTATTAGGTACAGGCACTAATACATAAAAGCAATCATGGTCTTTTGGTGCCATACTCGAGTCAGTCGCGGTAGGCCTATGTAGGTAATAGCTTATATCGTTATTTAATTTTTTGTTTACAAATATGTCATCCAAGTGTTCTTTGTACTTATCACCAAACTTTATAGTATGATGTTCAACGTTTTGATATTTTTTTTTTGTTCCAAAATAATAAACAAACAATCCCATTGAATATTCCATTCTATTAATCTTCCAATTAAATAAGGTGTTATATTTTTGATTATTTAGCATTTTTGAATAAACACCGGGAGGATCTGCATTACAAACTACGTTATCTGCTTTAATTTCCTCATCTTCACTTGTCACAACCCCGACAACTCTTTTATTTTCTGTAAGCAAGTTTTTAACTTCTTTACCTTTAATAATTGTAACATCTTCTTCTAACATCAATTTCTCAAAACCTTTTATGATTTGTCCCGTTCCACCCATAGAATAATGAATTCCCCATTTTTTTTCTAAATACAAAATTAATCCATATATTGAGGTTGTAGTAAAAGGGTTTCCACCCACCAATAATGGGTGCATACTAAATAGCCTTCTTAGTTTTTCATTTTCAATAAAACCACTAACCAAAGAATAAACAGATTTATAACTTTTTAAACTTAGCAATGCAGGAATTTGCTTAAACATAAATGAAGGTTTATCAAATGGCACATCTGATAATTCTGAATAACCCTTATCAAATATTTTTTTTGTAAATTTAAGTAAATTTCTGTAACCCACAACGTCTTTATGGTTGATTAATGCAATTTGCTCTTCCATTTTCTTTTCATCTGCTGAATAATCGAAATGGCTTCCATCTTCAAAAACAAATCTGTACCAAGTATCCAAATCTTTTATTTTTATGTAATCATCTGGATTTTTATTAAAAAGTTTAAAAATTTCATAAATTAAATAAGGAGCAGTTATTACAGTTGGTCCACCATCATAAGTAAACCCATTACTTTTAAATACTCTGGCTCTTCCACCTAAATCTTTTTGTTTTTCAATTAAAGTAACTTTATGACCTTTTGCCCGAAGTCTAAGAGCTGCTGCTATGCCACCAAAACCTGATCCAATTACAATCGAATTCATATTCCCTAATTTACATTATTTTTATAAAATTTGATAAACTATCTTAGTTTAAGAACTTATTTTCTTTAATTCTGTCTTTGTTTCTTCAAGATTTTTATTAAACAAATTGTCAAGTTTAGACTTATCGACAGATGTTGTAATAATTTTTTTCACAGATTCTACAGCAATGTTAATTGATGTATCTTTAATTTCTTTAATGGCATTATCCTTCATTTGAGAGATTTTAGTCTCTGCTAGACTTTTCTTTAGTTCAGCTGATTTATGAAATTTGTCATTCATTTCAATCACAAATCTTTCAGTTTCATCTTTTGACTGGTGCATAATCTTTTCACTCTCAATTTTTGCAGTATCTAGCTTCTTTTGCGCCTCATCCAATAGTCTTTTAGATTCAGCTCGGAGTTTTTCACTTTCATCAATTTCATTTTTGATATCAGTAATCATTTTGCTCAATAAATTATTAATATTTTGCGGAACTTTTAAATAAATTAGCGCTCCAAAAAATATTACAAAAGAAACTGCTACCCAAAATGTTGCATCAAATGCCATTATGTTTTTCCATTTCTTTTTTAGAAAGATCTTCAACTATGGCTGAAAGACTACTTTTATTTATATCTTCACCAATTAATTTTTTAACTAGATCGGAGGATGTCTCAATTGCAATTTTAGTAATTTTCTCTTGAGAAGTTTTTTTAAATTGGTCTATTTCTTCTTCAGCTTTTATTATTTCTTTTTCAATATCCTTTTCTAAAGATAATCTTTTATTGTTTATATCGTCCAAAACTTTTTGTCTTTCACTATTAAAGAAGTTTTTTGCTTCGACTTTTGTATCATTGATAATTTTATCAAATTCTTTAACTTTTTTTTCAGTTTCTTCCCGTTGCTTGTCTGCAGTTTCGATATTCTCTAAGATTTGTGATTTTCTGGTTTCAAGATTGTTACTAATCTTTGGTAGTATGAACTTAGATAAAATTATAAATAATAATCCAAAAGTAAGTACTAACCAAAAAATTTGAGATATCCAAAACTCGGGATTAAGCTGGGGCATACCTCCACTCTCAGCGCTTTGAGCGCTATAAGTAAAGATAAGACTTAAAGCTAGAAATTGAAAAATTATCTTTTTCAACATTAATTAAAACGCGAAAAGAATAATTAATGCAACAACTAATCCAAATAAACCAGTCGCTTCCGCTAATGCAAAGCCTAATAGCAAGTTTGGAAACTGCTTTTGAGCTGCGGATGGATTTCTCATTGCACCTGAAAGATAATTTCCAAAAATTATCCCAATTCCAACTCCTGCACCTGCAAGCGCAATTGCTGCTAGTCCTGCTCCTATCATTTTTGCTGCTTCTAATTCCATTATATCCTCCTTATGTTAATTAATGGTGTAAATTTAATGCATCATTCAAATAGATACATGTTAAAATTGCAAATACATATGCTTGAAGAAAAGCAACTAATATCTCCAAACCTGTTAATGCAACTGAAAAACCCAGTGGTAGCCAGCCCCCAACAATTCCTAAGCTAACTACGAAACCTCCAAAAACTTTCATCATCGTATGGCCTGCCATCATATTTGCAAACAATCTAACTGATAAACTAATTGGTCTACTTAAGTATGAAATTATTTCTATAACAACTATTAATGGCAATAAAACCATTGGAACTCCACTTGGCACAAAAAGTTTTAAGTATCCAAGTCCATGTTTAATAAATCCAATTATTGTTACTCCTATAAATATAAATGCTGCTAATACAAAAGTTACAATGATGTGGCTAGTGACAGTAAAAGAGTAAGGTATCATCCCAAACATGTTACAAAATAAAACAAACATGAATAAAGAAAATATGAAAGAAAAGTAAGGCTTAGCTTTCGATCCAGCTGTATCACTTATCATTTTTGAAATAAAAGAGTAACTGAGTTCCGCAAGTAATTGAATTTTATTTGGTATGATAGATCTCTTCGTGCCTAAATTAAAAATAATTAATATTGCCAGTGAACTTATGATCATAAACAAGCTCGCGTTTGTGAACGAAATATCTATGTTATTTATTTTAATTTCTGGGCCAATTCGGTAAACGTTGAATTGGTACATTGGATTTGCTGCCATTTTCCTACTATTTTTGCATTTTTTTTGCTGATCTAATAACGTTCATAATTCCAGCTACTACACCAATAAAAAAAAATATTAAAATTAACCAGGGTTTAGTACCAAACCAATTGTCTAAAATAAACCCAATAATTGTCCCAACAGCCACTGCAGATACCAATTCCGTGCTCATTTTGAAGGCTGATCCCATACTTGAGCCTTTATTTTCCTTTTCAGATTTTTTGTCTTTATCGGTTTTATTTTTTGCAATTTTTAGGCGAGTTTTAAACTGGTCTTCATCCATTATTAAGCAACCATACTCTCTGCTTTTTGAAGATCTACAGCAACTAGTTGGCTAATTCCTTTTTCTGGCATTGTTACGCCGTATAGTCTGTCCATTTTAGACATGGTTAGAGCGTGGTGAGTTACAATAATAAATCTTGTAGATGTAATTTTAGTTAGTTCCGTCAAAAGATTGCAAAATCTTGTTACATTCGCATCATCTAGAGGTGCGTCTACTTCATCGAGAACACATATTGGAGCTGGATTAGTAAGAAACACTGCAAAGATTAAAGATAAAGCAGTCAGGGCTTGTTCACCTCCAGATAATAAAGTTATTGATTGCAATCTTTTTCCTGGTGGACTTACCAACATTTCTAATCCTGCATCTAAAGGATCATCAGAGTCTACTAGTTCTAGTTTTGCACTACCTCCATTAAATAGTTTGGTATAAACTTCATTGAACTTTCTATTCACTTTTTCAAAAGCATCTAGAAGTCTTTCCCTACCTTTCTGATTGAGTTCAGTAATACTTTCTTTCAACTTTATAATTGCAGTTACTAAATCTTGTCTATCTTTTTCCATTTTCTTAATTTCATCTTCATATTTTGAAGTCTCTTCGTCTGCTCTTAAGTTAACTGAGCCTAATTTTTCTCTTTCTCTTTTTTTTTCATCAAGCAATTCCTCTTGTGTTACTGTATCTGGATATTCAGATGCATCTTTTAAATTTGAAAAATTAAGTATCTCCTCTTCTTTTAAATTAAGTTCTGTTGATACTCTTTCTAACAAATCATTTCTTCTTTTATTCAAACCATCGATTGTTGCTCCAGAGCTTGCTTTTCGCTCTCTTATTTCAATAGACTCTTCCTTTGTTGTATTAAGATTGCTTCTTAATTCGTTAATCTCTTTATCTAGTTCATCTATTAATATTTCATTATCACTTTTTTCCTTTTCAGAAATTCTTAAACTTTCAGATATTTGTCCTTTTCTTTCAGCTTGTGTTTGAGGTTGTTTTTCTAGGCTATCTAATTTTTTTTGTTGAGTATCTTTTCTACTATTTAATTCATTAATCATTTTTTCAGAATTTACCAATAAGTTTTTCCAACTTTCTATTTCTTGGTCAATTATTTTAATTCTTTCACTTCTCTTAATTGATTCTTTTTTAATATTTTGATTTGTACTAAATGCTTCAGCGTATTCTTCTTGTAGACTTTTGATTTCTTCGTTTTTCTTAGTTACTGTTATCGCTAAATCGTTGTCATACATTTCATTAATTTTCATTTTTAAAAATGAAAGATTTATTTTGCATTCATCTATTAAATTAGTTGCACCATTAATGTTGTTCTCTGATAGCATTTCTTTTGCTTTTTCTAATTGCTCACTTGCTAAATCGATAGTTTCTGAGTTCTTTTTTAGAGTATCAAGATTTAAATTTTCTAGTATTCTTTCTAATTTATCTTGCTCATCTTTTAATTTACTTTTTGCATTTACAAGATCTAAACCGGACAGTTTTTCAGTTTCATAATATTTTGAGTCAACTGTAATTAAATTTTCTTTTTCTTCTCTAAGTCTTTTTTCATTAGAGTTTGCATCAATGATTATGCTTTTTTCTCTAACAATATCTTCATCTATTACACTTAAAGCCTTTCTAATTGATTGTATTTCATCATTAACCCTGTCTTTTTCTTCATCTAAGCTCTTTAACTCTAAATTTAATCTTTGTATTTTTGACAAGTTTTCTTGATTTTTTTCTCTTATAGGATTTACATTTTTATTCTTTTCAATAATTTTCATGCTTAAATCCTCTAATTTATCATTGAAGGATTTAACTTGATCATCAGCCTCATTATTGATCTCGTTTTCTACTTTAATTTCATTATCAATTTCTAAAAGACGTAAATAATATAAACCTGCCTCAACTTTTTTTATTTCTTCAGAAATAGATTTATATTTTGCAGCCTCTTCAGCTTGCTTTTGCAAATTTGCTAATTGTCTTTCCTGTTGTCTTCTTAATTCATCTGCCCTTTTTAAATTATTTTCTGCTGCGCCTAATCGCAATTCTGCTTCGTGTCTTCTAACATGTAAACCTGCTATACCAGCTGCTTCTTCTAAGATAGCTCTTCGATCAGAAGGTTTTGCCGTGACCAATGCTCCAATTCTACCTTGACTAATAATCGAAGGTGAATGAGCACCTGTTGATAAGTCTGCAAAGAACATCTGAGCATCCTTAGCTCTAACTTCTTTCCCATTTATATAAAATTTTGAGCCTTTATCTTTTTCTATTTTTCTTCTTATTTCAATTTCATCGAGCTCATTATATTGTAGAGGACCATCTTTATTGTCATTTGATAAGCTTACTAAAACTTCTGCAATATTTTTTGATGGTTTGTTTGAAGTTCCGGAAAATATAACGTCTTCCATTCCTGAACCTCTCATACTTTTCGCTGATGTCTCACCCATACACCATCGCAACGACTCCACTATATTTGATTTGCCACAACCGTTTGGACCAACTATCCCAGTTAAACCTTCTTCAATCAGGAAATTAGTTTTTTCAGCAAAAGACTTAAATCCATTTAATTGGATTTTTTTAAATTCCATTCACTGACTTATATCAGTTTTTCAATGTATTTTTTTAATTTTTTGTAGTTTGAGTGATTTTCAAACTTTTTTCCGTTAATTATGACTGTAGGAGTAGCATTCACTTTATACTTTTTAACACCTTCGATTCGGTCTTCTAAAATATGATCCTCTATTTTTTTATCCGCCAAGCACTTATCAAAATCAAGATTATATTCAGTATTATCAATAAATTTTTTCATTGCTTGATTTGCCTCTAATTCATTTCTTCCTTTTATCCACTTATCTTGATTTAAATATAAATGATGCAAAATTTCATGCTCACCATCATTTCTACAATGCGCTAATTTAGTTGCATTAAATGCAATGATGTCTAATGGAAAGCTTTTAAATTCTATTGAAATCAATCCTTTATCAATAAAATCTTCTTTTAATTTAGGATATATATTTTTATGAAAATTTGCACAATGACTACAAGTTAAAGATTCAAAAACCATTAACTTAACTTTAGAGTCTGCACTTCCAACTAAAATTGGTTTAACTTCAGAATTAGCATTGATGAAATTAAAAAAAATTAAAATTGAGATAAAAATTATTTTTTTCATTTTATTTTAAAATGTTTACTTAGCTCTAAAAGTGAATTTTTTATTTTGTCATTTTTAATATTATTTATGCTCTTTATATGTTTATTTTTTGTCGCATTAATAGCTGTATTTTTATGGCTTTCTTCAATTTTTCCGTCAAATGTATTCAATTTAATGTCATCTAAAACATGATAGCCAAAAAAAATATTAATTTTTTTTATTATTTCTTTTTTTGAATACTCAACGTCAACTTCATTTCCCCTCTTTACTAAAATATTTAAACGACTTCCCGATAACCTATTTGAACTTTTGTATGATTTAGGAAAGCTTACCTTAAATAAATCTTTACCTACTAAATATTTCCAATTGTCTAAAGTTTCATTATAAATTTTACCTTTTTTACTAATTATTCTTTTTGCTTCTGTGGGTAAAGTATCTTTAAAAGATCTTAAACCTTGAATGGAATTATATCTCTGCTTAGTATTATGTTTTTGACTCATATGAATAATAAAAACATACCAAATAAAATTCTACATTGGTACGATAATAATAAAAGAATTTTACCTTGGAGAAAAAAAGTTTCTCAGAAACAAAAAGAATATTTTACGTTTGTTAGTGAATTTATGTTGCAACAAACTCAAGTAAAAACTGTTATTCCTTATTTTGAAAAATTTGTAAAACAAATTCCAACCTTTCAATCATTGGCAGATGTTGATGAAAAAATCTTAATGAAACATTGGGAAGGCCTTGGTTATTATTCAAGAGCAAGAAATCTAAAAAAAAGTGCAATTAAAATTCTTAAAGATTTCAACGGTAAGTTGCCAAAATCTTATGAAAAGTTAATACAATTACCAGGTGTTGGTGAATATACATCTAAAGCAATAATGTCTATAGCATTTAACATTAAAACTATCCCTTTAGATGGAAATGTACAGAGAATTCTTAAAAGAACTCTCTATTTAAAAAAGCAGAATGAAATATCTAAAGATTCTCTAAAAACAAAAATTAATTTTTTTGGACTGTCCGATCGTGCTAGTGATTACTCACAAGCAATTATGGAAATAGGTGCTTTAATTTGCAAACCAAAAAATCCAATTTGTAAAGAATGTCCATTAAGTAAAAATTGTATATCTTTAAAAAAAAATGATTTTGAGTTAACTAAAAATAATAAAGAAATAAAAACTAAATATTTTGAAGCGACTATCTACAAAAAACAAAATAATTATTTATTGGTTAAAAACGATAAATTTAAATTTTTAAAAAATATGCCAATTTTCCCTATGACTGAAGTTGGAGAAAGTAAGTATAATTATTCAAATAATAAAAAAATTAATATAAAATTATCTAATATGGAAATGAAAATTTTGTTAAATAACTCAAAAAGACCTCCAAAGATTAAAAATAAAATATTAATTAAAAAAGATAAATTAAGCTCAGAAATAATTCCATCATTTACTAAAAAAATATTTTATACCATCTCAAAATCTGAATGAAAAAAGTTGCAATTGTAGGAGCTGGTATATCTGGTTTGTATCTTGCAAATGAATTAAACAATAATACTGAAATAGACTATAAAATCTTTGAAAAAAAAGATTACCTTAATTTAAATGAAGGTTATGGCATTCAACTTTCAGTTAACAGTATTAATTTGTTAAATAAAGTAGGATTTAAAAATATTTCAGCATCAGATGTTTATTATCCAACAAAAGTTAATTTTTTCCAGGCTAATAATATTAAAAAGATTTGTGAAATTGATTTAAAGCAATTCAATAATGTAAATGACCGTTACACAACACTTAAAAGATCAACATTAATAAAGTTTTTAATTGGTAATATTCCTGAGGAAAAAATTCAATTTAAAGCCGATATTCAAAATATCGAATATAATGAAAAAATTAAGATTTCTTGGAATAATAAGAATGAAAGTTTCGATTATATAGTAATTGCAGACGGTGTTTTTTCAAAATTAAAATCCCAAATATCCAACAATCATTTAAACCCAATTTTTAATGGTAACATTGCTTTAAGGGCGAATTTAAAACAACATGAAAAAGATAATATTTCTGTTTACATGGGGTCAAATTTTCACTATGTAACTTATCCCGTAAATCAAAAACTCGAATATAATTTCGTTGCTATAATCAAAAAAAAACTAACTACTAAAGAAATTGAAGATAAAAATATTCTTAATTCTGAAATATTTATAAAATCTTTAAAAGACTTTATATCAAAAAATTCTATTATAAATTTAGAAAGTTTAGCAAATATAAAGTGTTTTCCTGTATTTGTGAGCACTGAATTACCCACACTAAAATATCAAAATGCTTATTTGAGTGGAGATGCTTTATTTGCTTTTCCACCTTCTTTTGCACAAGGTGCTTCTCAAAGTATTGAAACAGCAAATGGTATTTTAGAAAATATTACAAGTTCAAATAGTATTTATAAAGATAAGGTAAGTAAAATATTACTAGTAAATAAAAGATCAAAATTAAACCATTTTGCCTTCCATTTAACTAATCCAATAATAATATTAATTAGAAATATTGTTTTGAAATTTTTATCAAAAAATAAAAAATTTCTAGAGAGTTATCTTGGAAAAATTTATAGAAATTAAGTAGTTGGCCTAAGTCTTTGCCTCAAATCATCAATTGGTTTGAGTGAATTGCCTGATTTATAATACCAAAAAGTCCAACCGTTACAGCTCTCAGCACCTAATATTTGTGCAGCAACTTTATGAATTGATCCTTCTGATTTTCGATATTTTATACTACCATCAATCATAATTTTCGCATTGATTTGTTTTTTTTGATCAAAAATTTCAGTACCAGGTTTAATAATTCCTAATTCAACCAAAGATCCAAATGGTACTCTTGGTTTGGATCTATTATTTTTAATAGTATCCAAATATTCATCTTCTATAATTTTTGTATTTTTAATTCTTTTACTTGCAGCTTCAAAATAGTTTTTTTCTTTTTCTACCCCAAAATAATTTCTACCTAACTTTTTTGAAACTACAGCAGTTGTTCCCGTACCAAGAAACGGGTCCAATATTAAATCACCTTTATTCGAGGATGCTAATATAATTCTGTGCAATAAAGACTCTGGCTTTTGCGTAGAGTGAACTTTATTACCATTATTTTTAAGTCTTTCTTTTCCATTACATATAGGTAAATTCCATGTTGATCTCATCTGCAGATCATCGTTTAAACATTTAAGTGATTGATAATTAAAAGTATACTTTGAACCTTCACTTTTTGATGCCCATATAAGTGTTTCGTGCGCATTAGTAAAACGTGTTCCTCTAAAATTTGGCATAGGGTTATTTTTATTCCAAATCACATCATTTAGTATCCAAAAACCTAAATCCTGCATTTTTGAACCAACTCTAAAAATATTATGATAACTTCCTATGACCCATATAGATCCATTTTTTTTTAAAATTCTTTTACATTCTTTAAGCCATTGAACTGAAAACTCATCGTAACTTTTAAAACTATCAAATTTATCCCATGCATCTTTTACTGCATCAACTTTAGATCTATCAGGTCGACTTAATTCTTTTTTCAGTTGAAGGTTGTAAGGTGGATCTGCAAATATCAGATCAAAACTTTCAGCAGGAATTTTTTTTAATTCCTTAATACTATCTCCATTAATAATTTTATTTTTTATGTCTGAAATGATCATTTTATATTTTTCAATTAGACTCCAGTCAGGAGTCTACGTCAACCTGTGATTGAATTTATTGATTGATAATTGTTATGATTATTTTTTAAGACTCAATATCTTGTGTATTGGTTGGAAGGTTTTTCTATGAAATTTAGTCACTCCAAATTTTTTAATAGCTTTAATATGATCCTTAGTTCCATAACCTGCATTATTATCCCAGCCGTATTTTTTAAAAGAAAAAGACATCTTTTTCATTAGCTTATCTCTTTCAACTTTAGCAATAATGGATGCGGCTGAAATTTCAGGAATTTTTTCATCACCTTTTACAATAGTTTTAATAACATAATTTTTTAAGTCTGGTCGTTTATTACCATCTATTAAAACTTTTCTAGGTTTAAATTTGAGTTTCATAATTGCTCTTTTCATCGAAAGCAGACTAGCATTTAAAATATTAATTTTTTCAATTTCCTTTATTGATGCAGACCCTAACGCCCAAACTGAATTTTTTTTTATATATTTAGCTAAAGTTTCCCTCTGAATTTTATTAAGTTTTTTTGAATCTTTAAGAATTTTTCTATTAATTTCTTTATTTAATATAACAGCAGCTGCATAAACTGGTCCTACAAGGCTTCCTCTTCCAACTTCATCAACCCCAGCAATAATTTTTTTCATATAAAATATTATTATAAATTTAAATCTCTAAACCATTTTCGTCTATTTTTTTTCTAATTTCTTTGAGATCTGCCCAAGAATATTTTTTTTGCTCTGCTTGTCTTAGAAGATATGCTGGGTGAAAAGTTATCATTGTTAAATATGTTTTATTATTAATTATTACTTCCTTCCATTTTCCTCTTTCTTTAGAAATTTTAATTTTATTCCCGAAGAGCGCTTCCATTGCTGTGCTTCCCATTAAAATAAGTATTTCTGGATTTATAATCGAAATATGTTTTCTTAAATATTCAGAGTATCTATTTATTTCTGATATTTCAGGCTTTCGGTTATTTGGAGGCCTATAATTTACAACATTAGTAATATAAACGTTAGTTCTATCTAAATTAATAGCTTTTAACATTTTATTTAAAAGCATTCCTGCATCACCAACAAAAGGTTTTCCTAATTCATCTTCTTTTTGTCCAGGTCCTTCTCCTACAATCATTATTTTTGAAGATGAATTTCCATCACTGAAAACAAGATTTTTTGCACTATTTTTTAGTTCACAATCTTCAATCTTTTCTATTTCAACTCTAAGTTTTGCTAATTCTTCAGATTTATCCACATTAGGAGCATTATTTTTAAATCTATTTATTGGTTCATTGCTAAATTCATACTCAATACCTAGTTCGTTCAATAAATCATTATCAAATATGTCATTTTGATTTTTTTCATTTAAAGTCATAAAGTAAAAAATGTTCTTAAAAATTTTTTGTTTTATAATATTAATTCTATACCAAACAAATCTCTATTCAAAAGCAGCGAATGAAAAAGAATTCAACCAGAAGTATCTATCAAATTATCTTTCAGCATTATTATCATTTGATAACCAGAAAAATAACGATGCTCTTAAGTTTTTTGAAAATTCAAAAATATTAATTCAATCACATGATAGTTTTTTGCAAGAATATGTATTTTCTTTACTTTTGGATGGACAGGTTAAAAAAGCAATTAAACAAGTAAAATATTCTAATACCTCAATAGGAGGAGATTTTTTTGAAGGAAATTTATTATTAATTTTAGATAGCATTAATAAGAAAAAGTTTAAAAAAGCAGCTTTGAAGTTAAAAAAATTGGAAAAGTTCAAAGAGGACGATTCATACAAATTTATAATTTATTCTAGCTTAAAAAGTTACATTGATCTTTTTATATATAAAAAATCTGACATTGTTGAGCAATTTGGAAAATTAGATTTGATAAATATGGCTTTTCAAAATTGTTATTTGAATTCCAAAAAAACTGAGCCTTATTTTTTAAATTTAATTAACGATCCTCAAAGTGATTACTCTAGATATACTTTTTTTTATTTGAGTAACGAAGTGTCTAATAATGACTTTGCAACAGTTGATAATTTTGCTGATACAATAGATCCTTTAAGAAGTAGTTTGCTTATTTCTCAAGTAAAAAAATGGATAGATGAAAAAAAATATAAAAAATTAACACAGCATTTTTCATGTCAAAATGAGAATGATATTTTGGCAGAATTCTTTTTCCTTATATCTAATTTTTATTCATCTCAAAGTAGATTTGATTATTCAAACATATATTTAAATATTTCAAATTATTTAAATCCAAAATTTTATTTTAATTTATCACTAATAGCTGAAAACTATCAGTCTAATAATAATTATGATCTAGCAAAAAAAACTTTCGAAAAATTTGATGATAAGGATGAAATATTTTTTTGGTACAAAACAAAGAAGATTGCCAGAATTATAGCAGAGGAAGAAAATTATGATGCAAGTTTGAACTATATATTAAAAAATCTTGAAAAATTTAATAATAAATCGACAAAGATGATTTATGATTTGGCAAATATTTACAAAAACTTTAAAAAATATGATCAGGCTATCGATTATTATACTTTGGCCTTAAAAAATTTAGATAAAAATTCTATGGCTTATGCAGATGTTCTTTATCGTAGAGGTGGAGCGTATGAAAGATTAAAAAATTATGATTTGGCGGATAAGGATTTGCTAAATTCAATTAAAATTAGACCTGATGAACCTTATACACTTAACTATCTCGCTTATAGTTGGTTAGAAAGAGGATATAAAATTGAAGAAGCAATAGAAATGTTAAATCAAGCTTACAAAGGGAAAGAAGAAGACCCCTACATAACAGACTCAGTTGGTTGGGGTTATTATTTGACAGGAAATTATATTGAAGCAGAAAAATATTTAAGAAAAGCTGTTGAATTGTTACCAAGTGATCCTGTTGCAAGTGATCATTATGGAGATGTTCTTTGGCAATTAAATAGAAAAATCCAAGCTAATTATTTTTGGAAAAGTGCTTTAAATAGCGATGAAGCAGACGAAGAATTAAAAATTAAAGTTAAGGAAAAATTATATAATGGCTTAAATAATTCTTAAATGAAGTTTCATAAAATAAAATCTTTTGCAAAAGTTAACCTAACTTTAAAAATTCTAAATAAATACTCAAATGGTTATCATAAAATTGAAAGTTTAATATCTAAGATCAATTTGGCTGATGAGATTTTAATTAAAGAGATACAAGGTTCAAAAAATAGAATATCGTTTAGTGGGAAATTTTCCTCAAATATTTCAAATACAAATACAATTTCGAAACTACTAAAAATATTAAATAATCATAATTATATTAAAAATAAAAAATTCAATATCAAAGTAAAAAAAAATATACCCCAATCCTCTGGTATGGGAGGAGGATCAATGAATGCAGCATCCATTTTGAACTATTTATTTAAAAAAAGAATAATTAAAATTACAAAAAATAATTTAATAAAAATTGCAAATAAAGTTGGTTCAGATGTAATTTTGGGTTTTTATGAGAGTCCAATGATCCTACAAGGAAAAAATATAAGTAAAATTAATAAAAAATTAAATTTTCATTTATTAATAATTAAGCCTAATTTTGGATGTTCTACTAAGATGATTTATGCAAAACACAGAGGATTTTCAAAGAGCCTATTCGATAAATCAAACAAGATTAACAGACAGGATTTATTAAAAGTTTCGAATAACGATTTAGAGAGAGCAGCCTTTAATAGATATCCAATTTTAGGAAAGATCAAAAGTTACTTGCAAAATTTAGATAATATTTACTTTGCAAATATGACAGGTTCGGGTTCGACTATAATTGGTTATTTTTTAACCAAAAATGCGGCAATAAAAGCTCAAAATAAATTAAAAAATAAATATAAAAACTATTGGTGTATTTACTCTAAAACTATATAAAGCTTTTTTTTTGTGTTATACGAAAAACATCTTGGGGTGTAGCCAAGTGGTAAGGCAGCGGTTTTTGGTACCGCCATTCCTAGGTTCGAATCCTAGCACCCCAGCCATTTATGAAAGCTTTACTTAAAAAAATTTTTCAAAACAAAAAAATTTCAAGTGATAAAGATCTCAAATTTCTATATTTAAAAAATAATAAGGGAGTAAATAAAATATTTAGTACAATAAATAACTACAATGAAACTAGCGAGATTAGATATGTTGGTGGTTGTGTAAGAAAAATTTTAAATGATGAAAAAACAGACGATATCGACCTTGCAACTAATTTAACTCCTAATCAGGTTAAGCAATGCTTAGATAAAAACCAAATAAAGTTTTTTGAAACAGGAATTGAACATGGCACAATCACAGCAGTGATTGATGATCAAAATTTTGAAATTACAACATTAAGAAAAGATGTAAAAACAGATGGAAGGCATGCTGTCGTAGAATATACAACCAATTGGAAGGAAGACTCATTAAGGAGAGATTTTTCAATAAATTCAATATATTCAGATTTAGACGGGAATTTGTATGATCCAAATTCTGGTCATAAAGATTTAAATGTTGGAATAATTAAATTTATAGGTGATCCAGAAACTAGAATAAAAGAAGATTATTTAAGAATTATTAGATATTTAAGATTTTATACTGAATATAGCAAAATCGATCATGAAATTAATATTATAAAAATCATTAAAAAAAATATTGAAGGTTTAGGAAAAATATCAAAAGAAAGACAATTCAATGAATTAAAAAAAATTCTCAAATTAGATAACTTTTTAAAGTTATTTAAAAATAAAATCTCTTGTGAATTATTTTCATTAATTTTCCCTCAATTAAAAAATTTTAAAAAATTGAGCAAGTTATCAAAACCCCTAGAAAAGATATTAAAAAATAAAAGTTTAAATTTTGTAATTTCTTTTCTTGTAATCGATGAAACTGACAATTCTGACTATTTTGTATATAAATATAATTTACCCAATGAGTTAAAAGATAAAATTAATTTTCTAAAAAATAATTCACTCAATAAAAATAGTACTGAAATTTTTAATAAGAAAGAATTACAAAAAATATTTTATTATCAGGGTAAATCTAGCACAATAGATTTAATTGATTTTAATCTGTTATATTCTAAACAAAGTAAAAAACTTTTAGAATTAAAAACATACTTTGAAAAATTAGATAAGCCAGAATTTCCAATAAAAGCTCAGTTACTAATAAATGATTATGGATTAAAGGAGGGAAGGGAATTGGGTCAAAAATTAAAAAATTTAGAGATGAAATGGATTGAAAACAATTTTAATTTATCAAAAAAAGATATGGAAAAAGTTTTATCAAATTAAACGTATTTTACGTCTACTATTTCAAAATTTTTTGTCCCTGCTGGTGTATTTATCTCTACAAGATCCCCTTTATTTTTACCTATGAGACCTTTTCCTATTGGTGATTGAAAATAAAGAAGCTTTTGTTTTAGATCTGCCTCGTCTTTACCAACAATTTTGTAATTTATTTTTTCATTTGTATCTAAATTTTGAAGGTAGACAGTTGATCCAAATATCACTTTTCCATCATTACTAATCTTGGTGATATCAATTACATTTGCTCTTGCAATTAAATCCTCAACTTCTTGAATTCTTCCCTCGTTATGTGATTGCTGTTCTTTTGCAGCATGATATTCAGCATTTTCCTTCAAATCTCCATGTGATCTTGCTTCAGCAATGGCTGCAACAATTTCGGGTCTCTTTTTTTCTTTTAAAAAAATTAATTCACTTTTTAATTTTTCTAATCCTTCAGTAGTAATTGGTTCTTTATCCATAATTTACCATTTAGCTGTTGGTGGTAATGACATGAGTATAGCTTCAACATTTCCGCCAGTTTGTAAACCAAATTTTGTCCCCCTATCATGCAATAAATTAAATTCAACGTATCTACCTCTTTTTTTGTATTGGATTTCTTTATCCTTAATTGTCCATTTTAATTTATTTTTTTTCTCAATTATTTCATTAGAAATATTTTTAAAACTTATTCCCACTTCTCTAACAAAAGAAAAATCTTTTTCCCAATTATTTTTTTTATAATCAAAAAAAATTCCGCCAATACCTCTTGGCTCTTTCCTATGCGGTAAATAAAAATATTCATCACACCACTTTTTATATTTTTTGTAATAATTTTTGTTGTGTTTATCGCATGATTTTTTTATTTCTGAATGAAACCAATTTTCTAATTTCTTATCTCTCATACAAGGTGTAACATCCATTCCACCTCCAAACCAACCAAATGAAGTAACTATATACCTAGTGTTAAAATGCATTGCAGGCACATGAGGATTTTTCATATGCATAACAACAGATATTCCAGATGCCCAAAATTTAGAGCTTGTTTTAGTACCTGGAACTTTATTTTTAAATTCATTAGAAAATTTTCCATAAACTTCTGAAAAATTTACCCCAACTTTATCAAAAATTTTACCGTTTTCTAAAATTCTAAATTGTCCTCCACCTTCATCATTACTTTTACTTCTATTCCAATTAGTAATTTTAAATTTGGTTTTTTTGCCCTCTTTTTCCTCTATTTCTCTACAAAGTACTTCTTGTAAAGTTTTAAACCAATTTTTTGCTAATTTCTTTTTTATGTATTGATCCATTTAACCTAACTGTCTTATAAATTCTGAAGCTCCTATGGCCACTGATATTGAAATGTTTAACGATCTTTTATTTTTTTGCATTGGAATCTTAATTCTTTCATTAACCTTAGAATGTACATCTTCTGGAACACCAGCACTTTCTCTGCCAAAGAGCAATATATCATTACGCTTAAATTTAAACTTTGTATAAACTTTGCTAGCTTTTGTCGTCATTAAAACTACTCTATTTTTACTATTTTCATCAAAGAATTCTTTTGGGCTCTTGTAAAATTTAATTTCACTGTAATCTAAATAATCCATAACAACTCTCTTGAACCTTTTATCACTAAATAAAAACCCACAAGGTTCAATGATTTCTAAACTAGCCCCCAAGCAAGAACAAGTTCGAATAATTGAAGCTGTATTTTGAGGAATATCTGGCTGATATAGAGCTACTTTTGGACCGTGTTTTAAAGGTTTCTGTGTCATTGTTACCATAGAAATATCTCTTTTTTATTATATGAAATCATATATTACCAAAGATATAAAATATTAAAGATGTCAGACCAAAAAGACGAAAAAAAGACCAACAGAAGAGATTTCTTGTTTACTGCTACAGCCGCTGCTGGTGCAGTTGGGGTAGGTGCTGCTGTTTGGCCACTAGTCGATCAAATGAACCCAGATGCCTCTGTAAAAGCATTAGCAAGCACAGAAGTAGATGTGAGTTCAATGCAACCCGGACAATCTTTAACGGTTCTTTGGAGAGGTAAACCTGTTTTTATAAAGAGAAGAACGGATGATGAAATTAAAAAAGCAAGAGCAGTTGACATCAATGATCTTAAGCATCCTGAAAAAGATGAAGATAGAGCAAAAAATCCTGAATGGTTAGTGATGCTTGGGATTTGTACTCATCTAGGATGTGTTCCATTGACAGATAAAGGTGATTATGATGGTTGGTTTTGTCCTTGCCATGGTTCTCATTATGATACATCTGGTAGAATTAGAAAAGGACCAGCTCCAACTAATATGGAGATACCTAAATACGAATTTGTAAATACTAACACGATTAAGATTGGATAAATATGAGTGATCACGAATACACGCCTAGTTCTAAGTTTGGTAAATGGTTTAATGATAGACTGCCTTTGCTTACATTGGCAAATCACTTAACAGATTACCCTACACCAAAAAATTTAAATTACTGGTGGACTTTTGGTGGGATATTAACTTTTTGCTTAATTACCCAAATAGTTACAGGATTAGTTTTGGCTATGCACTACATTGCTCATGCAGATATGGCATTCAGCAGTGTCGAACATATAATGAGAGATGTGAATTATGGATGGTTGTTAAGATATGTTCACGCAAATGGTGCTTCTATGTTTTTCCTTGCAGTTTATATTCATATTTTTAGATCTTTATTTTACGGATCATATAAATCTCCTAGAGAAATAATTTGGATACTTGGGATTATAATTTATCTGCTAATGATGGCAGCTGCTTTTATGGGATATGTTCTTCCTTGGGGACAAATGAGTTTTTGGGGAGCAACAGTAATAACAAATTTATTTAGTGCAATACCACTTGTGGGAGAGAGCATAACAACTTGGTTATGGGGTGGTTACTCAGTTGACAATCCAACTTTAACAAGATTTTTTACTCTTCATTACTTGATACCGTTTTTAATACTAGGGCTTGTAGTACTTCACATATGGGCATTACATGTTCCTGGAAATAACAATCCAGTTGGTATTGATATTAAAAAGCCTTCTAAAGATACAGTTCCGTTTCATCCATACATCGTAATTAAAGATGCTTTTGCGTTATTAATGTTTTGTATTGTTTTTGCTTTGTTTGTATTTTATCAGCCAAATATTTTAGGACATGCTGATAATTATATCGAGGCGGATCCACTTGTAACTCCTGCTCATATAGTTCCTGAGTGGTACTTATTACCTTTTTATGCGATCTTAAGATCGGTTCCTGATAAACTTATGGGTGTTGTTGCTATGTTATCAGCTATTTTAATTTTAGCTGCTTTACCATGGTTGGATACGTCAAAAGTTAGATCAGCAGTTTTCAGACCGTTATTTAGACAGTTCTACTGGATCTTGGTAGCTGATGTTTTAATTCTAGGATATGTAGGGGCGATGCCAGCTGAAGGATTGTACTTGTTAATTGCAAGAGTTGCTACAGCGTATTACTTTGCGCATTTTTTAATTATTCTTCCAGTTTTAGGATGGAAAGAAAAAACTACCCCACTGCCTTTGAGCATTACCGAGCCGGTTTTAGGAGGCTCGCCAAATTTAGCTGCAGCAAGGAGTGATGAAAAAATAGAAAAAACAATAAAGTGAGAAAGTTAAAAAATATTTTTTTTGTATTAATATTCTCAGTTATAGTACTAAATTCATCTAACTCTGCTGAAAAATCACCTCCTTTTTTAGAGACTAAATGGACTTTCAAAGGTCTCTTTGGAAAATTTGATAGAGCATCACTTCAAAGGGGTTATCAAGTATATACAGAAGTATGTGCATCTTGCCATTCTATGAAATATTTAACCTATAGAAATTTAGCAGAAAAAGGTGGTCCAGAATTTTCTGAAGCAGAGGCCAAAGCAATAGCTGCAAGTTTTGAGGTAACAGATGGCCCGGACAGCACTGGAGAAATGTTTGTAAGACCAGCCAAATTATCTGATAAATTCGTGATGCCATATGCTAATGAGCAAGAAGCTAAAGCAGCTAATGGTGGTGCTTATCCACCAGATATGTCTGTTCTAGTTAAGGCAAGAAAAGGCGGAGCAGATTATATTTATTCCTTATTGTTAGGATATTCTGAACCACCAGAGGGTGTAGAACTTGATGATGGTGTTTATTACAATAAGTATATGTATGGTAATAAAATTAAAATGCCAGCTCCTTTGTCTGATGATTTAATTGAGTATACAGATGGAACAAAATCAACAGCAGAGCAAATGTCTAAAGATGTCACAAATTTTCTCATGTGGTCAGCAGAACCACATTTAGAGCAAAGACATAAAACAGGATTTAGAGTTATAGCTTATTTGATAATATTGACTGTATTGGTTTATTTTACAATGAAAAAGATATGGTCACGTGTTGAACCTAAAGTTTAGAACATCCCCATCTTTAACGATATAATCTTTACCTTCTAATCTCATTTTGCCGTTTTCTCTTGATTTTAACCAACCACCACTACCAACGAAATCTTGATAAGACACAGTTTCTGCTCTTATAAAACCTTTTTCAAAATCTGTATGAATTATACCTGCTGCTTGAGGTGCCATGCAATTTTTGTTAATTGTCCAGGCCCTTGTCTCCTCAATTCCTGAAGTAAAAAACGTCTCTAAAGATAAAAGGTCATATCCTTTTTTAATTAATAAATTTAAACCAGTATCGTCAACGTTAATCATTTTCATATAGTTTTTTCTTTCTTCATTTTCTAGTTCATTTAATTGATTTTCTATTTCCGCAGAAATAGTTAGAGTGTTTTTAGAACCATATTTTTCAATAAAACTTTTTGTATAATCGTTGCCTTTATCAATGCTATTTTCATCAACATTACAAACATACAATTTAGGCTTTATTGACAATAATCCTGACAATCTAACATCTTTTTTATCAAATTCATCGTATAATTTATTTATATCATTATTATCATTAATTAAATTTTGGGCTCTTTCTAGAATTTGGTTTTGATTTTCATCATTATTTTTTTTATTTTTCTTATCTAGTCTTTTTTGAATAGATTCCAAATCAGCCAAAGACATTTCTGTTTCAATTATTTCTAAATCTCTGATTGGATCAACTGTTGGATTTACATTTTGAATATCATCTGAGTCAAAACATCTAATTAAATGAATAACAGCATCTACTTCTCTTATATGGGATAAGAATTTATTACCTAATCCTTCACCTTTACACGCACCCTCTACTAGTCCTGCTATATCAACAAAAGATATTGTAGTATTTATTTTTTTTTTTGAATTTGAAATTTTAACCAATTCATCTAACCTATAATCTGGCACAGGAACTACACCTATATTTGGATCTATCGTGCAAAAAGGAAAATTTGCTGCTTGAGCTTTACTTGAATTTGTGAGTGCATTAAATAAAGTAGATTTACCAACATTTGGTAAACCAACTATTCCACACTTAAAACCCATTTAATTATTGTTAACTTTGCTTGAGAATAAATCTAATTTTTTATCTATCAAAATAGCAATAGAGTCTATTATATTGTGAGTAATTTTTTCTAAGTGTTCTTGTTCATCATCAGAAAAATCATTTAAAACAAAATCTGATACAGACATTTTATTCTCTGGCTTTCCAATCCCAATCCTCACTCTTGAATAGTCTTTTCCAATAAATTTATCAATTGAAGCAACTCCATTGTGACCTGCACTTGATCCACCAAATTTTGCTTTTATTTTTCCAAACTCTACATCTAGATCATCATGAAAAACAATGACATCTTCTGCATCTATTTTGAAATATTCAATTAATTCTCTTATACATATTCCTGAGTTGTTCATGAAAGTCAAAGGTTTGATAGCATAAATTTTCTTTTCCCCAATTTTTCCTGTTGTAAGTAAACCCTTAAATTTTGGCTTTTGCTTTGAAAGACCAAATTTTTGATTTATGGCATCTACAACTTTAAAACCTATATTATGTCTATTATTATGACTGTTTGGGGTTGGATTGCCCAAACCTACGAGTAACAACATTTTATTCTATTATTATTTTCACAGATTATTATTTTTTCTCTGCTTGAGCTTTTCCTTCTTCTTTTCCTTTATCACCATCTGCAGCTTTTTCTGCACCTTCTTCAGTTTTAGCGTCTCCATCCGCAGCTGCCTCCGCAGTTTCTCCACCTTCTCCTTCAGCTTCTGCTGGTTTTTCAGGTTCTTTAACAACTGTTGGTGCTGCTACTGTCGCGATTACAAAATCTCTTCCTTGAATTGTAGGTGTTACATTTTCAGGTAAATTTATAAAAGATATTTTAATACTTGCTCCAATATCTAAATTATTTAAATCCACAACTAACTCTGTTGGTATGTTTTCTGTGGGACATCTTAATTCAACTTTTCGTCTTACTATATTCAAAACTCCACCTCTTTTTAATCCTGGTGATAATTCATGGTTTATAAATTTAACTGGAATTTCTAAAATTACTTTTGCACCTTTAACAATTCTTAAAAAATCTAAATGTATGGGCTCATCTGTTACTGTATCAAAATCAATAACTCTTGGTAAAACTTTTTGTTCTTTACCATTAATATTAATTGAAATTATATTTGATAAAATATTTTCTTTATTTAATAAATTTTTTACTTCTTTAACAGAGACAGAGATTTTTTGATTTGGCTCCTCTCCTCCATAAATTATTCCCGGAACCATACCTTTACTTCTAAGAGATTTAACTTCACCCTTAGTTTTGGTTTCTCTTATTGTGGCTTCTAATAAACTCATAAAGTGTCGGGTTTTTAACTTATGAAACTAAATTTTACAAGTAAATTATTTAAATAGATCTGATACTGAGGTAGAATTTGATATTCTTTTAATAGCTTCTCCAACCAAATTAGAGATTGTTAATACCTCAATATTCTTAGCTTTTTTAACTTTCATTGAATTGTCTATTGTATCAGTTACAACTAAATTTTTTATCGAAGATTTCTTAATTTTTTCAACAGCATTACCACTTAATACACCATGTGTTACATACACATGAACATCTTTAGCTCCTCTTTTTTTTAATTCAGAAGCTGCATTTACAATTGTTCCACCAGAATCGATTATATCATCAACTAATATACAAGTTTTATTTTTCACATTTCCAATTACATTCATTACTTCTGACTTTCCAGGAGCAGGTCTTCTTTTATCTACTATTGCTAAATCTACATTTAACAATTTTCCTAAAGCCCTTGCTCTTGCAGTACCACCAACATCTGGAGCAACACAGATTATATTATTTTTTTTTAATTTCTTTTTTATATGTCTAGCAAATATTGGAGTTGCAAATAAATTATCTACTGGAATATCAAAAAATCCTTGAATTTGTCCAGAATGTAAATCAACTGTAACGACTCTATCTGCACCGGCTTTCGCAATAAGATTAGATACAAGTTTTGCAGAAATAGATGTTCTTGGAACCACCTTTCTATCTTGTCTTGCATATCCAAAATATGGGATCACAGCAGTTATATTTTTGGCCGATGATCTTTTTAAAGCATCAATCGATAGTAGTAATTCCATTAAATTGTCATTTGCAGGAGATGAAACGGATTGAATTAAAAAAATACTATTGCCTCTAATATTTTCATTAATTTCGATATAGATTTCTCCGTCTGCAAATTTTCTTATGTTTGAATTCACTAGTCTATTTTTTAGAAATTTAGATATTTTTTGACTAAGATGTTTATTACTGTTTCCTGTGAGAATTTTCATCCGAGATTCACTATTTAATCATAATTGCAGAAATATTTCTACCATAATCGTTATGCTTATTTTTTTTTGATCTCCTAGAGCTAAAAAAGTTATTTTCTAGAGCGAAGGTATCTTTTCTTATTATATCTATTTTTTTAACTCCATTTTCATAAAATTGAGATTTTATATATTCGCTTAAATCAAAATAAATTTTTTTCTTTTTAAATATGAAGAAATTCAAATTTTTTTTATTTTTTTCCTTAAACAATTTAAAAAAATCATTTTTTACTTCGTAGCTATTTTTTTTTATACATGGCCCGATGCAAGCAATCATATCTTTCTCTGAGCATCCATTTTTTTTTAAAAGTTTAATTGTTTTTTTTACTATTCCCTTAAAAGCACCTTTCCACCCAGCATGTATTGCACCAACAAATTTTTGCTTTTTTTCTATGATTAGAATTGGTGCACAATCTGCAGTAAGTATACTAATCGCAATATTTTTTTTATTTGTAATCATCGCGTCTCCAGTCAATCTTTTTTTTGGAATACTACTTATTTTAAAAACTTTGTTACTGTGAATTTGATTAAGAGAAACTAGATTTCCACTTGTGCAGCCTATTTTTTTTGAAACTATTTTTAAATTTTTATTTATATTAGAAATTTTATCTTTTGAACCTTTTCCACAATTTAAACTTTTGTAGATTCCTTTTGAGGTGCCACCCAATCTATTAAAAAAATAATGTGAAATCGATTTTTGATTTCTAAAAATTTTTGACCTAATCACTTAAAACCCAAATTAAAATTATTTTTAGATTTGCTTACAAATAATACTTTAAACAAAGAGCCCATATATTTTGCATCAATTAATCTTTTTATTCTATAAAATATGTCAGCTTTCTTACTAAATTGTAAATTTTTACTTATTATCTCGGCTCTTTTTAATATTCCTAATTTAATTAAGAAATTACCTTGTGTTGTTATTAAAGATCTCAAATTAGAATTTGCAAACTCTTTCTTGTACATTTTAAAATTTATTAAGTGAGTAATATCTGAATTATAAGGATTTTCTAAAAAACTAATTTTTCTATGCCTCTCAACACTCTGTAAAGTATTTTTCATTTTACCGTCGATATAACCATAATCTATCATTAATAAACCACCATTATTTTTAAAAATAAAATTTGACACTTTATTAACAAATTTCATTGCTGAAGGAGAATATTCAACAAAGTTTTCTTTTTTTATACTATTTCCTAAATACTTCTCAATTACTTTTGATGATACTTTTTCATCGCATACTTCAAACTTATTTTTTTTATATGTTACATATTTTTCATACCAACTATTGCTTTTCTTTAAAAATTGTTTGATTGGGAAAGAATCAAAAAATTCATTAGCCAAGAATATAGTTGGAGCTTTTGGAATTTCTTTTAAATTTCTAATCCAACTTACTTTTTTCTTATCTATTTTACTCTTCTGAATTTTTAACAGTAATGGACTTTTTTCTAAAATTAAGAAATTTGCAGATAAACTTATTTCATTAAAATTGTTTAAAGTTTTTATAATTTGTGACATCATTTCACCATTACCTGCACCCAGTTCTACAATATTTATTTTTTTTGGCTTTTTTAAATTCTCCCAAAATGAAATTAACCAAATAGATATCATTTCTGAAAAAAGAACAGAAATATTCGGAGATGTTATGAAATCACCTTTTTTTCCGAAAGGATTTTTTTTAATGTAATAACCATTATCCTTGTCATACAAAGACTTGTAAATAAATCTATCCAATGAGATTTTTTTATTCTGTCCTATTAGCATTTTTATAATAGATGATAATTAATCCGCAGGTTAGAGCTATACAACTTATAATTTGCCCCATACTCAAATTGAAAAATAAATAACCTAGTTGTTGATCTGGTTCTCTGAAGAACTCGATAACAAATCTAAAAAATGAGTATAAAATTAAAAAATAACCTGAAATAATACCAGGTGTATTCCTTAATCTACTAAACGACATACTTAAAATAATAAATAGAACAACTCCCTCAAATATTGCCTCATAAATTTGTGAAGGATGTCGATTTAAATCATCAATTTTTATAAACTTTACCGACCACGGTACATTTGTTTCTATGCCATAAAGTTCTGAATTTATGAAATTTGATACTCTTCCAAAAAAAATTCCTATAGGAGAACAAACAGCAACCACATCTAAATAACAAAAAATATTTTGATTTTTATTTTTGCAGAAGAAATGAGTTCCTATAATAATTCCGATCAGTGCACCGTGAAAAGACATGCCTCCTTGCCAAATTTTTATAATCTCAACTGGATTACTAATAAAATAAATTGGGTCATAAATAATTACATATCCAAGTCTTCCACCAAGAATGATACTTATGATCAAATAAGTTATATAATCGTCGAAATACTCTTTTTGAGCTCTATCTTTAATTAGTTTGTTTTTTGCAAAATACCAACCAAATACTAAGCCAAATATATAAGACAAGGAATACCATCTAATTTCTAATGAAAAGATCTCAAAAGCGACTGGGTCAAAATTATTAATAAACATTTAATTGTAATATTATAAATATTACTTAAACTTTGATAAGAAATTATTATGTCAAAATCAAGATTCGTATTTGATAAATTTGCAAAATTTTTGGAAGAAGGTTTGGTCAATTACAAAGATTTTAGTGATGAAGTCATAAATATTTTACGATCAAAAAAAGAGGAAATTATCCTAAAATTAAATTTGGTAAGCAAAGATGAAATCGACGTATTAAATAAAAGAATTGAAAAATTAGAAAAAAAAATCGCTAAAAAAAAAATAAAAAAAAAAACTAAACAGGCAAAGAAATAATAACTTTTAATCCACCTAAATTAGACTTATCAAATTTAAGATCTCCCCCATGTGATTTCACTACATCTGATGATATAGCTAAGCCAAGACCAACACTTGATTTTGTCTCAGATCTACTTTTGTCAATTTTATAAAATGGCTTCAAAACATTTTGATGTTCTTTCTGTGGTATTCCTGGACCATCATCCTCTATTGAAATATTAATAGTTGATCTTCCTTTTTTTAGATATAATTCAACATTGTCAGCAAATTTTAAAGAATTATCTATAAGATTATTAATACATCTACTAATTAAATTCTTTCTTCCATCAAAATAAATTCTCTCTTTTAGAAAATATTTTAGATTTGGTTTCTCGTATTTTTTGCAAATATCTTCAAGAAGAATAGAAATATCAAACGTTTCGGTTTTATCTTTTGCTCCAGATCTTGCGAATTGAAGATACTCATTTAGCATTTTTTCCATTTCATCAACATCTCGTGAGAGTTTTTCCACAACAGTCTTGTCTTTAATCATCGCTATTTGAAGTTTTATCCTTGTCAAAGGTGTTCTTAAATCATGGCTAATACCCGATAGCATTTCAGATCTTTGATTAAGATGTCTAATTATTCTTTTTCTCATTTTATCAAACTCCAAACCAGCTTTCCGGATTTCAAGTGCTCCAGAAGGTCTAAATTCGTCAACATCTTCTCCTCGGCCAAATCTTTCAGATGCCTCTGCAAGTTTGGTTATGGGTCTAGTTTGATTCTTTAAAAAAATTATTGCCACTGCTATCATTAATAATGCTGGCAATGTTATCCAAAGACCAAATAATCTAGCTGAGCTCGCTGTAAGTCTATCTCTTGGAATATAAAATTGAAAATATCCTTTTGAATATCCTATTTTCAAATCAACAACTTCTTTAAAGTTTGTTGTATCAAACCAATAGGTTAAATTTTTTTTCTTTAATTCTCTTCTTAGTGATCGATCCACTGGACTAAACCATCTTTCTGGTATTTTATTTGGCAAGATTTTATCTTTTTCATATTTGATATTAAAACCCAAATGTTCTTTAAATAAAATTATTATAAAATCTTTGTTTGTTTCATCGTTATCATAAGCATCTATAAATGTTTTGACTTCAGAAACTAATGCCCTAGTCATCCCAGAATTAGTTTTGATCCAAAGGCTATCAAAAAAAACTAACGAAATAGTTATTTGCATAACAACAATCGGAACGGCAACTATTAATAATCCTCTATAAAAAAGTCTTTTAGGTAAAATATTTTTTATAAATTTATTCAATCCATAAAACATAACCTTCACCTCTTATTGTTTGTAAATAATTTGGGCTTTTGGGATTTTCTTCGATTTTTTTTCTAAGTCTTGTAATTATTACATCAACTGATCTCTCTTTATCAATTTTTATAAGATTTCCAATTTCCTCTCTTTTAAAAATTTTTCCAGGGGAATTAACCATTTTATCTAATATTAATTTTTCTGTATTATTGATTTTTATAGACTTGTCATTTTTCAAAATAAATTGCTTATTTAGATCAATCTCAATTTTACCAAATTTAAATTTTCTCTTCGTATTTCTATGTTTTGTTTTGTTTAATATATTATTAATTCTAAGTATTAATTCTTTAGGCTCAAAAGGTTTTGGAAGGTAATCGTCTGCACCAATATCTAAACCTTCAATTCTTTCGGAGGCTTCACCTTTCGCAGTTAAAAGAATTATAGGGGTCAAAATTTTATCTTTATTTTCCTTTGTGAATTCTAAACCACTCTTTCCCGGCATCATTATATCTAGTACTATCAAGTCAAATTTTATAATCTTAACTTTTTCAAGAGCATCTTCGGCACTATTTGAACTGGTTACAAGATATTCATTTTGGGAAAGGTATTCTTTAACTAATTCTCTTATGCCATCATCGTCATCTACAACTAAAATATGTGCTTTAAATTTTTCCATTAATTATTTTCTTTAATACGTTATCAAAACTAACAACTTCATTTGCTTTTGATGCAGAGAATGCTTGGTAAATTCTTTTCTTTTGAGCTGAGAAAATTTCATTAAATAATTTTTCTCCTTCCTCTGTTAAAAAGACATGTTTTATTCTGGTATCTACTTGATCCTTTTCATATTTTATAGCTTTTAAATTTATTAAATCTTTCAAAACTCTATTCAAACTTTGCTTCGTAACTTTCAATTTTCTTAAAAGTTCTGATATTGTAATACCCTCATATAACGAAATTAAATGAATAACCTTGTTATGTGCGACACCTATGGAGTATTTATTCAATACATTTCTGGCATCTGAGACCGTCTCTCTGTAGCCAAGAAATATTTTTTCAATATATTGTTTGAGATCATCATCTTTTAAATATAAGAGTTTTTTCATATTGGTAAGTTATATTGACATATTATATATACAAATATATTTTTTTATAAAATTAAATAATGATACCTTTCGATAAACGATCAGGAAAAATTTGGTACAATAATGAGCTTGTTGAATGGCAAGATGCAAAATGCCATGTAATCAGCCATGGACTTCATTATGCAAGTTTAGTTTTTGAAGGTGAAAGAGTGTACGATGGAGAAATATTTAAGCTAGAAGAGCATACCGATAGATTATTTTATTCTGCAAAAAGATTAGACATTAATATTCCTTATACAAAAGATGAAATAAATGAAGCTTCTAAAAAAATAGTAGCGGTTCAAAATATTCAAAATGGATATGTAAGACCATTTGCGTGGAGAGGAAGTGAGATGATGGGTGTGTCTGCACAGAAAACTTCAATTAATGTAGCAATAGCAACATGGGAATGGCCTGCATATTTTGATCCAAAATTAAAAGCTGAAGGAATAAGATTAAATATTTCTAAATGGCGAAGACCGGCTCCAAACACTATTCCTTGGGATGCAAAAGCAGCTGGATTATATATGATTTGTACCCTTTCAAAACACGAAGCTGAACAACAAGGGTACTCAGAATCATTAATGTTAGACTTTGAAGGCAATGTTGCAGAAGGAACAAGTGCAAATATTTTTTTTAAAGATAAAAATAATGAATTACACACTCCAACACCAGACTCTTTTTTAAATGGTATTACAAGACAAGCTGTAATTGAATTAGCCAAATCAAAAAATATTAAAGTTCATGAAAGAAAAATTTCTCCAGATGAACTAGGTAATTTTGATGGATGTTTCTTGACTGGTACTGCAGCTGAAATAACACCTGTTGCAAGTATATCAGATCATAAATACAAAATTTGTGATGTTATATTGGGATTATCAAAAAGCTTTGATCATTTAGTTAGACAAAAAAAAGCTGCCTAATCCTTATTATCTTCAGATATTGCATGATCTATTCCTTTTCTAAGATAATCGTACCCAGTATAAAGTGTTAAAAAAGCAGATAGCCATAAAATAATAATACCAATTGTTTGAGCATTGTAATCTTGAAAATTTATTAATTTATTCCCCGTTTCCCCAGTCAAAAGTATTGCTATCGAGAACATCTGCAAGAATGTTTTAAGTTTTGCTAAATTAGAAACTGGAAGCTTTATTTTTCCTTTTGCTAGAAATTCCCTTAAACCTGAAATTAGTATTTCTCTTGTAAGAATTATAATAGCTGCAATAACTTCATAATTTTTTATTGTTTGGTCCATAACTAATAAAATTAATGCAGTCGCAACAATAATTTTATCTGCAATAGGATCTAAAAGTTCACCAAGTTTAGACTCTTCTTTAAACATCCTCGCCAAAAGGCCATCTAAAAAATCTGTAAATGAGGCAATTAAAAAAAGAGCAAATGGTATAACGTCTCCATAAAATCCAGGAAGGTAAAATGTAAAAACAAATATTGGAACAATTATTATTCGTCCAATTGTTAAATAATTAGGTATTTTAAATTTCATTCGTGAAAGAAGTTATATATTTTTTTTGCAACTTTTTCCTCAACTCCATCAACTGATTTTATTTCATCTAAACTAGCTGATTCTACAGCTCTAGCTGACCCAAAATGATTTAATAAGGCCCTTTTTCTGATAGATCCAATACCATCAATTTGATCTAATAATGATTTACTTATGCCCTTTTTCCTTTTTGCTCTATGAGCACTTATAGCAAATCGATGAGACTCATCTCTTAATCTTTGTAAAAAGAATAATGTTGGATCATTTTTCTCGAATTTGAACTCTTTTCCATTATGAAAAAATGTTTCATTTCCACTGTTTCTCATTTTACCCTTGGCTATTGCTACAATCGGAATTTCATGTAAACCAAGCTCATTCATCGCTTCTCTTGCCACTGAATATTGACCTTTCCCTCCGTCAATTAAGACTAAATCAGGAAAAGTTAGATAGTTATCTTTCTCTTGAACTGCTCTTTTAAATCTTCTGTTAAGAACTTCTTTCATCATTCCATAATCATCTTGAGCATTTTTTTGAATTTTTATATTAAATTTTCTATACCTTTTTTTAACGAACCCTTCATCTCCATAAGTAATTAAAGCGCCCACACTATTTGTGCCTTGAATATGGCTATTATCATAAACCTCAACTAAATTAATATTAGTTTCAAGATTGAATTTTTTTGATACTGCATCGAAAAGATCTCTATTATTCTGACTCTCGTAAAGTTTTCTATTCAAACTATCTTTTGCATTATTTATTGCTTGATTTATAACTTTTAGTTTCGTACCTTTTTTTGCAACAGTAATTGTGATTTGTTTACTTTCTTTTTGTGTAAGTGTTTTTTCAATTAATTCTTTCTCTTTAATTTCATTTGATAAAATTATTGAAGATGGAACACTTTTGTTTTCATAAAATTGAGAAACAAAAGAATTAATGATATCACTTAGATTTTCTTCTGGATCATGCTTTGGAAAAAAAGCTTGATTACCCCAATTTTGTTTTGACCTATAAAAAAAAACTTGAATACAAGTTTTTCCAGACTCTTTATATCCTGCGATAACATCTGCTTCGACTAAATTTGCTTCATTAATTCTTTGAGAAGATTGGATAATATTTAATGATTTAATTCGATCTCTTAATATTGCTGCTTTTTCAAAGTCTAAATCCTCACTAGCCTTTTCCATTTGATTAGATAAGCTTTTCTGAATTTTTCTAGATTTACCTGACACAAACTCAATTGCATCATCAACAGTCTGTTTATAATCACTCTCA
Source organism: uncultured Pelagibacteraceae bacterium (assembly GCA_902542235.1). Classification (GTDB taxonomy): domain Bacteria; phylum Pseudomonadota; class Alphaproteobacteria; order Pelagibacterales; family Pelagibacteraceae; genus Pelagibacter. Next base: position 71,597 of record CACBTT010000005.1, read on the forward strand.
GTTACGTAACCAACGCAAGGTCCCGAGCACCTTTTAATTTGATAAAGTATGCAGGGCCTTTCCCTATTTTTGAAAACAGTATCATCACAAATTCTGAGATGAAATATTTTTTGGATCATTTTTATAGTCCAATTTGCAGATCCAGCTGATGCAAATGGTCCAAAATAAAATCCTTCTTTGCCTTTTTTCCCTCTGTGCCTTTTGATTTGTGGCCATTTATCTTTGTCGCCTATAAAAATAAAAGGAAAGGATTTGTCATCTCTTAGTAAAATATTAAATTTTGGTTTAAACTTTTTAATTAAATTTGCCTCTAAAAGTAAAGCCTCACTTTCATTTGAAGTTGTAGTAATTTCCAGTCTTTTTGTTTGAGAGAGCATTCTCTCAGTCCTAATGATATGACTTTTCTCTGATACATAACTTTTAAGTCTGTTTGGAAGGTTTTTTGCTTTACCTACATAAAGAATTTCTCCTTTTGAATTTAGCATCCTATAAACACCTGGCAGCTTAGGAACCAAGGGCAATTCTTTTTTAATTACTTCTTTACCTATATCAGAGCTGATCATGGCTTCTTTTTTTAGAAATTTGGATCCCAACTGAGCTGCAATCCTTCATTATTTCTAATTTTTCGATTTGAAGAGTAATTTTATCTATTCTTTTATCTTTGAATAGCTCATCAAAAACATCTTCTGCCAATGTTTCAAGAAAATTGTAATGTTTATTTTTTACTAGTTTTTTTATTAATTTTACTATTTTAGCGTAATTAACTATCGATTTAATATCTTTATCGTTAGACGGCTTTTTATCTTGATAATTCACCTCTAAATTAAATTTTACTTTTTGAGGCTTTTCTTTTTCAAAATCAAAATAACCAAGTTTTAAATCTAACACTAATTCTTTTATTAAGACCTTCTTTTCGTAATTAAATAGGCTTTTATTTTTATCTATTTTTACAACTTTGAGATTATTTTTTTTCATTACAACAAATTCTCTTTAAAAAAATTTATAAATTGAGGCATATATTCATCCATGTGATCACCACCGATCATTACTCCTCTATCAAGACATTTTTCTTTTTTTAAAACCTTAAATGAATTTTTCCAGGCTTTTTTAGGCTCCTCTTGAGCTGCTTTGTAAAATTCATCAAGTGAAGAATATAATTTATATTTTTTTAATACTAAATCTGGCCATTCACTTCCAACAACAAATCCATCATTATCAACAAAAAATGCTGGACACTTACTAACTGTCATTGCTTTATATTTTTTAGGTTTTTGGCCATAATGAAAACCATGATACCATCCATCTTTCATATCAATCTCAATCTGTCCAGGCTCAGATTTAATCTTATTTACATAATCCTCACAAGGTTTTGGCAGTGTATAGTCATCAGCAGCCCCATGAACATAAAGTAATTTAGTATTTGATGTTAGTTCCGGTTTATTAAAGAAACCTGCAAGCTTACATTCTGCTGCTTCAGGTAATATCGCATCAAAACCACTAGTCCCATCTAAAAATTTAGATGTGAACTTTACATCTGCCAAATAAAGACTGTTATTTCCACCCCTTGAATGACCTGTTGTTCCAAACTTTCCGTTAGACCTTGGATGAGATTGTAACAACTTGTAAGCCATAATAGCATCTATTGCTCCGTTAATTAGTGGGACTTTAGATTGATCTCTCCATGTATCTTTCGCACCTCTATGACAGAAATTGTCAACATACATTACACCAATACCAGCATCTATTAGATTTCTAGTTCCATGGTAAACAAAATCATTCCACACATACTCGCCTGGACCTCCACTACTATGTGTCCATATAACTATAGGAACTTTACTTGAACCCTCAGGCAATTGTAGATAACCAGTAATTTCTATTGGATTTTTTTTATGACCATCAGTCAGAACAGTTCTTTGATCAAAACCAGAAAAAGATTTAAATTTTATTAACTCACCACCTTTTGATAATTTATTTTTTGAAACCCAGTTTAAAACTGATTTTGATTTTTTACATTCTGCTCTAATATCAATATTTATATTTTTTGTAGAATGAGCCAAAACACTTGTTCCAAAAACAAAGAAAAAACAAATTGTTAGTATTTTTTTCATTCCTTACCACCCATTATGTCTGGAGTTTGCCAGTTTAAGTTTTGGCCACTATCAATTGCTAAAACTTGACCGGTAATAGATCTATTTTTAATAAAAAAGTCAACAGCATTGCAGATTTCTTGAACATTTGTCTGTCTTTTAAGAGGTGTTGCCATATATTGCTTTTTAAAATGTTTGTCAGACTGTCTTTTATTTTTAATAGTTGGACCTGGGGCAATTCCATTCACTCTAATATTTGGGGCAAGACTCATGGCGCTAGTCTTGGTTAAGGTGTAAAGACCAGTTTTACTTAATGTATATGAAAAAAAATATGGTGTTAATTTAAATATTCTTTGATCAATTATATTAATAATATTATTGTTTTTGCCTCTAATATTTTTTGCAAAACCCTTTGATAATAAAGCTGGTGCTTTTAAATTCGCTTTTAAATGGCTATCCCAACTTATTGATGCGAAATTTTCAAGTTTATCGTTCTCAAATAATGAAGCATTATTAATTAAACAATCAAAATACTTCAACTTTGATTTTGAAAACTTTAACATTTTCTCTATCTCTTTTTCTTTAGTCAAATCTGCTTTTACCAAATAAATTTTTGTACCACCTTTATTTAAATCTTTTTTAAGACTCTCTGCTTTGGACTTAGATTTGTTATAATGGATAACAATTTCAATATTTGGTCCAGATAATTTTTTAGCTATGGCAGCTCCCATTCGAGTTGCTGCTCCGGTAATTATTATCTTCCGTGCTTCCATTTTTTTTCTCTTTTTTTTGTAACTCTTGTACCAGGCATACCTAATGTTGATCTACCCTTAGGATAAATTTTATTTTTAACATCGTACTGTCTAATTTTAGGGTTTAAAGTTATTTCTAATTCGGTACTTTGAAGTTTTCTCATTTCATCTCTAATTTTAGCAGCTTCTTCAAATTCCAGATTAGATGCAGCTTCCTTCATCTTTTTGTCTAATCCTTTTAAATGTTTTTTAAGGTTACCGCCAATATTGGAACCTTCGCTTATTTTGACATAATCTTTCTCGTAAACACTTTCTAAAATATCACTTATTTCTTTTTTTACAGATTTAGCATCGATTTTATTTTTCTTATTGTACTCTAATTGAATCTTTCTTCTTCTCTCAGTTTCTTTAATTGCTTTCTTTATACTTTTGGTTTCTTTATCGGCATAAAGAATAACTTTTCCATCTACATTTCTTGCGGCTCTTCCTATTGTTTGAATTAGTGAAGTTTCTGATCGCAAAAATCCTTCCTTATCAGCATCTAGTATTCCAACTAATGCACATTCTGGAATATCTAAACCTTCTCTTAATAAATTTATTCCAACAAGAACATCAAATACACCCATTCTAAGATCTCTCATAATCTCTATTCTCTCAAGTGTATCTATATCAGAATGAAGGTATCTTACTTTTATCCCATTTTCATGAAGATACTCGGTTAAATCCTCTGCCATTTTTTTTGTAAGTGTTGTAACCAAAACTCTATAATTATTCTCAACTACTTTTTTGCATTCATGCATAAGGTCGTCTACTTGATTTTTTGCTGGTCTAATCTCAACTGGTGGATCTATTAATCCTGTAGGTCTTATTACCTGATCAATAAACTTGCCTTTCGTTTGTTCTAACTCCCACGGTCCAGGAGTTGCTGAAACAAATACAGTTTGTGTTCTCATCAAATCCCACTCCTCAAATTTTAAAGGTCTGTTATCCATGCAAGATGGCAATCTAAAACCATACTCAGCCAACGTACTTTTTCTAGATCTATCTCCCTTAAACATCCCATTAAGTTGGGGAACAGTAACATGAGATTCATCTACAAAAACTAATGTGTTATCAGGAAAATATTCAAAAAGAGTAGGTGGTGGCTCTCCTGGTTTTCTACCAGATAAAAATCTTGAATAATTTTCAATTCCCGCACAAGATCCAGTTGCCTCAATCATTTCTAAATCAAATTTAGTTCTCTCCTCTAATCGTTGCGCTTCTAATAATTTATTTTCTGCTTTGTGTTTTTTTAAAGTCTCTTCTAATTCTCTTCTTATTTTTATAATTGCTTGTTCTACAGTTGGTTTAGGAGTGATGTAATGAGAGTTAGCATAAACTTTTACAAGGCTAAGGTCTCTAACCTGGTCTCCAGTCAAAGGATCAAATTCTTCAATCTTTTCTAGTTTATCACCAAATAAACTTAGTCTCCATGCTCTATCCTCTAAATGAGATGGAAATATTTCTAAATATTCTCCCCTTGCCCTAAATGTTCCTCTAAAAAAATTTTGATCATTTCTTTTGTACTGAAGAGCAACAAGAGATTTTATTATTTGTTCTCTATTATATTCATAGTTTTTCTGTAGAGTTAGAGTCATTTTGCTGTAAGCTTCAACTGATCCCAAACCATAAATACAGGAAACACTCGCAACAATTAAAACATCGTCTCTTTCAAGAAGAGATCTTGTTGCCGAGTGTCTCATTCTATCAATCTGTTCGTTTATTGATGCTTCTTTTTCGATGTATGTGTCTGATCTTGGTACGTAAGCTTCTGGAGTGTAATAATCATAATAAGATACAAAATACTCAACAGCATTATCTGGAAAAAAAGTTTTCATCTCACCGTAAAGTTGAGCTGCCAAAGTTTTATTTGGTGCCAATATTAACGCTGGTCTATTCGTAGCTTCTATAACTTTTGCCATTGTAAAAGTTTTTCCAGATCCAGTTACTCCTAATAATACTTGATTAAACTCATTTTTTTTAGCTCCTTGGACAAGCCTTTTAATTGCATCTGGCTGGTCACCAGCCGGGGTAAAATCTGACTTTATTTTGAATTTTTTTCCACCTTCGAGTTTTCCACCGATTTTTGGGTTTTTACTCTGAATGTCTGTAATTAGGTCTTGATATGTATTCTCCATATATTAAACAACGTAATTGAATAATTTCATAATTCAATGAGCATAATATCTAATAATTTAAAAAGAATTAAACCATCCCCAACTATTGCAGTTACTCAAAAGGCAAGAGAATTAAGAGCTGCAGGAAAAGATGTAGTTGGACTTGGGGCAGGGGAACCAGATTTTGATACTCCTATCAATGTTAAAAATGCAGCTATTAAAGCAATAAGAGACGGAGATACAAAGTATACAGCAGTTGATGGAACTCCAGCATTAAAAAAAGCAATTTTAAAAAAATTTAAAAGAGAAAATAAACTAAATTACAAACTAGATGAAATCACAGTTGGAACTGGAGGGAAACAAGTTCTCTATAACACTTTTATGGCAACTTTAAATAAAGGAGATGAAGTTATTATTCCTGCTCCATTCTGGGTTTCATATCCGGATATGGTTCTCTTAGCAGGAGGAAAACCAAAAATAGTAAAATGTGATGAAAAAGATGGATTTAAAATTACACCTGCAAAATTAAAAGCTGCAATTACAAAAAGAACGAAATGGATAATCCTTAACTCACCATCTAATCCAACTGGATCTGGATACAGCAAATCAGAAATTCAAAAATTAGCTAAAATTTTAATCAAAAACAAAAAAGTTCACATTTTGAGCGATGATATTTATGAGCATGTTAAATATGATAATTTTAAATTCTTTACTATTGCACAAATTTCAAAATTGAAATCTCGAACATTAACAATGAATGGGGTGAGCAAGTCATATGCAATGACTGGGTGGAGAATTGGTTATGCAGCTGGACCAAAAGAAATAATTTCTGCAATTAGAAAAATTCAATCTCAGTCAACTTCGAATCCCTCGTCAATTAGTCAAGCGGCAGCTGTTGAAGCTCTGAATGGAAAACAAGACTTTATTAAGAAAAGAGCAAAATCATTTAAAGAAAGAAGAGATTTTGTTGTAAAAAGTTTAAATAATATTGATGGTATTAGCTGTTTAAAACCTAATGGTGCATTTTACGTATTTCCGAATTGTAAAAAACTTTTAAATAAAAGAACTAAACTTAAAAAAGATACTGATTTTGTCCAAAAGCTTTTAGAAAAACAAAATGTTGCAGCTGTTCAGGGCTCAGCATTTGGTTTAGATGGATATTTTAGAATTTCATATGCGACTTCAATGGCAAAACTTAAAATAGCAATGTCTAGAATTAAAAAGTTTTGCGAGGATTTAGGATAAACCTATTTTTTTTTATTTAGTCCAATTAGTGAAGAATTTCTAAATCTTAAAATTACAATTGCTAAAGCAATTAAAACAATCGCACCTGCTTCATATAGTAATATCTCTGGATTTAGAGATTTTCCTTGTAAAATAATAAATCTAGCAAGTGCAGTTATAGCAATAAATAACGGCAGTGTAATTTGAATTGATTGGCTTTCCCAAAATACTCTAACCATTGCAAGCACTTCAAGATATAAAAAAAGTAAAAGCAGATCGGCCAAAGTAACTCTTTGCACGAGTATCATCTGGTACATTTCTTGCCCAAAAGCAATAACTGTACTAACTAAAATGATTACTAATGCTACAAGCTGGATTTGCTTTACAATGTTTTCCATTAACAATCTTTTATAAATTAAAATAACTTTTTATTCTAGACTGAAATAACAAATAAATCGCCGATATATGAATTATTGAGTTAAGAGTAAGTACAGATTTTACACCAAAATCATTTAATCCTAATTCTGGAATTGGTTCATATGGAACTAAAATACTAGTTGTTATGGCCTCATATAAATCAAATAAACCAACAAAGTTCCAAGCTAATAAAATACCCCAAAGTACTGCAGATGGTTTTTTATAAATATAGTAAACTAGAAATAAAGCAGTTATTCCAATTATAAAATCACCAGTCAAAGATACAATCCACTCGTATGGTGCAGCTCTCTCATTTTCTGTGATTGTCCAAAATAAAATTAAACTTGAACCAATAGCCCTGAATGACATCCAGCCAGTTGCAAACATAATCCACTTTATTCCTTTTGTCATATTATACCAATCCAAGTCTAACTACTGATTTTGCTGCATCCTCAATACATCCTCTAGCCGGCTGAAATTTAAATCCCAATAAATTTTCAGCATACGAAGCATCAGTTTGCATTTGTATCCCTAAATCTGGAACCATCATTTTTGCACTCGTATCCAGATGACTAATTATTCTCACTAAAAAGTTTGGCAACACTCTTTTTGGAAGTTTTTTTGAATATTTAGGTAATGCTTCAGCCATAATATTAGAAAAATCTATCATTCTTTTGACCTCAGAGCCAATTATTAGTCGTCTTCCACCAACATCTGGTCTTGTTAAAGAATTGATGTGAGCTTTCACTACATCTTTCATATCTGAGACTAAAATACTAAAATCAGGAGCACCTGGATATTTACCTTCTAGAAATAGTTTAACATAACTTATCGAAGTTTTTTCTTTAGTATCTAAAGCGTCTCCAAAGACACCTCCAGGACATATACATACCAACTTATTCTTTAAACCTTTATTCTCCATAAATTCCCAAGCTGCTTTTTCAGCCTTGATTTTTGAAACAAAGTAATCATTACAACCTTTCCAATTAGCATCACTCCAATCATTTTCACCAAATGTATATGGATTTGTCCTATTAGGTTTTCTAAACATTGTTGCAATTGAAGAAGTTTTAATAATACGTTCAACTCCCGCATTAACAGCAGCTTTTAAAACTCTTATAGTTCCATCTTTAGCTGTTGGAACAAGACTTTCACGATCTCTAGAGGTCTTTAAAGGGAAAGGAGAAGCCACATGCATTACATACTTGCAGCCTTTTAATGCCTCATCCCAACCTTCGTCTTTTAAAAGATCTAATTCGACAAATGATAATTTATCAATTGATGCATATTCATTTATGGTTTTTTTTGTTTGCTCAATTAAACCAGAATCTCTAACAGTGCCTAAAACTTTATATCCCGATTTTAATAATTCAATTGCAGTATGTTTAGCGATCCATCCACTTATACCCGTTAACAATACTGTTTCATTCATTTATTCGGATAAATGTTTTTCAGCCTCTAATGCTGCCATACATCCCATACCAGCTGCTGTAACTGCCTGTCTAAATACTTTATCTTTCACATCACCAGCAGCAAAAACTCCAGGTATATTTGTTTCCGTAGACTCTGGTTTTGTTATTAAATAACCCTCATTATCCATTTCTAGTTGGTCTTTAAATAATGAGGTTGCTGGATCATGCCCTATAGCAATGAACAAGCCATCAATTTTTAGTTCGTCTATTTTATTTGTTTTAACATTTTTAATTTTTAATCCAGTTACATTTTTAGGATCATTATCCCCAATAACTTCATCAACGACAGAGTCCCAAATTATTTCAATTTTTTTATTTTCCATTAATTTCTTTTGAAGTAATTTTTCTGCTCTCAAACTATCTCTTCTGTGTATAAGTTGAACTTTTGATGCAAATTTTGTTAAAAACATAGCTTCTTCAACTGCAGCATTTCCACCTCCAACAACTGCTACAGTTTTGTCTTTAAAGAAAAATCCATCACATGTTGCACATGCAGATACACCAAATCCTCTGAAGCTTTGCTCTGAGTCAATATTTAACCATCTAGCTTGAGCTCCTGTTGAAATAATTATTGAGTCTG
>CACBTT010000006.1 GCA_902542235.1 uncultured Pelagibacteraceae bacterium
AATTCAGAAGTTGAGTGATAAAGGTGTTAGCATCTCAGCTAGTCCATTAGAGGAAAAAATGCCTTCATTATTAGGAATACTTCTTTCCTGGTTCCCAATGCTTTTATTAATTGCCGTATGGATTTTCTTTATGAGACAAATGCAAGGAGGAAAAGGTGGAGCCATGGGCTTTGGAAGATCAAAAGCAAAAATGATGAATGAAGTAAAAGGTAAAGTGACTTTTAATGATGTTGCTGGTGTTGAAGAGGCTAAAGAAGAAGTAGAAGAAGTAGTAGAATTTTTAAAAGATCCAAGAAAATTCAGTAGGCTAGGTGGAAAGATACCTAGAGGATGTTTATTAGTGGGTCCCCCAGGTACAGGAAAAACATTATTAGCAAGAGCAATTGCTGGAGAGGCCGGAGTTCCATTCTTTACGATTTCTGGATCAGATTTTGTTGAAATGTTTGTCGGTGTTGGAGCTTCAAGAGTCAGAGATATGTTTGAACAAGGTAAAAAACATTCTCCATGTATAATCTTCATTGACGAAATTGATGCTGTAGGGAGAAGTAGGGGTGCAGGTCTTGGTGGCGGAAATGACGAAAGAGAGCAAACTCTTAATCAGCTATTAGTTGAGATGGATGGTTTTGATACTAATGAAGGTGTAATTATTATTGCTGCTACTAATAGACCGGATGTGTTAGATCCAGCCCTTTTAAGACCAGGAAGATTTGATAGACAAGTTGTTGTTTCAAATCCAGATCTAATTGGGAGAGAAAAGATTTTAAAGGTCCACGCAAAGAAAATATCAATGGCACCCGACGTTAATTTAAGAACAGTAGCAAGAGGAACACCTGGATTTTCTGGAGCAGATTTAGCAAACCTCGTAAATGAGGCTGCATTGTTGGCTGCAAGAAAAAATAAAAGGATTGTGACATATCAAGAATTTGAGGAAGCCAAAGATAAAGTAATGATGGGATCTGAAAGAAGATCTATGGTTATGTCAGAAGAAGAGAAAAAATTAACTGCTTATCATGAGGCTGGACATGCAATTGTTACAATTAATGAAAAGGCTGCTTATCCAATACATAAAGCAACAATAATACCAAGAGGAAGAGCTCTAGGAATGGTTATGCAATTACCTGAAAGAGATGAAGTCTCTCAAACAAGAGAACAACTTCATGCACAAATGGCTATAGCAATGGGCGGAAGAGTTGCGGAAGAAATAATTTTTGGAGATGACAAAGTAACTACAGGAGCTGCAAGCGATATTGAACAAGCTACTAAAAGAGCAAGAGCTATGGTTATGAGAGCTGGTCTAAGTAAAGAGATGGGACCAGTTGCTTATGGTGAAAATGAAGAAGAGGTATTTTTAGGAAGGTCTGTTGCAAGACAGCAAAATATGTCTGAGGAAACAGCTAGAAAAGTAGATAGCGAAATTAGAAAGTTTGTTGATATGGGTTACGAGAGAGCAAGAAAAGTATTGACCGAAAAAATTGATGATCTGCATAAACTAGCAAAAGCCTTACTTACTTATGAAACCTTAACAGGTGCTGAAATTGAAGATTTAATAAATAAAAATATATATCCTAAGAATAAAGAAGATCTCAAAGTTGAAGATGACGATCAAAGCTCAGCACTTGGTTCAATGGGCCTAAAACCAAAGATAGTGCACTAAGCGTTAATGAATAAATATTACACTAGAGCGTGTAATTTTTATCACGGAACAATATCAAAGACATACATTAAAAAAAAAAAATCTATTCCTCTCAATGGTTATAATCATATTTCTTTTGATAAATTAGAAATCATTGACAGAAAAAAAAACAAAATAATCAATATTAAAGATATTAGTAAACTTTCAACCAAATTAAAAAAAAAAGTTAATAGAGATTTAAAAAATATAAAAAAAAAGAAAATTTTTAAAAAAATAAATTTATCCGATATCCCTATTTTGATGGGTATAGTTAATTTAACACCAGATAGTTTCTCGGATGGTGGTAAATATAATAAAAAAAATTTAGCTTTAAAACATGTAAATAAATTATTATCAAATGGCGCAAAGATAATAGACGTTGGTGGAGAATCTACAAGACCAGGTGCAAAAGATATTAATCCTAGAAAAGAGTGGGATAGAATAAAGTTTATCTTAAAAATTTTAAAAAATAAAAAAAGTTTTGTTTCATTGGATACTAGAAAAAGCTTTGTTATGGATAAAGCTTCCAAAATAAAAGTAGATCTTATAAATGATGTGTCTGGACTAAGTTATGATCCTGAGACTATAAATTATTTAAAAAAAACAAAAAAACCTTTTGTTATTCATCACATGAAAGGAACACCAAAAAATATGCAACTAAAACCATCGTACAATAATGTATTGCTTGATATTTATGATTTCTTTGAAAATAAATTAAAATACTTAAGAAACGAAGGTATTAAGCATAATAATATTATATTAGATCCAGGTATCGGATTTGGAAAAAATTTGAAACATAATATTACTCTTTTAAAGAATATTTCTATTTTTCATTCATTAGGCCTTCCTGTAATGTTGGGCTTGTCCAGAAAAAGATTTATTAAGGATATTTCAAGAGAAAATGATACTAAAGAAAGGATTGGTGGAACTGTATCCTCATGCATTCAAGCATACCTTCAAGGAGTTCAAATTCTAAGGGTTCATGATATTAAAGAAATTAATCAAGCATTTAAAGTATTTAAAGAATTACAAAACTAAAAATGATTAAAAAATATTTTGGAACAGATGGAATTAGAGGAAAAGTTAATGGATCTAAGATAAATGGAGAAATGTTTTTCAAATTTGGCTTAGCAGCGGGAACATACTTTAAAAATTTAAAAAAAAGTAAACAAACAGCAATAATTGCAAAAGACACTAGATTATCAGGATATACGCTTGAACCAGCTTTAGTATCTGGATTGGCATCAGCAGGAATGCATATTTATACTTTGGGACCTCTACCAACAAATGGTTTAGCGATGCTAACAAAAAAAATGAGAGCTAATATGGGTATAATGATTACAGCATCTCATAATCCATATCACGACAATGGATTAAAGTTATTTGGACCTGATGGACTTAAATTATCTGATAGAATTGAGAAGAAAATTGAAAAGCTAATTGATTCAAAGATTACTAAAAATCTATCAAAACCAATAGAATTAGGGAGAGTTAAAAGATTAGAGGATGCTAATGAAAATTATATAAAAATATTAAAACAAAATTTTCCATCCTCTTTCAGTTTAAAAGGCATTAAAATTGCTTTAGACTGTGCTAACGGTGCCGGTTATAAAGCTGGACCTGATTTATTTAAATCATTAGGTGCTAAAGTATATGACACTGGCACATCTCCCAATGGTTTAAATATAAATCTTAAATCTGGATCTACTTACCCAAGTAAAATTTGTCAAATGACAAAAAAAAATAAAGCTCATATAGGTATCTCATTGGATGGAGATGCTGACAGAATAATTGTCTGTGATGAAAAAGGAAAGATTATTGATGGAGATAAAATTCTTGCAATGTTAGGTGAGAGATGGAAAAGAAAAAAAATTTTAAAAGGAGGCGTCATTGGTACATTAATGTCAAATTATGGTTTAGAAAATTTTTTTAAAAAAAATGGAATTAAATTTTTAAGATCAGATGTGGGAGATAGATATGTAAAAGAAAAAATGAAAAAAAATAAATTTAATTTAGGGGGGGAACAGTCTGGTCATATAATTCTTGGAAAGTTTGCGACAACGGGTGATGGTTTATTAGTCGCACTAGAAATCCTTTTCTCTTTAAGAAAAACAAAAAAAGCAAGTGAGCTTTTTAACAAATTTAAACCCACCCCTCAAATATTAGAAAATATAGAGGTTAAAGACAAATCAATTATTAATTCGCCAAAATGCAAAAAAGCAATTAACGAAGCAAATAAAATAATTAAAAACAGAGGTAGAATTTTAGTTAGAAAATCTGGTACTGAACCAAAAATAAGAATTATGAGCGAGTCAGAGGATTCAAATTTAAATAAAATGTGTGTTAACATAATTAAAAAATCTATTCAGTAAATTGAAAATCAAATCTAAAATATTAATTATTGCAGGATCAGACTCCTCTGGAGGAGCGGGCATCCAAGCAGATATTAAATCAGTTACTTCTCTTGGCTCTTTCGCTATGACAGCAATAACAGCAGTTACATCTCAGAATACTACTGGTGTAATGTCTATAATACCAATGTGTAGTAAAGAAATCTCTAATCAAATTGAATTTACGTCAAAAGATATCAGGCCAGATTCAGTAAAGATAGGAATGCTGCATTCTACTGAGGTTATAAATTCAGTATTAAAATCAATAAAAAAATCAAAATTAAAAAAAATAATATTAGATCCTGTTATGGTGGCTAAAGGTGGAACTAAGCTTATAGACAATAAAGCAATTTTAGTATTGAAAAAAAAACTAATAAAAAAAGTTGATTTAATAACACCAAATATTCCTGAAGCTGAAATACTTACAAAAATAAAAATTAAATCTATAACAGATATGAAAAATGCTGCCAAAATATTATTAGATTTAGGTGCTAAGAATGTTTTAATTAAAGGTGGTCATTTAAGCTCTAAAAAATTAAAAGATATTTTTGTAAATAAAAAAGAAACTGCAATATTTGTTAATAAAAAAATTGATACAAAAAATACTCACGGAACTGGATGTACATTATCAAGTGCAATTGCAACATATTATGGATGTGGAAAAACTCTAAAGAAATCTTGTGAGTTAGGTATTAGATATGTAAACAATGCCATTAAAACAAGACCAAACTTTGGAAAAGGAAATGGACCAATTAACCATTTAAATAGTTTTACTATAGAAAAGAAATTTAGATGAATAATGTAGTTGTTGTTGGATCGCAGTGGGGAGATGAAGGAAAAGGTAAGATAGTTGATTGGTTGTCAAGCGAAGCAGACGTAGTTGTAAGATTCCAAGGAGGACATAATGCTGGTCATACCCTAGTCATAGATGGTGTTACTTATAAACTGAGATTGTTACCATCTGGGATTGTCAGAAAAAATAAAATTTCTATTATAGGAAATGGAGTTGTAGTAGATCCATGGGCGTTGCTAGATGAAATCGAGGAAGCTAAATCTAAAGCTGTAGAAATCAATGAAAATAATCTGATCTTATCAGAGGCTGCAACACTAATTTTACCATTTCATAAAGAGATGGATGAAATAAGAGAAGACTCTGCTGGTAAATCAAAAATTGGAACTACAAGAAGAGGAATTGGCCCAGCTTATGAAGATAAAGTAGGACGAAGATCTATAAGAGTAATGGACCTTGCATCCAAAAAAAATCTAGAAAATCGATTATCACTAGTACTTGAACATCATAATGCTATCCGAAAAGGATTGGGTAAGCCAATATATGAAAAAGATAAACTAATTGGAGAATTATTAAAAATAGCTCCAAATATTTTAAAATATTCAGCTCCTGTTTGGAGAAAGATAGATCAATTTAAATCAGAAAATAAAAAAATATTATTTGAAGGAGCTCAAGGAATATTACTTGATGTGGATCATGGGACATATCCATATGTAACTTCATCCAATACGGTTGCAGCTTCAGCAGCAACAGGATCTGGATGCGGTCCAAATTCAATAAATTATGTGTTAGGAATTACAAAAGCATATACAACAAGGGTAGGTGAAGGACCTTTCCCAACAGAATTAACAGATGATATTGGTAATCATTTAGGTGAAAAGGGATATGAATTTGGAACTGTAACTAGTAGAAAAAGAAGATGTGGCTGGTTTGATGGAGTTCTAGTGAGACAAACTATAAAGATTTCAGGCATTAATGGTATAGCATTAACAAAATTAGATGTATTAGACGAACTTGATGAAATAAATCTTTGCGTAGCTTACGAATTAAATGGAAAAGAAATAGATTATTTCCCTGCTGCCGTTGAAGATCAATTAAATGTCAAACCAGTATATAAAACATTCAAAGGCTGGAAATCTAAAACCCAAGGTATTAAAAAATTTGATGATTTACCTAATAATGCAAAAATTTATGTAAAAGCTATTGAAGAGTTTATTGAGACGAAAATATCCAGTATTTCAACAAGCCCAGAGAGAAAAGATACTATTCTTTTAATAGATCCATTTAATTAATATTAGAATTAATTTAATTAACTATAAAATCCATCATATACTAGTAATATGATCAATAAATATATTCACATATTTATTATTTTTTTTGTTATTTTAATCAATCCTAAGCACGTATTCGCTGTTGATTTATCATCAACTACACCTGCAGATAATGCAACACAGATTGCAGTGAATACCGGAATAGAACTCGTGTGGCTAGCATCAGGGTCTGTATCTGCAAATAACGGAAATGTAATTTTAAAAAAAACATCAGATGACAGTACTGTTGAAACTTTTTCAACTAATGGAATGTTTTTAGCTATGAGTCTGTCTGCTCCGGCAACAGTTACAGCTACATTTTCTTTATCATCAAATTTAGATGAGGATACTGAATATTATATCCTAGTAGATAGTTCAGCATTTAATAATTTTGATGGTATTTCAAGTAAAACAGAATTAAATTTTAAAACAGTAGATAATAATAATCCCACTTTAACATCTACTTCGCCATCTGATGATACATCTAATGTTAGTGTATCATCAAATATAGTTCTTACATTTAATGAAGCTGTAGATGCCGAAAGTGGAAATATTGATATAATAAATACATCAACAGGCGAAGCGATAGAGATTGATGTAACAGGATCTTTATTATCTGGAAGTGGAACAACTGAAATTACTATTAATCCATCATCTGACTTAGAAAATGACACATCCTATCACGTAAAAATAGACTCAACAGCATTTGATGATGCAGTTGGAAACTCTTACGCTGGTATTTCAAACACAACAACTTTAAATTTTACTACTGCAAAAGGACAAATTTTTAACGATACTGTAAAAACTTTAGTAAAAAATCAAACAACAGCTTCAATTCAATCAATGACACAGTCATTAAATAGAGTAAATAGTCGATTAAATTTTATAAGACCAATTCAAAATAGCAACACTTCAAAAAATAAAATAGCATTAAATTTTAACGACCCGTATGCAAACAAATTAGTTGATGCTTTAACCGCCAACTTAATAAAATACGAAAAAAAACAGAGAAAATTTGCTTTTTGGAGTGAAGGTAATCTTTCTTTTGGTAGAATAAACAATAAAGGTAAAGACTTAGGTCAAGATCTTAGCACCAAAGGTTTTACAGTAGGATTTGATAAAAAAATTACAGATCTAAAAACTATAGGTTTAGCATTAAATCAATCTGAGCAAGAAACTCAAATTGGAAGTAATGATGCACATATGGATGCAACAGCAAAATCTTTATTAATCTATGGAAGTAACCAATTTTTTGAAAATCGATATTTCGAGGCTGCCATTGGATTTGGAGAAACAGGAATCGATATCAATAGAAAAGTATCTGGAGGAAATAATAAAGGCCTTAGAGATGGAAAACAATTATTTGGAAGCTTCACTTACTTGTACGAACCATTAGAACAAAAAGAAAATAAAAACTTAAATTACTATTCTAGGATAGATTTGGGTTATACGAAATTAGATGATTACATTGAAAGTGGTGATGGTGATTCAATTAATTACAATGATCAAAATATAAAAAGTTCGTCATTATCTTTTGGATTTAATTTTTCAAATATATTAGAGATAGATCAAGGATATATTACACCTTTGATACAGTTTGAAATTGGTAAAAATAAAACAATAAATTCACTATCAGAAGCTTATTATGTAAATGATTCTTCAACTATTTATGCTAATGCAATATCTGATCAAAATACATCACATGCAAAGCTAACCCTTGGAATAGGGGCTACGTTGGAAGATGGTTTAAATATAAGTTTCATGGTCGATCATTATAGAAATGATAACGAAGCATTTAATACCAGTTTAACTGCAAATATTAGAAAAGAATTTTAATTAGCTTAATTAGCTGGTAGTAGATTTTTTGATTTAGCAGAGTTCAGCATATGTTTTTGAAGTTTTTCAAAAGCTTTATTTTCAATTTGTCTTATTCTTTCTCTGCTTATTTTGAATTTTTTACTTAAGTCCTCTAAAGTTATAGGATCATCTGTCAATCTTCTAGAGTAAAGAATTTCTTTTTCTCTTTCATTTAAAATTTTAATAGAATCCTGAAGAAGATCTTTTCGTTGTTCCATTTCTTCATTTTGTGCAAATTTAAGTTCTTGATCCATATCATTGTCTACAACCCAATCTTGCCATTCATCACCATCTTCTCCAATAGGTGCATTTAAAGACTGTTCTTTTCCTGATAGCCTTCTATTCATAGATACTACCTCTTGTTCACTAACATCTAATCTGTTTGCTATATCTTTTACATGTTCATCACGTAAGTCACCCTCAGTTCTAGGTGCAATTTGATTTTTTAACTTCTTCAAGTTGAAAAAAAGCTTTTTTTGAGCTGTTGTAGTTCCAATTTTTACTAAGCTCCATGATCTTAGAATGTATTCTTGAATAGAAGCTTTAATCCACCACATTGCATAAGTTGCAAGTCTAAAACCTTTTTCTGGTTCAAATTTTTTAACAGCTTGCATTAAACCTACGTTACCTTCTGAAATCATTTCATTAAGAGGCAAACCATAGCCTTTGTAACCCATCGCTATTTTAGCAACTAATCTTAAATGACTTGTAACAAGTTTTTCAGCTGATTTAACATTTCCTGTAGTTTGCCAATTTTTAGCAAGCATATATTCTTCTTCTGCATCTAGCATAGGAAACTTTTTTATCTGAGCTAGATATGCTGCTAAGCCACCTTCATTTGAAAGAGTTGGCAAATTGTATGTATTATTACTCATCGGAAGTATTTATTTAATAGACAAATTTTTTTTTACAATGGTTTTATTTACTTAATTTTCTTAGTTTTTTTAAGATATCATTTAATTCATTTGGGATATTTGATGAAAATTCTAATCTTTTACCTGTCCCCGGATGGTCAAAACCTAGCTGTTTTGCGTGTAAAAATTGTCTCTCAAGATTTAAAATTTTATTATTAAGATCTTCATCAATATTTTTAAATTTTTTAAATTTCTTTTTATATTTTTTATCTCCAAGAATATTATTACCTTTGTATGACATATGAACTCTTATTTGATGAGTTCTACCAGTTTCTAATTTGCATTGAATAAAACTAAGAGTTGGAACTTTGTCATTCTCAAAAAGTTCTAAAGTTTCGTAATGTGTAATTGCTTTTTTACCTTTGCTAGATGACACTTCCATCATTTGCCTATTTTTTGAACTTCTAGTTATGAATGTTTCAATTGTTCCTTTTTGAGGTCTTAATTTTCCCCATATTAAAGTTTGATAAACTCTTGTTATAGTGTGTTCAGAAAACTGAATTGATAATTTTTCATGTGTTGGATTATTTTTTGCAATTACAATTAATCCTGATGTATCTTTATCAATTCTATGAACTATACCAGGCCTAAGTTCATCTCCCATGTTAGATAAATTTTTACTATCATAATTCATTAATGCGTTAACTATCGTATTATCATAATTACCAGCACCAGGATGCATTGAAATTCCAGAAGGTTTGTCAATTACGATTAAGTCTTCATCTTCATAAACTATATTTAGTTTAAACTCATAAGGTTTTAAGTTTTGTTTCTTAGGTTCAACAATTTCAAGTTCAATTTTGTCATATAGTTTAGTTTTAATTGAAGGGTCTAGGATAATTCTCTCATTAATTTTTAATTTACTATCTAGTATTAAATTTTTTACTCTACTTCTACTTAAGCTTTTATCATGATTTGCTAATATCGTGTCTACTCTCTTGTTATTATTGTCTTCTTTAATAATAAAATTGATGATATTTTTCATAAACTATTATATTAAATTATTATGCGCTCGTAGCTCAACTGGATAGAGCGCCAGATTTCGGCTCTGGAGGTTCAGGGTTCGACTCCTTGCGGGCGCACCACTATTCACCCATATTAATAAGAGTCCCTTTATTTTTTGCGACATTGAATGAATAATAGAATAATACAATCGATAATACAAAGTAAACCCCATTCCACAAGAATGCATAATAGATATTTTGAATATCTACAGTTTGATTGATCAAAATATTTCTTGCCTCTTCAAAAATATATACCAATGGTAATAAGTAAGCTATTTTCTGAAACACTTCTGGTAATATTTCAATTGGATAATAAATGCATCCAAATGGAGCTAATAAAAACATTGTAGACCATGCTATATTTTCAAAAGAGGGCCCATATCTCAATAGACCAGCAGATACCAGGATGCCAAGTGTTATTCCAAATAAATATAGGCTCAAAAATAAAAAAAACAAAAATATTCCTAAATCTAAAATTGAAATTCCGAATAATGGAGAAGTTAAAAGCACTGCTGGTATTAAACCTATAAGAGCTCTAATTAATGCTGTAGCAACAAGTGAAGTTAATATTTCACCAATTTTCATTGGCGCAATAAATAAATTTGTAAAGTTTCTACTCCAAATCTCTTCAAGAAATAGCATATTAAATCCAATACTTGTTCTAAAAAGAAAATCATAAAGGATTGCACAAGTTAATATTACTCCAACTGCATTATTATAATATGTTGTATGTGTAGCAAAAAAATTTGAGATAAATCCCCACAAAGTAATTTGAATAGTCGGCCAATAAACAAGATCTAAAACTCTTGGGAAAGATCTAGTAATTAAATAAAAATGTCTTAGAAAAAGACCATACATTCTAGTTAAGCTCATTTTTGCTCCTTGATAATTTTAAAAAAACTTCCTCTAGGTTATTTCTGCCATGTTTATTGATTAATTCCTCAGGATTTCCTTCATCGATAATAATTCCATCCTTCATCATTAGAATTGACTTACAAAGCCTAGTGACTTCATTCATATTATGAGAGGCAAGAAGTATAGATATTTTTTTTTCTTTTTTATAATCTTCCAAAAATGATCTAACAAAATCACCTACTTCTGGATCTAATGATGCAGTTGGCTCATCTAATAGTAATACTTTTGGCTCGTTGATCAATGCTTTTGCCAAACTTACTCTATTTTTTTGTCCAGATGATAATTCACCAGTAATACTATCAAGCAATCTTTCTAATCTTAATTTTTCTGATAAAAATTCAATCCTTTCATTAATATTATTTATTTTATATAATTTTCCATAAACAGTTAGATTTTGTTTGACTGTAAGTTTTTTTGGTAATTCAATATATGGAGATATGAAGTTAATTTGTTCCAATATTTCAATTCTATTACTCTCCAATTTTTGACCATTTATAAAAATTTCTCCACTAGTTGGTTTTAAAAGTCCCAATAACATGCCTATCGTCGTTGTTTTACCCGAACCATTGGGACCTAACAGGCCTAAAATTTCGTCTTCTTTTATGTTAAAGCTTATACCTTTGACAGCCTCATTCTTTCCATAATTTTTTTTTATATTTTTAACTTCCACTAAATTTTTCATTTTTTTGATGCTCTAAAAAGTCTATCGTTTATTACTAATCCAAAGTTTTGGTTTGGTATTCTTTGTACAGCTATTTTTTTGTAACCTAACTTCTTTATTTTTCTTAATGTTTTATATAAATTTTTAACACTCTCCACTAGATTATTTGTCTTACTTAAGTAAAAATAATTCTTATTATTTTCTTTTTTTTTCTTAATTAGGATAAAAGCCTCATCTTTTTTTATTTTAACTGCGTTTAATCTAATGGGTATACCTGGTGAATAATGAATTCTTCCTCTACCTGGAGAATTTATTTTGCTTTTTGCAAACAATTTAGTTTTTAAATTTGTTTTTAATTTTTTATTTAATATAGAAATATCTAAACCACCTAATCTTAAAATTTGGGGTTTTTTTACTAAACTTATTATCGTAGATTCAACGCCAACTTTTGATCTTCCGCCTTCTAAAATTAATTTAATTTTTTTTCCAAATTCATCATATACATCATCTTTTGTCACTGGACTTATCCCTTCAGAGATATTTGCACTTGGTGCTGCTAAAGGATATTTTAAAGATTTTAGCAATATTCTAGCAGTTCGGTGACTTGGAAATCTTACACCTAATGTATTTTTATTATTAGTAACGTTTTTTGAAATTTTACTTTCATTTTTTAGTTTTAATATAAATGTAATTGGCCCAGGGCATAATGAATTATAAAGTTTATAAAACAAAGTATTAGTCACACAATCTTTTTCCAAATCTTTAATATTGTAATAATGAACTATTAAGGGATTATGAGCAGGCCTTCCTTTTAATTTAAATATTCTTTTGGTAGCTTTATCAGAATAGGCATTAGCTGCTAATCCATAGACAGTTTCCGTAGGTATTCCAATACATTCGTGATTATTTAAATATTTTACTGCTTTTTTAATATTTGAATCATTAATTTTCATATAATATTACAAATTATTATATGAATGAAAAAATTTTGCCAGATGATATTGAATCAAAATCTTTGAGCGAACTCACAGATATAGCAGATCGTTTAATACAAGAATTGGAGAGTAAAAAAAATTTGGAAGAATTTATTGATGATTATCAATATTTAATAAAGTTAAATAATCTAATAGAGAAAAAATTTCAAAAGGACTCAAAAAATATATCTGAAAGTACCAAGCTAAAAATTGAAGAATTAACATCAAAAAAATGAAAAAAAAATTATTGAGAACTGTTAATGCAGTAAATAAATTTTTAAAAAATTACTTAGCAAAACAAAAAAAAACAGATCTAATTATACCTATTAAGTATGGTTTATTTCCTGGAGGAAAAAAAATAAGATCTAAGCTTATTTTTGATGTTGGAAAAATTTTTAATGTAGAGGAAAAATATCTTTTATATTTAAGTTCAGCCGTTGAATGTATACACGCTTATTCACTAATACATGATGATTTACCTTGTATGGATGATGATGATATTAGAAGAGGTAAACTAACTACACATAAAAAATTTGGAGAATCAACGGCGGTCTTAGCTGGCAACTCCCTTTTGACATTAGCTTTTGAAATTTTATCTGATCCAAAGTTCAGCATAAATAACAATAAAAAAATAACTTTAATAAATCTAATATCTCAATCATCAGGACACCAAGGAATAGCTGGAGGTCAATTTCTGGATTTAAATTATGAAAGAAAAAAAATTTCTAAACAAAAAATTATAGATATGGAGATTAAAAAGACCGGAAAATTATTTTCATTCAGCTGTTTGTCTCCAGTTATTTTGACAAATAAAAAAGATCAAATAAAAAAATTCTCAGTTATTGGGGAAAAAATTGGTTTACTTTTTCAAATTGCAGATGATTTAATTGATTATAGCAGTACGTCAAAAACTGCAGGAAAAAAAACAAATAAAGATTCTAAAAGGGGAAAAGCAACATTAATAAGTTTACTAGGATATAAAAATGCTATTAAATATGCATCAAAACTAAAAAATGAAATATTTAATAACTTAGCTGGATATGGAAATAATGCTAGTGATTTAAAAGAGACAATTGAATTTATAATAAATAGAAATAAATAAATGCAGAATTATAAATATTTAAATAATATTAATTTTCCTTCAGATATAAAAAAACTCAATAATGAAGAATTAAAAGTTCTATCAGATGAAGTAAGAAGTGAAATGATTGATGCTGTCTCAAAAACAGGTGGTCATCTAGGTGCAGGTTTAGGTGTTGTAGAATTAACAGTAGCACTTCATCATGTTTTTGACACCCCAAAAGACAAGTTGATATGGGATGTTGGTCATCAATCATACCCTCATAAAATTTTAACAGGAAGAAAAAATAAAATAAGAACTTTAAGACAAGGAAGTGGATTATCTGGTTTTACAAAGCGATCAGAAAGTGAATTTGACCCCTTTGGTGCAGCTCATAGTTCTACTTCTATTTCTGCTGGACTTGGCATCGCAACAGCAAATAAATTATCAAATAAATCAGATCAGGTTATAGCAGTTATTGGTGACGGTGCCATGAGTGCAGGAATGGCATATGAAGCTATGAATAATGCCGGGGACTCAAAAACAAAAATGATCGTAATTTTGAATGACAATGATATGTCAATTGCAAAACCAGTTGGCGCAATGAAATCTTATCTTGCTAAAATTTTTTCAGGTAAAATTTATTTTAGTTTCAGAGAAACAGTTAGAATGATTATTTCATCCTTTTCAAAAAGATTTAGCAAAAAGGCTGGAAAGGCTGAAGATTTTTTGAGATCGGCTGTCACAGGGGGTACATTATTTAATTCGTTAGGTTTTTATTATGTTGGTCCAATTGATGGTCATGATTTAGATGTTTTATTGCCAATTTTAAAAAATGCTAAAGAAAGTAATCATAATGGTCCAATACTAATTCATATAAAAACTCAAAAAGGCAAAGGATATAGTTTTGCTGAAAAATCAGATGATAAGTATCACGGAGTTACAAAATTTGATGTTCAAACTGGAGTTCAACAAAAATCAACAACCAAGGCTCCTGCTTTTACAAAGGTATTTGCAAATACGTTAATTGAGCATGCAAAGAAAGACAGTAAAATTGTAGGTATAACTGCAGCTATGCCGTCTGGGACAGGAATGGACGCATTTAGTAAAATTTTCTCAGATAGAACTTTTGATGTTGGAATTGCTGAACAACATGCTGTTACTTTTGCTGCAGGTTTAGCCACAGAAGGTTATAAGCCTTATGCTGCAATTTATTCAACATTTTTACAAAGAGCTTATGATCAGGTAGTTCATGACGTTGCAATTCAAAGTTTACCAGTAAGATTTGCAATTGATAGAGCTGGTTTAGTCGGTGCCGATGGTGCGACTCATGCAGGTTCTTTTGATATTACATATTTATCAACTTTACCCAATTTTATTGTTATGGCAGCAAGTGATGAGGCAGAATTAGTAAGAATGGTTAATACGTCAGTAGATATTAATAATCAACCATGTGCATTTAGATATCCAAGGGGAAGTGGAGTAGGTTTAGAATTACCAGATATCAATGAAAAAATTGATATTGGAAAAGGAAGAGTTATAAGAGAAGGAAAGAAAGTTGCTTTAGTAAGTTTTGGAAACAGATTAAAAGAATGTTTATTGGCTGAAGAAAGCTTAAAAAAAATGGGAATTAATCCCACAATTATAGATGCTAGATTTGCAAAACCTTTGGATGAAAATCTCATATGGCAAGTTGCAATAAATCATGAAGTACTAATTACATTGGAAGAAGGTTCTATTGGAGGTTTTGGAGCTCATGTAAATCATTTTTTAAATGAAAAGAATTTATTAGATAATAATTTAAAATTTAGATCAATGATTTTGCCTGATAAATTTTTAGACCAAGATAAACCAGAAGAAATGTATAAAGAAGCTGGTTTAGATGCTAAATCTATTGAAGCGAAGGTTTTAGAAACTTTAAATTCTAAAGTTGTAATTAAAAAAACGAATTAATAGCCACATTGAGCTTTATTCATTAAGTAGTGATCAAGGATTACGCAATGCATCATTGCTTCACCTATAGGTACAGCCCTAATACCTACGCAAGGATCATGTCTACCTGTGACTGAAATTGAAGTATTTTTTCCGAATTTATTAATTGTTTTTCTTTGAGAAAGAATTGAAGAAGTTGGTTTTACCGCATATGAAACTATTATTTCTTGTCCACTAGAAATTCCTCCAAGAATTCCTCCAGCATTATTTGATTTAAATTTTGTTTTCTTTCCTTTTTGAGACATTTCATCAGAATTTTGTTCACCAGAGAGTTGAGCAGAGTTCATTCCTGATCCTATGTTTACTCCTTTTACAGCGTTAATACTCATCATAGCAGATGCTAAATCCATATCTAATTTAGAATAAATTGGAGCTCCCAATCCGACAGGTACACCTCTTGCTCTAACTTCAATAATAGCTCCGCATGATGAGCCAGCTTTTCTTATTCCAAGTAAATATTTTTCCCATAATTTTAAAACTGTTTTATCAGGACAAAATAGAGGATTTTTTGTAATGAATTTGTCATTCCATTTTTCTATATCACATCCTAGTATTCCTAATTGTGTTACTGCTCCAATCACACTATATTTTTTTCCGATAATTTTTTTCAAAACTTGTTTTGCTATTGCCCCTGCTGCTACTCTTGATGCAGTCTCTCTTGCTGACTGTCTGCCTCCACCTCTATAATCCCTAATTCCATATTTTTTAAAATATGTGTAATCAGCATGACCAGGTCTAAATTTATCTTTAATATTTTTATAATCCTTAGAACGCATATCTTTATTGAAGATAATCATTGAGATAGGCGTACCAGTTGTTTTGCCCTCAAATGTTCCTGATAAAATTTCCACTTTATCATCCTCTTTTCTTTGAGTTGTGAATTTAGACTGACCAGGCTTTCTTTTATTTAATTCTAACTGAATGTCTTTGATATTAAGCTTAATATTTGGAGGACATCCATCAACAACACATCCTATTGCTGGACCGTGAGACTCACCCCATGTAGTAAATCGAAAAAATTTTCCAAATGTATTAAAAGACATTATATTATTATATAAATTATTTTGGTTAAATTATGAACGAAAAAAATTCTTTAGGATTAGATAAATGCTTTCTTGAACTCGATAATCCGATATTATTATTCACTGAATGGTATAAAGAAGCAAAGAAAACTGAAATTAATGATCCAAATGCATTAGCTCTAGGCACTATCGACAAAAGAGGTTATCCAAATGTAAGAATGGTATTGCTCAAAGACTATGGAGAAGATGGGTTTGTTTTTTATACTAACTTTAATAGCAATAAAGGAAACTCTATAAAGCAGAATCCAAACATTTCAATGTGCTTTCATTGGAAAAGTTTACTCAGACAAATCCGTATTGTTGGTACCGCTGAAAAAGTTTCAGATGACGAAGCGGATAATTATTATAATTCCAGAAGTTATGGAAGTAGAATTGGTGCTTGGGCTTCAAATCAAAGCTCAATTTTAAAAGACAGAGAAGAACTAAACCAATCAATAAAAAAATTTAAAGATCTATATAAAGATGAAAATAATGTTCCAAGACCTGATCATTGGTCAGGCTGGAGGTTAAAACACCACGAAATTGAATTTTGGTTAGATGGTGAAAATAGAATTCACGAAAGATTAAAATATATTAAAGAAAATAACGCGTGGAAAAAAATTCTCTTATCACCTTAAAATTTTCTATTAATACTAAAAGAAGTTAAATTTTTAAGTATAGTTTTTTCTTCACAATCTTGAAATATACTTAATGAATTTGATGCTAAACTTATATAGTGTTCCGCTTTTTTGTAACACTCATTAATTATATTATATCTTTTTACTAACTTAAGCACATAGTCAAATTGTTCTTTAGATCTGATATTTTGTTCAAATATTTTTTTTAAAACTAATTTTTCATCTGAAGATAATTTTTGATTTAATATAATAATTGGGAGAGTTACCTTGCCCTCAAAGAAATCTTTCCCTATCTCTTTACCAAACATTTTTAATTCTGAATTATAGTCAAGTGTGTCATCTGCAATCTGAAATGTTAATCCAAGGTTCTTTCCATAGAATTCTAGTGCATCTTTAAATTTATTGTCTTTATCAGTAATTATCGACCCAACTTTTGAAGATGCTGAAAATAAAGCTGCAGTTTTAGAAGAAATTATATTCAAATATGTTTCTTCTAACATTTCAGTGTCACCTTTATGTTGTAACTGTAAAACTTCTCCTTGAGCAATAGTTGACGATGTAGAGGATAAAAGTTTTAATACTTCAATACTTCCATCTTCAACCATCATTTCAAAACATCTACTTAATAAATAGTCCCCAACAAGAATTGATGACTGATTCCCCCAAATTTTGTTTGTAGTTTTTTTGCCTCTTCTTAAATCCGCGCTGTCAATTACATCATCATGCATAAGAGTTGCTGCGTGTATAAGTTCAACACATGCAGCTAGGTTCACATCTCTACTACCTTTTGTATATCCACACAATTTAGCACACTCCAAAGTAAGCAATGCTCTTAATTTTTTACCTCCACTAGTCATGTGGTAAGCTGTCATTTCTTTAACAAGCTCAACTTTACTATCTAATTTATAAGAAATTTTGTCTTCAACTAAACTTAGTTTT
Organism: uncultured Pelagibacteraceae bacterium; assembly: GCA_902542235.1. Classification (GTDB taxonomy): domain Bacteria; phylum Pseudomonadota; class Alphaproteobacteria; order Pelagibacterales; family Pelagibacteraceae; genus Pelagibacter. The sequence continues at coordinate 18,178 of CACBTT010000006.1, forward strand.
TCATCAACAGAATTTACTAAATCTGTATATGCGTTAGTTATTTGCTTTTTTAATTGAACTACTGAACCCATAAATTCAAAATATTACATTAAGTTTATTAATATACTTATCAATTGACGCACCTATTTCTTCAACTATAAGTAGCTTTATAATTAAGTAAAATTTTTATAATCATTTGTATGTTTTCATTTTTTAAAAAAAAAAAAATTGTTAGTCATTTAAGACTTACCGGCGTCATAGGAAATGTTGGAAAGTTTAAACAAGGAATAGAATATTCTTCTCAAGAAGAAATGATAAAAAAAGCTTTTTCGCTAAAAAAAGCAGAGGCTGTTGCAATTTCAATTAATTCACCAGGTGGTTCACCAGTTCAATCACATCTAATATATAAATTTATTAGAGAACAGTCTAAGAAAAACAAAAAAAAAGTAATAGTTTTTGCTGAAGATGTTGCTGCATCTGGAGGCTATCTAATTGCATGCGCAGGTGATGAGATTTATGCTAATGCAAGTTCTATAATCGGTTCAATAGGAGTAATTTATTCTTCTTTTGGTTTTAAAGATTTAATTCAAAAAATAGGTGTTCAAAGAAGGGTTTATACAGCTGGAAAAAATAAAAGTACTCTAGACCCTTTTTTAGACGAGAAAGAAGAGGACATTCAAAGATTAAAAAATATTCAACTGGAACTTCACCAAGAATTTATTAATGTTGTAGAGGAAAGTAGATCAACAAAATTAAACAAAACTGATGTAGAACTTTTTTCTGGAGAATTTTGGTCTGGCAAAACATCTTTAAAACTTGGTTTGATAGATGGAATAGGGAATGCAGAACAGATATTGAGAGAAAAATTTGGTGAAGATGTTGAAATTAAAAAATTTGAAAAGTCTAAAGGATGGCTTGCCAAAAAACTTTCGTCTTCTGAAGACCATGCGGATAAATTGATAAGTGTTTTAGAAGAAAGATCTATTTGGCAAAAATATGGTTTCTAAAAAAAAAACAAAAAATCCAAAATCATTTATTTCTTTTCAGGATACAATTTTAAATCTTCAAAAGTACTGGTCAAAAAAAGGTTGCGTTATTTTACAACCTTATGATTTAGAAGTTGGAGCAGGAACATTTCACCCAGCAACAACTCTAAGATCATTAGGTTCTAAACCATGGAAAACAGCCTACGTTCAACCATCAAGAAGACCAACAGATGGAAGGTATGGAGAAAATCCTAATCGTTTGCAACATTATTATCAATTTCAAGTTTTAATAAAACCTTCACCAAAAGATATTAAAAAAATGTATCTTAATAGCCTTTCATCAGTCGGTATTAAATACGAAGAGCACGATATCAGATTTGTAGAGGATGATTGGGAAAGTCCAACCTTAGGTGCTGCTGGTCTTGGATGGGAAGTATGGTGTGATGGTATGGAAGTTACTCAATTTACTTATTTTCAACAAATGGCAGGCATGGAATGCAATCCAATATCTGTTGAAATTACTTATGGTTTAGAGAGATTATGTATGTTTATACAAGGTAAAAAAAATGTTTTTGATTTAATTTGGAATGATGAGGGAGTTTTATACAAAGATGTTTTTCATCAAGCTGAAAAAGAATTTTCAGCCTATAATTTTGAATATGCAAACACAGATAAATTATTTAAAATTTTTGATATGCTCGAAGAAGAAGCAAAATCATTAATTGAAAAGAAAATTTCTCTTCCAGCATATGATCAATGTTTAAAATCAAGTCATGTGTTCAATATTTTAGATGCTAGAGGAGTTATAAGTGTTGCTCAAAGAGCAGAATATATTGCAAGGATAAGAGATCTAACAAGAGAAATTGGAAAAATTTGGGTAGAAACACAAAATTAAAATGTCTGAATTTTTCCTTGAATTATTTAGTGAAGAAATACCTTCCAGATTACAAATCAATGCTAGATATGAATTAACACAAATTTTTAAAAAATTTTTTGATGATAATGAAGTTATAGTTAAAGGTAAAATTAATACTTATTCTACTCCAAATAGGCTCATTGTTCATATAAATAAGATATCTAAAGATGTAATAAAAAAAGCAGAAGAAATTAGAGGTCCTAATATAAATGCTCCAGAAAAGGCTTTGGAGGGATTTTTAAAATCCAATAAAATAAGTAAAGAAAAAGTTTTCAAAAAAAGTACTGAAAAAGGCATATTCTACTTCTACAACAAACCATCGCAAAAAATAAAAACATACGATTTATTAAAAGAAAGTATTGCAAGTTTGCTTTTAAAAATTTCATGGAAAAAATCGATGAAATGGGGCAATCATGTTTTATATTGGGGAAGACCGTTAAAATCAATATTAGCTTTATTTGATAAAAAAATAATTGAATTTAAATTAAACCATTTACATAGTTCAAATAAAACTTTTACAGATAAAGATCTAGAAGATGAAGTAAAAAGATTTGATGATTTTAAATCTTATATAAAATTTTTTAAACAAAAAGGAGTAACAATTGATCAAGATAAAAGAAAAGAATTTATAATTAAAGAAATAAACAAGGCAACTAATCAAAAAAAAATTCATATAAAAGTGAATGAAAAACTTATAGAAGAAATAATAAATATTGTTGAAAAACCAAAAATTTTAGTATGTGAGTTTAATAAGAAATTTTTAGAAATTCCACAAGAAATACTTATTATAACAATGCAGCATCACCAAAAATATTTTCCTACATTTGATAGCAAAAACAAAATAACAAATAATTTTATAGTTGTAGCAGATTGCAAGGACAAAAAGGGATTGGTTAAATTAGGAAATCAAAATGTTGTAGATGCAAGGTTGGCAGATGCAGAATTTTTTTGGAATAGAAATAAGTCTCAAAATTTAGTTAAACAGGTGTCTAGATTGAAGCAAATTAATTATTTTAAAGGGTTGGGAAGTTATTTTGATAAAATACAAAGAGTAAGAAAACTTAGTGGAATAATATCAGATGAACTTTTAATAAGTAAAGAAAAGATAGAAATTGCCTCCTCAATTTGCAAAGTAGATTTGATGTCGGATTTAGTTGGAGAGTTTCCCGAATTACAAGGCGTGATGGGTGGATATTTCGCAAGAGAGCAAGGTTTTGATGAAGAAATAAGTTTAGCTGTTTCAGAGCATTACTTACCAAGTGGCATTGATAGTAAAGTTCCAAAAAAACCATACAGCATAGCATTATCGTTAAGTGACAAAATAGACTCTTTAGTTGGATTTTTTGGAATTAGTCTCAAACCAACTAGTTCAAAAGATCCTTACGCCTTAAGAAGAATGGCAATTAGTTTATTAAGGTTAATAATTGAAAATCAAAAAAAAATAAAATTAAGAGATCTAATAAATTATTCAATAAATTTATACAAAGAACAAAATTACTCTTTTGACTCAAAATTGATAAATCATGAATTGGGAGATTTTATTTTAGATAGATTAAAGAATTATTTAAAAGAAAAAAATATTAGGTCGGATATTATTGAATGCTCCACTAATTCTTATGGAATAGATGATTTACTAAAAATTTTTAATAAATCATTAAATTTGAATAAAAATATTAAAAAAGATTTCGGTCTTGATGTTATTGCAATTTATAAAAGATCTGCAAACATTTTAAATAGCGAAAGTAAATCAAAAACAGAAATTGTAGGTTCTGCCGATCCTGGTCTCTTTAAAAATGATTATGAAAAAAATCTTTATAAAAAAATACATGCTATAAGAAAGTATTTTTCAAGCATAGGTAGAGACGAGGATTATGATGAAAGTCTTAAAATACTCTCAAGTGCTAAAATAGAGGTTAATGAGTTTTTTGATAATGTAATAGTTAATGATCAAGAAGAATTAATTAAAAAAAACAGACTAGAACTTTTAAAAATGTTGTGTAAAAGCTTCGATAATTATTTTAACTTTTCAAAAATAGAAGCATAAATGCCAAAATTAGTTTTTAATTTTAAATCTAAAGACACAATAAAAATAAAAAACCCAAAAAATATTTTAGGAGGCAAAGGTGCAAATTTATCAGAAATGGGAAGGATGGGTTTACCTGTCCCACCTGGATTTACGATTTCTACTGAAGTTTGTGATTTATTTTATAAAAATAAAAAGAAATTAAAGCCTAAAATTATTAATGAAATAAATAGAGAGTTAAAAAATATTGAAAAAGATTCTGGTAAAAAATTTGGAGATTTGAAAAATCCTTTGTTGTTATCTGTAAGATCTGGCGCGAGAGTATCCATGCCAGGAATGATGGATACTATTTTAAATCTTGGACTAAATGACAAAACTGTGATTGCTTTAGCAAATAAAACTTCAAATATGAGATTTGCAAAAGATAGTTATAGAAGATTTATACAAATGTATGCAAATGTTGTTATGGGTGTTGAAAGTTATAATTTTGAAGAATTAATTGAAAATTACAAACTTACAAAAGGTGTTTTGCTAGACACTGATTTGGATGAAGATGATTGGGATGGATTGATTGAAGACTTTAAAAATATTGTAAAAGAAAAAACAAAAAAAAATTTTCCTCAAAATATTAATGATCAATTACTAGGTGCAATTAGCGCAGTATTTTTGTCATGGGAGAGTAACAGAGCAAAGGTTTATAGAAAATTAAATCATATCCCTTCAGAGTGGGGAACTGCAGTAAATGTTCAGTCCATGGTTTTTGGTAATATGGGTGATGATTGTGCGACAGGCGTTGTATTTACACGTAATCCATCAAATGGAATTAATGAAATCTATGGCGAATATTTAATAAATGCTCAAGGAGAAGATGTTGTTGCAGGGACAAGGACGCCCCAACATATAACTAAGAAAGCTAGAAAAGATGCAAAAGAAACATTTCTTTCAATGGAAGAGTCTATGCCTAGAGTTTATAAAAATCTAAAAAATATTCTTATAAAGCTGGAGAAACATTATAAAGATATGCAGGATGTGGAGTTCACAGTCGAAAATAATAAGTTATGGATGTTGCAAACTAGATCAGGAAAAAGAACTGCAAAATCATCAGTCAAAATTGCTGTCGATATGGAAAGAGAAAAACTCATCACTAAAAAAGAGGCTGTGCTTAGAGTACAACCAAATTCATTAGATACTTTGCTTCATCCAACTTTAGATGAAACAGCAAATTTAGAAGTAATAGCTAAAGGCCTTCCTGCTTCTCCAGGAGCAGCTAGTGGAAAAGTAGTATTTACATCCGATGAGGCTGAAAGATTAAATGGAATGATGCAAAATACAATCCTAGTAAGAGTAGAAACATCACCTGAAGATATCAATGGTATGCATGCAGCTAAAGGAATTCTTACTGCAAGAGGAGGGATGACCAGCCATGCTGCAGTAGTTGCAAGAGGAATGGGTAGACCTTGTGTATCTGGCTCAAGCGAAATAGAAATAGATTACCAAAATAAAATTTTTAAAACAAAAAATAATGAAATTAAAGAGGGTGATTTAATTACAATTGATGGATCAACTGGTAGAATTATAAAAGGAGAGGTTAAAACTGTTAAACCCGAAATTTCGGGAGATTTTTCTAAACTTATGAGCTGGGCTGACAAATTTAGAAAACTAAAAATTAGAACTAATTCTGAAACACCTCTTGATAGTAAAACTGCTAGAGAATTTGGAGCTGAAGGAATAGGTCTTTGTAGAACAGAACATATGTTTTTTGATGAAGAGAGAATTTTATCTGTAAGAGAAATGATTTTATCAAAATCAAAAGAAGATAGGGCTAGTGCTTTAAAGAAACTTCTACCTTTTCAAAAAAAGGATTTTATTGATATCTTTAAAATTATGAATGGTCTACCTGTTACAGTTAGATTATTAGATCCACCACTTCATGAATTTTTACCGAAAAATCAAAAAGAAATTAGCGATGTAGCAAATGCTTTAAACATCAAAAGTTCTGAATTAGAGGGTAGAATAACAGAACTTCATGAACAAAATCCAATGCTTGGTCATAGAGGTTGTAGATTAGGTATATCATTCCCAGAAATATATGAGATGCAGTGTACTGCGATTTTTCATGCATTAGTTGAATGTAAAAAACTAAAGATAAAATCTATTATTCCAGAGATCATGATACCTTTGGTATCAACTGAAGCAGAAATAAAAATAATGAAAGATTTAGTAATTAGAGTTGCAAAAGAAGTTGAAAATAAAACTAAAACAAAACTAAATTTTTTAGTAGGTACAATGATTGAGCTCCCAAGAGCAGCAATCAAAGCAGATGATATATCTAGACATGCAGAATTCTTTAGTTTTGGTACAAATGATTTGACGCAAACAACTTTTGGAATTAGCAGAGATGATAGTGGTAAGTTTTTAAATGATTATATTGATAATAAAATTTTTGATGTTGATCCATTTGTTTCTATAGACGAAGGAGTTGGGGATTTGATAGAAATGGCAACAAAAAAAGGTAGAAAAATTAACAAAAAAATTAAACTTGGTATATGTGGTGAGCACGGAGGTGATCCTAAAAGTATCGACTTTTGTGCACGTGCTGGTTTAGATTATGTATCTTGTTCACCTTATAGAGTACCTGTTGCAAGACTTGCTGCTGCTCAAGCTCAATTAAAAAAATTAAATTAAATTTTATATTTCCAATTTTAAGTCTAATGCATCCATTGAGTGAGTTAAAGATCCTACAGAAATTCTATCTACACCAGTAGAGGAAATATTTTTAACATTGTTTAAGTTAATTCCTCCTGATGCTTCAGTTTCATAAAATTTACCAGACATTTTGATTGCTTTTTTTAAATTTTTTGAATTCATATTATCTAATAAAATTCTATCAAATTTCAGACCCAATATTCTCTTTAACTGAGATAAATTATCAACCTCTACTGTAATTTTTTTTCTTCCCTTATTTTTTATAGCTTTTTGAATTAAATTTTCAAAATTTTTTTCAGAACTTATGTGATTATCTTTTATTAAGTATTCATCACTCAAGTTAAATCTGTGGTTTGTTCCACCACCTAATTTAACAGCATATTTTTGGATCACTCTAAGATTTGGTATCGTTTTTCTTGTACAGCAAATTTTAGTTTTTTTTCCTACCTTTTTTACAAACATATTTGTTTTTGTTGCTATTCCAGAAATATGAGAAACAAAGTTTAATGCCACTCTTTCTCCAGTTAAAATATTTTTTAGGTCACCATCAATAGTCGCAACTACCTCGCCTTTTTTAATTCTAGATCCATCTTTTTTTTTATTTTTAAATTTTATTTTTTTATCAATTAATTTAAAAGTTTCTTTTGCAAATTCTATACCTCCCAAAATACCTTTTTGGTTACTTATCATTTTTACTTTCTTTTTAATATTTTTATTAATTAATTCTGAAGTAATATCGCCTGATGGATATAAGTCCTCATTCAAAGCTAATTTACATGAAGATTTTATAAAATTTTTACTTAATTGAATTTTAGTCACAGATTTTATCTGCCTATTTCTGCCATTCTCTCTACTGATTTTCTTGCTTTTTGAATTGTCTCATTGTCCATAATTAATTCGTTAGTTTCATTTTCTAAACAATCTAATATTTTAGGCAAAGTAATTCTTTTCATATGAGGACAAAGATTGCATGGTCTAATAAATTCAACATTTGGATTATCAATTTGGACATTGTCACTCATCGAGCATTCTGTGACCATCATAACTTTTTCTGGCTGATTATCTCTCACATATTTAATCATTCCACTCGTAGAGCCTGCAAAATCAGATGCTTGTATTACATCAGGAGGACATTCGGGATGTGCTATTATTTTTATGCCTGGATTAGCTTTTCTAATATCATTAATTTCTTGATCATTGAATTGTTCATGCACTTCACAAGTTCCCTTCCAAGAAATAATTTCTATATCAGTTTGTGATGCCACATATTTAGCTAAAAAATCATCAGGTAAAAATATTACTTTTTTTACTCCTAATGACTCTACAATTTTTACTGCATTTGCAGAAGTACAACAAACATCAGTTTCAGCTTTAACATCAGCAGATGTATTTACATACGAGACCACTGGAACACCAGGATATTGTTTTTTTAGATTTCTAACATCATCACCCGTTATAGATGAAGACAATGAGCAGCCTGCTTGCATATCTGGCAGTAAAACTTTTTTTTCAGGACTCATTAGTTTTGCAGTTTCAGCCATAAAATGAACACCACACATTACAATTATATCTGCTTTTGTTTTTGCAGCCTTTACCGCTAACGCTAAAGAGTCTGCAGAAAAATCTGAAATGCCGTGATAAATTTCTGGTGTTTGATAATTGTGAGCAAGAATTACTGCGTTCTTCTCTTTTTTTAATTTATTAATTTTATAAATATATGGTGCATGTGTAGCCCATTCTATCTCTGGGATTTTTTTTGATACTTTATTATAAATTGAGTTTGTTGCTTTTTTTATTTCACTGGTAAATTCCATAAAAAAAACTTATCAACTTGAAATGGAATTGTCATTCATTTAATCTGCCGCATAACATGCGGTCATGCTGAAACTGGTAGACAGGCACGGTTGAGGGCCGTGTGGGCCTAGCCCATGAGAGTTCGATTCTCTCTGACCGCACCAAAAACAAATATTATTTTTAGGGGCGTTCTGTTGCCAGGTGCCCCAAACAATATAGTCTTTTTCCTGATTTATTGAGGAAAAAATGTGTTAATTTATTACTCTTCGACGCCACTGTGACGCCACAAGTATTGTGATAGGATAAAAATAATATGATTTTCGGTTTAGGCTATAATCCTGAGAATGACGCTAGATTTATTATTGAAAAATTAAGAGATCTCGAAAAAACTTTTTATAATAAACTTGTCGACCAAAGGGGGCTTTATGAAAAAGATTTATCAGAATATTTTGACTCAGATAAAATAATTTGGAAAAAAAAAAGTATTGATACGAAAGCTAGAATAACTTCCAAAAATGAAAATAAATTTTGGTGGAAGTATGAAGAAAACGAAAAATTTGAATTTCATATATTAGCATCATTAGGATTTGTATTTAGGTGTATTTCATTTGATATGGAAGGATTTGAGGCAACACTTGATTATGATAAATTTCATAAAAGTATGGAATTTGGATTAAGGGAGTATCAAATTGACTTTATGGACAGAAGTAAAAAAGAGTCTTCAAATGCAAAGAAATTGGCTAGAAAAATTTTAGACCTTGATAATCAATTTATAGATAATTCAAAAAAACATTTGCCTGAAAATTTAAAGAAAAAAAAAAGAAAGAAGAAAGTAAAATATTACGTTCATCCAATTGATGCTCTAGATCCAGGTTTAGATAAAAATGAAATAAAAAATAGAAAATGGAATGAAAGAATGATTGGAATTTATATGTTATTTCTTATTGTAGTTTGTTTTTTAATTCCTGCTTATGATATAATATCTGAGATGATTAGATGCAGAAGTGTTTGGTTAAAATGTTAAATAAAATTAATCAATGAGGAGTAAAGAGTTTAATAAAGTAAAGCCTTATTGTTATGAAATAACCAGAAATAAGGATGGAAAAAAATATTTTGGAGTTAGATGGTCAAATATAGCTCATAATAGACCTCCAATTTATGATTTAGGTAAAAGTTATTTTACTAGTCGACCTTCTTTAAGTTCAGATTTTAGAAAAAATAAAAAAGCTTATAAAATAAAATTTGTTTATACTTTTGACACAATAGAAGAGGCTAGAGATTATGAATTAAAATTTAATAAAAAAATTCTTAAAAATAACAAATGGTTAAATACCTCTGCTTTTCCACAAATAATACATACAGATGAGTCTAAAAAAAAATTAAGAGTTATAAAATTAGGTTCAAAATTAACAAAAGAAACGAGAAAGAAAATATCCAAGTCTAATACGGGAAAAAAACATAGAAAAGAAACAATTAAAAAAATGAAAGACGCTCAATTAGGAGACAAACATTGGGCTTTTGGATTAAAAGGTAAAGACAATCCAAACTATGGAAAAAAACATTCTGAAGAATTTAAAAAAAGACGAAGTCAGGTTTCTAGAGATGTATGGTTAAGACCAGGCGTAAGGGAAAAAATCAAAAAATCTATGAAAGGCAGAATACCTTGGAATAAAGGAAAAACTAATATTTATTCACCAGATGTTTTAAAAAAAATGTCACTAGCGAAAAAAAATAAACCTAGTCCTCACATCGGAAAAAAAATGTCTGAAAGTGCAAAAAGAAAAATGAAAATTGCTTGGATTGAAAGAAGAAAAAGAGGAGTTAGTGAAGAAACTAGAAAAAAATTATCAAAAGCTTTTAGTGGAAAAAACCATCCACTTTATGGATTAAAAGGAAAGAAAAATCCAAATTATGGTAGAAAAAATTCTACTAGTACAAAAAAAAGAATGTCAATCTCTGCAAAAATTGCTTGGACATCAGAGAGAAAAGCAAATGTTAGTAGAAACAGAACTTTAAAAGTTTAGACGCCACTACGACACCGAAAAACACAAAATTGAGTTATCCAAAATGATAATAGAGGATTTTAAGGGGCGTTCTGTTGCCAGGTGCCCCAAACCCCGTAACTTAATTAATAAATTAATTAAGCTGCAAGTGCGTAACTTTCGTTAGCATTTATAAATTAGTCCTTCACGGCGGAACAATACCGAACGAAAGAATAACTTTTAGTCATCCGTCGATCCTAATTCACCCCCATAAGTTGAAAATGGTGGAGGTGGTGGGTACTGCCCCCACGTCCGTAATGGTTATTACGAAATTCGTTTATCGTCATAGTTGGAAAACCAACATTAATAATATAAAACCAAATTCAATAGATTCAATAAATTATTCATGAAGTTAACCAACGAACAAATAAAAGAAATAAAAGACCAGCAATCTCAGCAAAATTCTACAAAAAGAGTAACAGCTCCAGAACTTGAAAAAATTCTGTACGATGCAATTCCAATATTAGACCACGGTTTTATAAGAGTTGTTGACTATATGGGTGATGATACTTCCGTAGTTCAATCAGCTAGAGTTTCTTATGGAAAAGGCACAAAAAAAGTTTCAACAGATGCTGGTTTAATAAAATATTTGATGAGACATTGGCACAGTACTCCTTTTGAAATGTGTGAAATAAAATATCATGTAAAGCTACCTATATTTATAGCAAGACAATGGATTAGACATAGAACAGCAAATGTAAATGAATACTCTGCAAGATACTCGATTTTAGATAAAGAATTTTATCTACCGGAGCCGCAACATCTTGCCGCTCAATCACAGAGTAATAGACAAGGTAGAGGTGACATTTTAGATGGAGAAAAAGCAAAAAAAGTTTTGAATTTATTAAAAGGAGATGCTGAACAAACTTATAATAATTATGAAACCATGCTTAATGAAAGATATGATGGATCAACTATAGATGAAAATGCCGTAGGTTTAGCAAGAGAGCTTGCTAGAATGAACTTAACATTAAATACTTATACTCAATGGTATTGGAAAACAGATTTATTAAATCTTATGAATTTTTTGAGGCTCAGAGCTGATCATCATGCTCAGTACGAGATTAGAGCTTATGCTGATGCTATGCTTGATACTGTTAAAAAATGGGTACCAATAACTTATGAAGCTTTTATGGATTATAGGGTTGGTGGAACAGAAGTTTCTGCAAAAGGAAAAATTATTATTCAAAAACTTATAAAAGGTGAAAATGTTTCTATCGATGACACAGGTTTATCGAAAAGAGAATGGAACGAACTTATGGAAGCTTTTGATCTTAAAGATAAATTGATTTAATTTTTTCGGCAAACTTAAAATATATTTTTGATACCTCGTGATCTGGTTTGCTTTCTACTATTGGTGAACCCAAATCGCCTTGCTTTCCAACTTCAGGATCAATTGGTATTTCTCCCATAAAATCTTTTTTAAATTCTTCAGCAGTCTTTTTTACGCCACCTTCACCGAATATTGCATATTTTTTTCCATCATCTCCAACGAAATGACTCATATTATCTATAAGTCCTAATATTTTTACTTTAAGTTTATCGAACATCCTTATTCCACGTTTTACATCCTGTAAGGCTATTTCTTGTGGTGTAGATATAATAATTACTCCATCCACGTTAATCTCTTGCGCAAAAGTCAATTGCGTATCTCCAGTTCCTGGTGGCATATCAACAATTAAAAAATCTAAATTTTCCCACAAAACTTTTTGTGTAAAAGTTTTTATCGCAGAAATAACCATGGGACCCCGCCAAATCATTGGTGTTTGTTCCTCTGTTAAAAATCCTATGGACATACATTGTATTCCATATTTTAAAATAGGCTTTAATTTTTGCCCATCACTTTCAGGCTTTTCACTTATTGAGAATAATTTTGGCAACGATGGTCCATATATATCTGCGTCAAGCAAACCAACATTTAAGCCCATTTTTTTTAATGCCAAAGCAAGATTCGAGGCAAATGTCGACTTTCCTACTCCTCCTTTTGCACTTGATATTGCAATTGTAAACTTTGTTCCAATAATTGGGTTCCTTCTAAAGGTTTTTGGCTCAGTTTTTGCCTTTGTTGTGTCACTTAAACCTACTTTTTTTTCGTCCATAATTTACCATTATCTTGTTTTTACTAATAAAGACACTATATAGAGTGTCGTATTATGAGCGATTTCAGAAATCAAAGCCCATGGGGATCGCCTCCGGGAGGGGGTGGTAGTGGAAATGGTGGATTTAGAAAAGGTCCCACTCCCCCAAATATTGATGAAGTTATAAGCAAACTACAATCAATAATAAATAGATATTTAGGTGGTGGTAAAGGTGGTGCTAAGCCAATAATAATTGGTCTAATAATTCTACTAATTGTTTGGACTTTAAGTGGTCTTTATAGAGTTTTACCTGATGAACAAGGCGTTGTATTAAGATTTGGAAAATTTGTTAAAACTACTCAACCTGGATTAAATTATCATCTTCCTTTTCCAATAGAAAATGTACTAACCCCTAAGGTCACAAAAGTTAATCGAATGGATATTGGATTTAGGTCAGAAAGAGATAGCGGATTTTCCTCAGGCGGAGTTGCAGATGTTCCAGAAGAAAGTTTAATGTTAACAGGTGATGAAAACATAGTTAACATAGATTTTTCAGTATTTTGGGTAATTAAAGATGCTGGTAATTTTTTATTCAAAATTCAAGATCCAGAAGGAACAGTTAAAGCAGCTGCTGAAACAGCGATGAGAGAGGTTATCGCAAGATCTGATATTCAACCAATTCTGACTGAAGGTAGATCTCTCATAGAAGCTGATACTCAAGAAATAATTCAAAAAATTTTAGATGAATACACAAGTGGAATTCAAATTACGCAAGTTCAAACTCAAAAAGCTGATCCACCAGACCAAGTTATTGATGCATTTAGAGATGTCCAGGCAGCAAGAGCTGATATGGAAAGATCTAAAAACGAAGCAGAAGCATATGCCAATGATGTAATACCAAGAGCAAGAGGAGAAGCAGCGAAAATTCTACAAGCCGCTGAAGCTTATAAAAAAGAAGTTGTTGCTAAGGCTGAAGGAGAAGCAAGTAGATTTTTATCAATTTATAATGAGTATGCAAAAGCTAAAAAAGTAACTCAAGAAAGAATGTATCTTGAGACAATGGAAGAGGTATTAGCTGATATTAATAAAATAATAATCGACAAAAATTCAGGTGAAGGTGTAGTGCCTTATCTGCCATTACAAGAATTAAAGACAGGAACTAATTAAAATGAAAGCTGGAAAATTTTTATTACCAATAATAATACTAATCGCTGCAACAATTTACTTTTCAGTTTTTATAGTAAAAGAGGTTAATCAAGCAATAGTACTTCAATTTGGTGATCCTAAAAGAATTATATCAAAACCAGGAATTAATTTTAAAATTCCATTCATACAAAACGTTGTATTCTTAGACAAAAGAATTTTAAATCTCGATACACCGCCAGAAGAGGTCATTGCATCAGATCAAAAAAGGTTAATAGTTGATGCATTTGCTAGGTTTCAAATAATTGATCCTCTTAAATTTTATATATCAGTTGGAAATGAGAGAGTTGCAAGATCAAGACTGGCAACAATTATAAATTCAAGAATAAGAAACGTTCTTGGTCAACAAGAACTGCAAACACTTTTATCAGAAGATAGAACAAAACAAATGTCTCTAATTCAAGAAGGTGTAAACAATGAAGCAGAAAATTTTGGTATTAGTATTGTTGATGTAAGAATTAAAAGAGCAGATCTTCCTCAAGCGAACAGTGATGCAATTTTTAGAAGAATGCAAACTGAAAGGGAAAGAGAGGCAAAGGAATTTAGAGCAAAAGGCGCAGAGATGGCAGTAACAATTACGTCAACTGCTGACAAAGAAGTAACCGTTATACTTGCAGATGCACAAAAAAAATCTGAAATTATGAAGGGTGAAGGTGATGGTTTGAAAAATAAGATTTTTGCTGATGCCTTTGGACAAGACCCTGAATTTTTTGCTTTTTACAGAGCTATGCAAGCATATCAAAAAGCTTTAATTGGTGGAGAAACTTCAATGATACTTTCACCAGATAGTGAATTTTTTAAATTTTTTGGAAATATTGATCAAAAAGTAGAGTAATTTTAATGAAAGAATTGATCATTGCATTTGGTCTATTTCTTTTTATTGAAGGTATTCTTTACGCCATATTTCCATCAAAAATGAAAAATATGATAATGAAATTAAAAGAAGCCACTGATAATCAACTAAGAATTGGTGGGTTAATATTTGCAGTGATAGGTTTTTTTATTATTTGGTACTTAAAAAGATGAGATACATAAAGATTTTACTACTAATATTATTTTCAATTAATATCCAAAATACTTCCAGCGCAGCAAATATGCCTGCGTCTTTTGCAGATCTAGCTGAAAAATTAATGCCGTCAGTAGTAAATATCTCGACTACAACAACAATAACAACAAGGTCTAATCCATTTCCATTTGAATTTCCTCCAGGATCTCCTTTTGAAGATATGTTCAAAGATTATGGAACTCCTCAAAAGAGACAGACAAGTGCACTAGGATCAGGGTTTATTATTGATGAAAAAGGAATTGTTATTACAAATAATCACGTGATACAGGGTGCAGAGGATGTTTTTGTCAGAGTTAATGGTGAAAAAAATATAAAGGCAAAAGTAATTGGAGCTGATCCTGGTATGGATTTGGCAGTGCTTCAAATAGAGTCAGATCAGAAATTTACACCAGTTAAATTTGGAGACTCTGATACTGCAAGAATTGGTGATTGGGTTATTGCAATTGGAAATCCATTTGGCTTAGGTGGAACGGTTACTGCAGGAATAATCTCAGCAAGAAATAGAAGTATTGGTCTTTCAAGGTATGAAGACTACATTCAAACTGATGCATCAATTAACCAAGGTAATTCAGGAGGTCCATTGTTTAACATTAATGGTGATGTAGTTGGAATTAATACAGCAATATTAGGTCAATCGGGTTCAATTGGAATTGGTTTTGCAATTCCCTCCAACAGTGCACAAAAAGTAATTAATCAATTAATTGAATTTGGTGAAACTAAAAGAGGATGGTTAGGTGTAAGAATCCAAACGGTAACAAAAGACATTGCAGATGTTGAAAAATTAGATGAACCAAGAGGAGCACTTGTTGCTAGTGTAGCTGAAAATAGTCCATCAGATAAAGGAGGAATTAAAGCTGGAGATATAATTTTAGAATTTGATGGTAAAAAAATTAATGAAATGAGTGAGCTTCCGAGAATTGTTGCAGAAACTAAAGTTGGAAAAAAAGTAAAACTAAAAGTGTGGAGAAATAAACGTGAAATAACTAAAGAAATTATACTTGGAAGATTAGAGACATCTGAAGACTTTAAATCGCAAGGTTTAGTCACAGAAAAACCTAAAGAAGATGCAATAGATGGTTTGAAAATAAAAGTTAGATTGCTAAACAAAGATGACATTAAAGAAAGAAATTTACCAAAAAATACAACAGGATTAGTTATCACAGAAATCGATAAAGATAGCCCAGTTAACTATCTTCAAGTAAATAATATCATTGTTGAAGCACAAAAGAAAAAGATCAACACCGTTGGTGATCTAGATAACATTGTAAAACTAGCTCTAAAAAGTAATGATAAAAGTTTACTTATTGCAATTTACAATAATAATAACCAAAGACGATATATTGGTGTTAAACTAAATTAATGGACTTAAAGTCCAAAATAATTCTTATTTCAGGACCAACAGCATCTGGAAAATCAAAATTTGCTATTCAGCTTGCAAAAAAAATAAATGGAGAAGTTATAAATGCAGATAGTATGCAAATATTTAAAGAATTAAAAATTCTTACAGCAAGACCACAACTAAATGATTTAAAAAATATAAAACATCATTTATATGGATTTAAAAGTGTAAAGGACAATTATTCTACAGGAAATTGGCTTAAGGATGCAAAGTTAAAAATTAATAATATTAGAAAAAAAAATAAAATTCCAATTCTTGTTGGTGGCACTGGTTTATATTTTAAAGCGATTATTGACGGTATAGTTAAAATTCCTGATATTCCAATTACTATGCGAAACAGAATAAGAAAAAGACAATTAAAAATAGGACAGACTAAATTTTATTCTGAGCTTATTAAACTAGACTCACTTTGCAAAAAAAAAATTAATCAAAATGACACTCAAAGATCAATAAGAGCCTATGAGGTAAAAAAGTTTACAAACAAATCTTTGTTTGATTGGTATAGTGACACATACCCTGATTTTACTAAAGATAGTTTTATTAAGTTACATATCGATTATCCTAGAGAGAAATTAACAGAAAGAATTTCTTTAAGAACAAATGAAATGTTGAGAGATGGAGCAATTAAAGAAGCTGAGAGATTTTATAAATTAAGAGTAAAGAAAGATTTATCATCTAATAAAGTCATTGGTCTAAGTGAGATTAAAGAATATCTGGACAAAAGAATAGATCTAAGAGAACTGAAAGAAAAAATATCAATAAAAACAAGGCAATATGCCAAGAGACAATCTACTTGGGCAAGAGGGCAGATGTCTGATTGGCAAAAAATAAAATTTAATAGACTTGAAATATTTTTAAAAAAATTTCCTAAATCTTCATAGATAGCTTGACCTTTTAGCACAACTTCAGCTAGATTGTCTGAATGTCAAAATTATACTCGGGTGCTGAAATTGTATTTAAGTGTATGGAGGATCAAAATGTTGATCATATTTTTGGTTATCCTGGAGGAGCAGTCCTACCAATTTATGACGAATTACAAAATTTTAAATCAATTAAACATATTTTAGTTAGACATGAACAAGGTGCAGGTCATGCCGCTGAAGGGTATGCAAGATCTTCCGGCAAACCAGGTGTTATTTTAGTGACCTCAGGACCAGGAGCAACAAATGTAGTAACAGCTTTAACTGATGCTTACATGGATTCTATTCCATTAGTTTGTATTTCTGGACAAGTTCCAACTCATTTAATTGGTACAGATGCATTTCAAGAATGTGATACAACTGGAATAACTAGGCCTTGCACTAAACATAATTGGTTAGTCAAAGATATAAATGATTTAGCTAGTACCATACATAAAGCATTTGAAGTAGCAACTACTGGTAGACCAGGACCAGTTTTAGTAGATATACCAAAAGATATTCAGTTTCAAAAAACAAAATATAAGAAACCTAAAAAAGAAAAAAAATTAAATGGAAAATCTCATAATCATTTTAATCAAAATAGTATTGATCAATTAATTGATTTAATGAGTAAATCTTCAAAACCTATTTTTTATACTGGTGGGGGAGTGATTAATTCTGGACCTAAGGCAAGCGAACTTCTAAGAGAACTTGTTTATTCAACAGGCTTTCCAATTACATCAACTTTACAGGGATTAGGATCTTTTCCAGGTGATGATAATCAATTTTTGGGAATGTTAGGTATGCATGGAACTTATGAAGCAAATAATGCAATGCACGACTGTGATTTAATGATTAACATTGGTGCGCGTTTTGACGATAGGATAACAGGTAAAATAGATGAATTTTCACCAAATTCAAAAAAAGTTCATATTGACATAGATCCGTCATCTATAAATAAAAATGTTAAAGTTGATTTAGCTATTGTAGGAGATGTAAAAACTGTTCTTTCATCTACTTTAAAAAGTTTAAAACAAAAAAAATCAAAATTTTTAAAATCAAATAAACAAAAGACTTCTAGGTGGTGGGAAAAAATTCAAAAATGGAGATCGGTTAGATCCTTAGATTATGTCGGAAGTGAAGAGACTATAAAACCTCAGTATGCTATTGAAAGATTATATGAATTAACTAAAGATAAAGATTCCTATATCACAACTGAGGTAGGACAGCATCAGATGTGGGCCGCACAACATTATAAATTTAATAAACCAAATCGTTGGATGACATCTGGTGGTTTAGGAACTATGGGTTATGGTTTACCAGCAGCTGTAGGCGTTCAAGTAGCTCATCCAAAAAAATTAGTTATCGATATTGCTGGAGAGGCTTCAGTATTAATGACAATTCAAGAAATGTCTACTGCAGTACAATATAATCTTCCAATTAAAATTTTTATATTGAATAATCAGTATATGGGAATGGTTAGACAATGGCAGGAACTACTTCATGACAAAAATTACTCAGAAAGTTACACTGCTGCGTTACCAGATTTTGTTAAATTAGCAGAAGCATATAATTGTGTAGGTATACGTGCAAAAACACCAGAGGAGTTAGACGATAAAATTATTGAAATGTTGAATACAGATAGACCCGTAATATTTGATTGTATGGTTGATAAAGTAGAAAACTGTTTTCCAATGATACCATCAGGAAAGCCTCATAATCAGATGATTTTAGGGCCTAAAGATCAAGAAAATAAGAAAATTACTGGCAAAGGTAAGTCTTTAGTTTAATGCCTAATTCAAAATCAGCGTATAGTTTTTCAAATAAAAAAGAGAAATTTGATACACATATAATAGTCGTTTGGGTAGACAATGAAGCTGGTGTATTAGCTAGAGTGGTCGGTCTATTTTCTGGCAGAGGTTATAATATTGAATCTTTAGCAGTTGCTCAAGTTGATGAAAAGTTAAAGATATCAAGAATAACAATTGTAACTACAGGAACACCACAAGTTGTTAATCAAATTAAACTTCAATTAAGAAAACTTGTGCCTGTTCATAAAGTTGCAGATTTTAAAAGAGAAGATAAAGCAGTCATCTTTAAGGAGATGGCTTTATTTAAAATTGTTGGCCCAAATAACAAACTAGAGGGTGCATTGAAAGCTTGCAAAAAATATAATCCTGTATTACTAGACAAAACGAAAAAATCGAATGTTATTCAAATAACAGCTTTAAGAAGAGAAATAGACAAAATGTCAAACGAATTAAAAAAATTTGGATTGGTAAGTGTTTCAAGAACAGGAGCCGTTGCTATGACAAGAGGTGCAGATATATTTAAATAATTAATTAGGAGAATTAAAAAATGAAAATGTTTTACGAAAAAGATACTGATGCAAATCTTATAAAAGATAAAAAAATTGCGATTTTTGGTTACGGAAGCCAAGGGCATGCTCATGCATTAAACTTAAAGGATAGCGGAGTAAAAGATGTTGTTGTCGCTCTTCGTGAAGGATCCGCAAGTATTACTAAAGCAGAATCAAAGGGATTAAAAGTTATGAATCTTTCAGACGCTGCAGAGTGGGCTGACGTTGTAATGATTTTAACTCCAGATGAGTTACAAGCAACTATTTATAAAAATCATATTGAGCAAAGAGTAAAAGAAGGAACATCTATAGCTTTCGCTCATGGATTAAATGTTCACTATGATTTAATAAAAGCTAGAAAGGATTTGGATGTATTTATGGTGGCCCCAAAAGGACCAGGTCACTT
This sequence comes from uncultured Pelagibacteraceae bacterium, assembly GCA_902542235.1. GTDB lineage: Bacteria > Pseudomonadota > Alphaproteobacteria > Pelagibacterales > Pelagibacteraceae > Pelagibacter. Next base: position 38,034 of record CACBTT010000006.1, read on the forward strand.
AGTCAGAAGTGAATTTGAAAAAGGTGGTGGGGTTCCATGCTTGTTTGCTGTTCATCAAAACGGATCAGGAAAAGCTAGAGACTTAGCAATGTCTTATGCATCAGCAATAGGTGGTGGAAGATCTGGTATAATAGAAACAACATTTAAAGATGAAGTAGAAACAGATTTATTTGGCGAACAAACAGTTTTATGTGGTGGTCTTGTTGAATTAATTAAAAATGGATATGAAACTTTGGTTGAGGCTGGTTATGAACCTGAAATGGCATATTTTGAAACTGTTCATGAAGTTAAACTTATTGTTGATTTAATTTATGAAGGTGGAATAGCAAACATGAATTATTCTATTTCTAATACAGCTGAATATGGAGAATACGAGTCTGGTCCAAGAATTATAAACAAAGAAGAAACAAAAAAAAGAATGAAAGAAGTTTTGGCAGATATCCAGTCTGGTAAATTTACCAAACAGTGGATGGATGAATGCAAAAATGGTCAAAAAAATTTCCTGGCAACAAGAGCAAAACTAGCAGAACATCCAGTTGAAAAAGTTGGTGCTACTTTAAGAGAAATGATGCCTTGGATTGCTAAGAAGAAGCTTGTTGATAGCGATAAAAAATAACTTGATGTTAAAATTGGGTTAAATTTCCCAATTTATTTTGCAATCTGAGCGAGAGCATGTATTATGCTCCAGCTAAAAAATTACAATGTCAGATAAAGAAAAATTATACATATTTGATACGACAATGCGTGATGGAGAACAATCACCAGGTGCGTCTATGAGTGTTGAGGAAAAAATACAAATTTCAAGAGTATTTGACGAAATGGGAATAGACATTGTTGAAGCAGGATTTCCAATTGCTTCGCCAGGAGACTTTGAGGCTGTATCGGAAATAAGTAAAATAATGAAAAACTCGATTCCATGTGGTCTTTCAAGAGCATTAAAAAAAGATATTGATGCTTGTCATGAGTCGTTGAAGCATGCTCCAAGATTTAGAATTCATACTTTTATTTCCACAAGCCCATTACATATGAAACATAAACTTGAAATGACAAACGAGCAGGTTCTAGACGCAATCAAAGAAAGTGTTACTTACGCAAGAAACTTTACTGACGATGTAGAATGGTCCTGTGAGGATGGTACAAGAACTGATATGGATTTCATGTGCAAAACTGTTGAACTTGCAATTAAATGTGGGGCTAAGACTATAAATATTCCAGATACAGTTGGATATTCTATACCCGAGGAATTTGCTAAAACAATTAAACACTTAAAAAATAATGTTCCAAACATAGATAAAGCAATATTATCTGCGCACTGTCACAATGATCTAGGCTTAGCAGTAGCAAATGCATTAGCTGGAGTATCAGAAGGTGTTAGACAAATAGAGTGCACAATTAATGGAATAGGTGAAAGAGCAGGTAATGCTGCATTAGAAGAAGTAGTTATGGCAATTAAAACAAGAAATGATTTAATGCCATATAATACAGGAATTAAAACTGAATTAATTAGCAAAGCCTCTAAAATAGTTTCAAATGCAACTGGTTTTCCAGTTCAATTTAATAAAGCAATAGTTGGAAAAAACGCATTTGCACATGAGTCGGGAATTCATCAAGATGGTATGTTAAAGAATAGAGAAACATATGAAATTATGACACCAGAGAGTGTTGGAGTTAAAAAAACGTCGCTTGTTATGGGTAAACATTCGGGACGACATGCTTTTAAAGATAAATTATCTGACTTAGGTTACTCAGATCTTACAGATGATATTATTCAAGCTGCTTTTGGAAAATTCAAAGTTTTAGCTGATAAAAAGAAACATATATACGATGAAGACATAGTTGCGTTAGTTGATGATAGTTTAATTGTAGATAATAAAATAAATGCAATTAATTTAAAATCGTTAAAAGTTTTTGCGGGAACAGGCGAACCACAAAAAGCCGAAATGACATTGGATGTCTATGGTGATATTAAGAATACAACTGAAACAGGAGATGGACCAGTTGATGCAATATTTAAATGTATAAAAAAATTATATCCTCACGACGTAAAATTATCTTTATATCAAGTACACGCAGTAACAGAAGGTACAGATGCACAGGCAACAGTCAGCGTTAAAATTGAAGAAAACGATAGGACAACAGTAGGTCAATCCGCAGACACTGATACTTTAGTTGCATCAGCAAATGCATATTTAAATGCATTAAATAAAATGCTCATAAAACGTGAGAAAAAAGCACCATCTCAAAATATTAAACATCAAAAAGTGAAAGGAATATAAATAAATGTCAATGTTTGCTAATTTAAGAAAATTTTGGAGTCAGGATATGGCAATAGATCTTGGAACAGCTAATACACTTGTTGTTTTAAAAAGCAAAGGTGTAGTTCTAAATGAACCATCTGTTGTAGCGGTTGTTGATAATAAAGGAAAAAAATCAGTTTTAGCGGTTGGTGATGAAGCTAAAACAATGTTAGGAAGAACGCCAGGAAATATTCAAGCTATAAGACCTTTGAGAGATGGTGTGATTGCAGACTTCATTGTGACTGAAGAAATGATTAAACATTTTATTAAAAAAGTTCATAAAAAAACAATTGCAAACCCTAGAATATTAATCTGTGTACCAACTGGATCAACACCAGTTGAAAGAAAAGCTATTCAAGATAGTGCACTTGCGGCTGGAGCAAGAAGAGTTCAGCTAATCGAGGAACCAATTGCAGCTGCAATCGGAGCAGGGTTGCCAATTCAAGAAGCAACAGGATCTATGGTAGTTGACATTGGTGGTGGAACTACTGAAATTGCTGTTATGTCATTAGGTGGAGTTGTTTATTCAGAATCTCTAAGAGTAGCTGGAGATGCTATGGATAACGCATTGAAAGAATATATGAGAGAAGAGTATAATTTAATGATTGGTGATAGTACTGCAGAGAAAATTAAAAAAGATATAGGAACAGCTATACCAACAAATAATAATACATATGCTGTAAAAGGAAGAGATTTAAGATCGGGAACTCCTAAAGAAGTAAATATTTCAGAGCAGGATACTTCAGAAGCATTGAATCCTATATTAAAAGAAATTGTTTCAGGAATTAAAAAAGCATTAGAAAATACACCCCCAGAACTTTCTGCAGACTTAGTTGATATGGGACTGACAATGACTGGTGGAGGATCACTTTTAAAAAATATTGATAAACGATTTTCCAAAGAGACTGGATTACCAGTAAATATTGCTGATGATCCATTGTCATGTGTTGCAATAGGGACAGGAAAGGCGTTAGACGATCAAGAGATATTTTCTACTGTGTTATCTGAGTATTAAATATTATGTCAACAGAATCGAGTAGAGATGACTTTATTATTGCTATTCGTTCTGCATTTTTAAAAAAGGGTAATAGACAAAAATTTTCTTTATTTACTCTAATAATTATTTCTATTTTAGTTTTATCATTAGAGTATTTTAAGACAGGTCCAATCAATCAATTTAGATCTATTACAAAAGATATTATATTCAGAGGTTCATATATTGTATCAAGTCCATTCAAGTACGTAAAAGATAAATATTATCTCTTTCAAGATCACATGAGTATGTATGATGAATATTCAGTTTTACGTGATAAAAATCTCGATCTAGATTCACTTAAAAAAGAAGTTGATTTTTATAAATCTGAAAATGCACTACTAAAAAAATTAATTGAAGAAAGGGAATTGTTTTCAAAGGAATATATGCTTACAAAAATATTGTTAGATAAACAAAGCCCTTATTTAAAATCAGTGATAATAAATAAAGGCCAAAAATATGGTGTAAAATTAGGTTCAGCAGTCAAGGATAGGTTATATTACATTGGAAAAGTAGTTAATGTTAATTTTTTGAGTGCAAGAGTATTATTAGCAAGCGATTTAAATAGCAAAATTCCTATTATAATTGAACCAAGCGGGATAAATGCAATACTTTCAGGCAATGGCAATGATGAATATGCTGAGTTGGAGTACTTACCAAAAAACAATGAGATAAAAGAAAACGAAATTGTATATACATCAGGATCAGATGGTACTATTCCAGCATCTATTCCTGTTGGCAAAATAATAATGCAAGGTAATAAACATTATGTGAAGTTTTTTAGTAATTTAAATCAATTAAATTATGTACAAGTAAATAAGTAAAATGGCTAAAGGAAATTTTAAATTATATCAGTTTTTGTTAAATAGTTTTCCTCTTATTTTATTGTTTTTTTTTGCGTTAACAGGCTACTCATTATCACTAAAGTTTTTCGCAATTAATATATCTTTTAATTTTATTCATTTAATAGTTTTTTATTGGGTTTTAAGAAAACCTGAAATGCTTGGATATGGCCTCATTTTTTTTGCTGGAATAGTCAATGATGTAGTTCAAAACTTACCAATTGGAATATCATCAATTAATTATCTCTTACTCTGTGTTATTGCATCATTTTTTAGAACAAGAACTTTAGTTCCAAATTTAATTTATGATTGGATACTTTTCTTAATTGCTATTTTAATTGTCAGTTCAATTCATTTTAGTTTATTGTCCATATTTTTTTGATGTAAATACTAAGTATGGAACATTAATGTCTACAGCTTTTTTCTCTTTTTTAATTTATCCATTGATAGCAAAATTATTTAATCAAATTTATTTACTAGGTTTAAAACAAGGAAATGCTGAATAGAGGAAGAAATATAGAAAAAGGGCGAGTAATAACTCGTAGAATGTTTATACTTGCTGCAGCAAAAGTATTACTTTTTGCTGGTATATCTTCTAGATTATATAATTTGCAAATTTCAGATAGAGAAAAATATGAAATACTATCTGATAAAAATAGAATACGTGAATGGAAAACTCCTCCACAGAGAGGCATAATAGTAGATAATTTCAACAAGGTTTTAGCAAGTAATGACAGAGTATTTCAATTACATTTAATTTTAGATGAAATTAAAGATTTTGACGTAACAGTATTTAAGATTAAAAACATAATTGGTTTAGATAAGTTTGAAGTAAATAAATTATATAAAAAAAAAGAAAGATTAAAACCGTGGGATACATTAGTCGTTTCAGATAATTTAACATGGGAACAATTTTCTAAAATAAATTTATATCTACACGAACTAGAAGGCGCCAAGCCAGTATTATCAACATCTAGATTTTATCCTTATTCTAATGATTTGGTCCATGTTGTTGGTTATGTTGGGGATGCAAGCCCTAGAGATATCGAAAAACCAGAAATTAAAGAAAATTTTGTTCCTGGGCTTAAAGTAGGAAAATATGGAATTGAAAAATCACAGGAGAAATCTTTAATAGGTAATTACGGAATTAAAAGATACGAGGTCAATGCATCAGGAAAAAGGATAAGTCAAATTGATTACATTAAAGAAAAACAAGGAAATCAAGTAAACTTAACCATAGATATCGAAATTCAAAAATATGCCCAGGAGTTACTTAAAGGAACAGCGGGATCAATTAGTGCAATGGATATTTATACTGGTGAAATCGTGGCTATGGCATCATCCCCAACTTATGATCCAAATAAATTCACTCATGGAATTAACCAAAAAGATTGGCAAGAAATTAGAGATAATCCTTTAAAACCACTGATAAATAAATCCATTGCTGGACTTTACTCGCCTGGATCAACTTTCAAGCCTATAGTGGCTCTTGCAGCTTTAGAATATGGAACAATTGATCCCAATAAAACAATAAGATGCAAAGGTCATAAGCATCCTTATGAACTTTATGGGATCAAATACCATTGTTGGAAAAAAGAAGGTCATGGTTACATGAAGTTGAGAAATGCCATCAAACAATCTTGTGATATCTATTTTTATGAAATGGCAAGGCTACTTGGTGTTGATAAATTGTCAATAATTGCAAAAAGATATGGTCTTGGAACAAATGTTCTTGGAGAAATTTATAATGATGAAAAAAATGGGTTAGTTCCAAACACAAAATGGAAAAGAAATGCATTAGAACAAAGTTGGTATTTAGGAGAAACAGTAATCAATGGTATTGGACAAGGTTATATTCAAACCACACCTCTACAACTTTGTTTAATGACAGCTCAAATTGCAAACGGAGGATATAAAATAAAACCACATATCATAAAAGATAATTCGATAAGCTATAAAGATGTAATTAATAAAATTAAATTAGATCAATCCAATTTTCCTTTGCATGAAAGAAATTATCTAGATGACATAAATGTTGAATATTATCAAAGAATGTACCACAAAAAGTCTAATATTAATTTTGTATTAGATGCAATGTATGGTTCCACGAATGAGCAATATGGAACTTCATTCAAATCTCGTTACGACGATCCAAAGTATCAATTTGCAGGCAAAACTGGGACATCACAGGTGAGAAGAATTACTGATCTTGATAGAGAACTGGATTTAGACACTGAACAAATTGAATACAAAAAAAGAGACCATGCATTATATGTAGCTTTTGCTCCATACAAGGATCCAAGATATGCAATAAGTGTTATTATTGAACATGGAGGTTCTGGAAGTAAAGCTGCAGCACCGCTTGCAAGTAAATTAATAAAAAGAATTATTGATAGACACAAGTTGAGAGAGCAAATTAATAACGGAAATACTAGTTTAGCGTAATGTTAAGAGAAAGAATACAAGCAAGCAATTATAGTTTTTTAGATAAACTAAAATCTGTCGACTATTTATTAATTTTATTAATTATTGCCATAGGATCAATTAGTGTATTTGCAATTTACTCTACCGAGGGTGGAAAATTTTCTTTTTATACTAAAAATCATATTATTAGATTATCTGTATTTTTTAGTTTATTTTTAGTTTTATCTTTTGTGAGAGTTTCAACTTGGTATAAAAATGCTTATTTATTTTATATTGTTGGATTAATTCTTTTAATAACTGTTTTAATTTTTGGAATTTCAGCATCTGGAGCTACTAGGTGGATAAACTTATACTTTTTAAATTTACAGCCATCTGAGCTAATGAAGATTGCTGTTATAATATGTTTTGCAAGATATTATCATAGAATTCAAAGCTCAGATATTCAAAGCTATAAATTTTTAATTCAGCCTATTATACTCTTAATAATTCCTTGTTATCTGGTGATACAGCAGCCAGATTTAGGGACTTCCATTTTAATTGCAGGAAGTGGTATAGCTATAATCTGGTTGGCAGGCCTAAACATAAAATACTTTGTTTATTCTGGATTATTAATATTAGTCTCCTTACCTTTTGCTATATCCATTTTAAAACCATATCAAAAATCTAGAATTTTAACTTTTTTTAATCCAGATAGAGATCCCTTAGGGGCCGGATATCAAATAATTCAATCAAAAATAGCTATTGGATCTGGTGGTTTTTTTGGAAAAGGATATTTAAAAGGAACTCAAAGTTATCTTGAGTTTTTACCTGAAAAACATACCGACTTTATATTTACACTTTTTTCAGAAGAGTTCGGGTTTCTTGGATCAATTATACTTTTATTTCTATATATATTGCTAATTTATAGAATAATAAATGTTGGGCTGGTCTCTAGAAGCTTCTTTGCAAAATTATATTGTTTTGGTTTTGCTACAGCAATTTTCTTATATGTATTTGTTAATATAGCAATGGTTTTAGGAATGCTACCAATTGTCGGCGCACCATTACCTATAATGTCTTATGGTGGATCATCTTTATTATCTATAATGTTGGGCTTAAGCATTGTTATGAGTTGTAAAATATACAATCAGGAACAAATATCAGTATATTAGCTACTTTCCATCTATAGCAACAATTGTTAAATCATCTTTTTGTATGTGTCCTGCGCCAAGAATATCATCAATCATTGTTTTAAGTCTGTCGTTGATCGCTGTTGATTGATATTTTTTAATATAATTTTCAAAGCCTTCTGATCCTAACATTTCTCCACTTGGATTTTTTATCTCAGTAATTCCATCTGTAAAAATATACATTGAGCTATTTTCGAAAGGGATAGTGTGTTCTGGATATTTTGTTTTTGGCATTATACCTAGTGGTGGCCCAGCTTCTGAAAAATTACTAAAAGTTCCATCAGCTGACAATATTAATGGTGGTTCATGACCTGCACTAGATAATAATAGTTCTTTTTTATTTGAGTCGTATATTCCAATTAACATAGTAACAAACATCCCTCTTGAAATAGTCTCGCATATTTCATTATTTAATTGAAATAGTAAATTAGATGCAGAAAAATTGGTTTTACTTAAGCATCTGTACAAACTAGAAGCTTTAGACATTAAGAGTGATGACTTAATCCCTTTTCCAGATACATCCGCAACCCCGAATCCATATTTACCATCTCCTAAATCAGAAAAATTATAAAAATCTCCAGAAACAACTTTTGCTGGTATATTTATTCCTGAAATTGGAAAATCTTTCTCTTTATTTCTAGATAATAAAGATCTTTGAATTTCTCCTACAATTTCTACTTCTTTTTGAATTTTATTTTTTTCTACCATTTCTTTAGCCATCTTTGCATTTCTAATTGCTAAAGCTGCAGGAGCCGAAAGTGTTTCTAAAAGTTTTCTGTCATCTTCTATAAATAATTTATCTTCAGTTTTTTTATTTAAACAATGAATAACCCCAATACATTCATTTGCTGCAATTAAAGGTGAGCATAAAACTGAATATGTTGTAAAATTTGTTTTATTATCTAAATCAAAATAAAATTCTGCTATCTCTCGAACATCCTTTCTTACATTACCAACACGAATACATTTTCTTTGCTGCACGGCTTTACCCATAACGCCATCTTTTAAGTCCAATTCATACTCATCTAAATAATCTTGATGAAGCGAAGCAATACATTCAAATTTTTTCTTTTGCTCGTTAATTAGAAAAATGTTTGCAGCTTCTGCATTCAGTCTTGCAATGATAACTCGTAATGCATTCATTAGGGTGTCGTTTAAATCAAGAGAGAGAGCAAAGTCCTGATTCATTTTTGTAACAAGTTCTAAATCGACATTAACTTGTTCAGCTTCTTTTTTAGGTTCAATCGGTTTTTTTGATTTAAATAGAAACATTTATTTAACTAGTATTTTAAACAATTTTTGGTAAATTTTTCAACAATGGAGATTATAATTAATACACCTAATTTATACATCCACCTTCAGGATGCCGTACTAATGGTTCAATATGTAATTGATGGATTGATTCACATTACATCAAACATTAAATTATAGTCATATTCTGTGGATCTAATATTTGTAATTATTCTCGGTGGCCTTTGGGGTAGTTTTGCTAATGTTTGTATCTATAGACTACCTAAAGGCAAAGGGGTTGTATCAGGAAGATCATTTTGTCCAAACTGCAAAAAATTAATTACTTGGAAAGATAATATTCCTATAATTTCATTTCTATTTTTAAACGGTAAATGTAGAAATTGTAAAAAAAAAATTTCACCTCAGTATTTATTAATCGAATTAATAGCTATTGTGTACTTTTTAGTGATTTATTACTTATTTGGTATCACTATAACTACCTTGTTGTTTTTAATTTTGGGATTGTCTTTTATTATAATCTTCTTCATAGATTTAAAGCATTATATCATTCCTAATGTATTAACGTTTTCTTTAATGATTGTTGGTTTTATAAAATCTTTTGATCCAAATTTAAATCCAATTTTTCCAAATTTTATTAATTCTTTAATTGGAGGAATTTTTGGATATTTACTTATTTGGACGATAATAACATTTTATAATTCAATTAGTAAGTTAAACAGAAAACATGACTTTTTTAAAAATATATTTAGACAAAATGAAGGTATGGGTTTGGGTGATGCAAAACTTTTATCAGTAATTGGTTTTTGGTTTGGATGGATCTCGATACCATTCGTAATATTTTTATCTTCAATAATTGCTTTGTTATTTGTAATCCCTAGTCTAATTAAAAAATCGAAAAAACTTTCATCACAGATACCATTTGGTCCTTACATCATTATTGGCACATTGATATATTTAATTTTTGAAAGTAATATTCAATCTGTAATTTTTTATTAATCAAAATAATTTATATGTTTGAAAATATAATATCAAATACCTCTAAAACTATAGTTGGCAATGTAGATAAAATTAAATTAACTCTAGCCGCAATCATTTCTGAAGGAAGTATTTTAATTGAAGATTATCCTGGCTCAGGAAAAACTACATTTGCTAAAGCAATTACATCAAGCTTAGGACTAAATTTTAAAAGAATTCAATTTACATCTGATTTACTGCCAAGTGATGTTCTTGGATTTAATATTTTATCAGAAGATAAGTTAAAATTTCAGAAAGGTCCTATTTTTACAAATATTGTTTTGGCTGATGAACTAAATAGGGGAAGCCCAAAAGCTCAAAGTGCATTCTTAGAAGCAATGGAAGAAAAAAATGTTACAATAGATGGTGAAAGCCATAATTTACCAGAACCATTTTTTGTAATTGCAACTCAAAATCCTATGGATACTTCTGGAACAAGTTCTTTACCAGACTCACAGTTAGATCGATTCATGATCTCTTATTCTTTGTCTGATTTAGATCAAAATGAAAAAATTTTAATGTTAAAAAAGAATATTTCTTTCTCAAATTCTATAAGTAAAAAAATTAATTGGTCTCAAATTAATAATAAAAAAAATGAAATAACTTTAAAAGATGAAATTTATGAATATGTTGTTGAAATAGAGCAAACAATAAAAGCTTTAGGGCAAAATATATATATTTCAGCAAGGTGTATGAAGCAAATAATTGACTTAGCTAAAGGCTGGGCAATTGTTAATGAAAAAGAGTATGTTTCTCATCAAGATATAAAAGACACAATACCTCATATTTTAAGGCACAGAATTAAGTTTTTAAATCAACAGGATAAACTTAATTATGTTAATAAAGAAATCCTTGAAAAAATTAATATTGGATAATGGAAGTCCAGTCCAGACCTTTTAGCTTTAATTTCAAAAGTTTCCTTAATTTTAAAAAAGATGCGAAAATTTATATTTATCCCAATCTTAATGGCTTAGGCTTAGGCTTATTTATTTTTTTTTGTTTTTTAATCTCAGTATTTTATGAAAATAATTCTGGACTATTAATTTCAATAGTAATTTTCTTTGTTTTTTTTATATCATTATTCATTTCACACCAAAATATTAGTAAGCTCGATTTTATATGCAAGGAAGAGTATTTAGTTGAAGCAGAAACTGTAAATTCAATTAGTTTTCAAATCTTAAATTCGTCAAAAGAAAAAAAAATTAATATTGATATAGAATACAATAAAAAAAACGTTGGTAATTACAGTTTTAATGACAGACTTAATTTTTTTAAAATAGAGTATAAAAATAAATTTAGAGGCAAATCTTATTTTAATCCAATAACACTTAAATCGATTTATCCCTTTGGAGTGATTCGAACTAAAGTTATTTTTAATCCAAAGAGTGAAATAATTATTTATCCAAAAAAAGTTCTTCCAAGCGACGAATTATTAAAAGAATTTAAAATAATAAATATCATTAATGCAGATGAATTTGATGGAATTGATGAATTTAAAAATGGAGATAGTTTTTCAAAAATTGCATGGAAAAAATCGATAATTAGCGATAAGAGATATGTAAAAACTTTCAGCGATACTGAAAAATTGTCAAATCTAATTTTAGATTTAGATAAGTATCCGCATATTGAATTTGAAAAATTACTAAATTACTCATCTTATATAGTTAATTATTGTTACGAAAAAAAATTGAACTTGAAAATAAAGCATAAAGAACAAGAACTATACCTTAACGATAACAATCATTCTTTAAATCGAATATTAAAATATTTAGCCAATGTTAAAAATTAATAATTACAATTTATCAGTATTTACTTTTCTGCTTTTACTTTTGTGTACTTTTTCACTATCAGCGGATTTAACATTAAATAATAAATTATTTTGGTTTGTTGTATTTATTTTCAATCTTCTATTTTTCCAAATTAATATAAAATTAAAAAGTTTAATCTTAGGTATTATTGCAATAGGTGCGATTTATATTCAGCTTATTTTTAATCAGTATGTGTTCTCAGAGGAATTTTTCCTAAACTGTTTAGCAATACTATTGATCATGAAGTTTTCAGAATTAAAAAATAAAAATAACAAACTATCATTCAGCTTGATTTGTTTAATAATATCGGTTGCAAGTCTTATCAAAGGTCAAGATATACTAAGCACCTTATTAAGTTTTACTATTGTAATATTGGTCATAATAAATATGTATCTAATTCAGCAAAAGGAATTGTTAGATTTTAATATTAAAAATATATTTAAATATTTAGGATTTGGATTAAGTATTTTCCCATTTATTATTATATTTTACTTAGTTTTCCCACGTGCAGAAATAAATTTTAGACTATTTAATCCAGCATCAAGCTCTCTTGGTATTCCAGACAGTATTAATCTTGGATCGTTCAGTGAGTTTTCAAATTCAGAAGAAGATGTTTTTACTCTTATAAATAACAATTTTAAAAAGGAAGAACTATATTTTAGGGTTAAAATTTTTGATTACATGGAGGAAGACAAATCCTGGAGACCTTCTTCAAATTACTATTTATTTGAAAAATATAAATCATCTTTTAAAGTCAAAGATGGTAGAGAACTAAATCAAACCTACCAGATAATTTTAGAACCTTTTAAAAAGAAATGGATTCCAAGTTTAAAAAATTCAAAATTAATCTCTAATAATATTGAGATATCAGAAGATTATTTTAATCAAATTTATGTTAGCAGAGATTTAATTGATCGAAAAAAACAAATAAGTTTTAAAAGATATAAAACTAATTTCTTTTTAGGAGAGGATTTAAAAGAATATTATACAAAAACTCCATCTAATATATCAAATAGACTTCAAAAATGGGTATTAAATAACAATACTTCAACACCGGCAGAATTTTTAAACAAGTTATACAATAATTTTTCTGATGGAACTTATTATTATAATCTAAGTCCTCAAAATTTTTCTGGTAATGATTATGAAAACTTTTTCTTTAATCTTAAAGAAGGGTATTGCGAATATTATGCTGGAACATTTGTTCTTCTTGCAAGACTTGCAAATATACCAAGTAGAATTGTAACAGGTTATTATGGAGGTGAATTAAATGATGTAGGAGACTTTTACAAATTTAAACAAAAAGATACTCATGCTTGGGCAGAGGTTTGGCTAAATGATAAAGGTTGGGTAAGAATAGATCCGACCAAAGCAATTCCTGACAGCAATGTCAGAAATACACTTAATAATATTTTTTCAAATGAACAATTCTCATCAAATAGTTTGTTTTCATCTAATTTTTTTAAAAAAATGAGTTATTACTTTAATTATGCTGATTTTGTATGGACGAAGCATTTATTATCATATGATGATAATGAACGGAAAAATTTTATTAAAGAATTGTTAAATCTTAACTTTTCTAAAATATACATTTGGATATTTATACCTTTGTTTTTATTTTTATTAATTAAATTTTTTTTCAATTTAAACAGCAAAAATATTATGAAATTTTATTTGTATTTAATTTTATTAGGAAAAAGAAAAAAATTTAAGATATTGAAATCTGATACAATTCAACAGATTTACTTAAAGCTTCCAGAACTTCAAAAAAATAAATATAACAAATTTTTTAAAGCATTTGAGATTAATAAGTACTCAAGCACAAATATTAGTATTGTTAAGTCTTTAAAATCAATTTTTTAGTAAAAGATTTCTCTCTGTTTTGAGTTTATTATTTTCTTTGATTAATTGAATAATCATTTCTTTCATTATTCTATTCTCCTCAACTGCTCTACCAGTTATCTCAGCCAATCTCTCATTTTCCTTAGCTAATTGTAATTGATCAAACAATTTTTCTAGTTCAGGATCAATTGGTAGTCCCTCTATCTTCTTGTTTATATTGTTTTGAATTTTCTTAGTTAAAGAAATATTTACAGCGCTATCTTTAAGTCCATTTTGTTCATTAAATTCAAGATTAAAGTTTAGGCCAAAATTTTCATTATTTTTGCTGATATTTAAACCTGCTTTAATAGCTAAATCATCATCCATATAATGAACAGCATCTTTCCTTTCTCCGTCTGCAATTATATCTATTTTTTCACTTAAAGTTTTATTTATAGATAAGCCCGTATAAGGTTTAAGAACAAACCCATTTTCAAAAGACTTTGAATATTCAACATTAAAACCTGTGGATAATACTTGATCTACTGCATCATCAACAGAAAGATCTCCATCTGTAAAAGATGTTAAGTAAGTAGGAAGTCTCTTTAAACCATATTTGCCGTCTACCTCAATATTTAAACTCTGACTGTTATCTATTTCAAATTCTCTTGAAGCTTTATAATTAACAGCAGCAAACTGGCCAAAATCTTCTTTTAAAATTGTCTGTTTTGTTTCAGTTTCAAGATCTAAATATTTATTTTGTGTTAATCCAACCATTGAAACAACAGAAAATTTATATTTCTCATATCCACTTTCTTTTTTTAAACCAATAGCCAAGTTTTCACTATCTAAAGCCTCGCCATTATTAAATTTTGCTTGCTGACTAGAATAACTTAAGAACGGAGTAAAATTGTCGTCTTCAATTTTAAAGTCTCCGGTTACACCAGATGTTTGATTGCTATAAATATTATTTCTTTTTTTTATTGAATAATATCCACTAGATTTTTTTTCTTCTGAAACTGAATTAAAAATATCATTTAAATTAGATAAAAATATTTCAGATCGATACTTTTTGTTATGACTATCAATATCTAAATCTTCACCATAAACATATAAAAAACCATTAGTTTCTGAATTATCTGCATCTGGATCACTGTTACTATCTAATATTTCATAGGTATCATTTCCACAAAGATTATTTGTGATTACCATATTTGTCTTATTATGAATTTCTATTTTTTGATCTTTTGAAATACTGCAATCTAATGTCATGGTAGTAGTGGTACTATTTAATTCAATTTCACCAACATAAGTGCCTTCACCTTTAGTAACTATTTCTAATCCTGTGTTATTTGAATTTGCCATAACAATAGAATTGTCACCTCCTGAAATAGTTCCTGAATTATTAATTGTTAAGTCATCAAAGTTTTTATTGGCGTGATAATCTCCAATTTTAATTCCGTCTGCATCACCATTAATTGCGCTAATTGTTCCAAAATTATTTAGAACTACATTTTCACCAGCTTCTACAGATGTTGAATCGTTACCAAATCCAATTCCAAAGTGACCTGTATTATTCTCACCTGTTGATGTTATCGTTCCATGATTATTTATGGTAAGGTTCTTTGTTCTACCAGCTCCAATAGCAGATGTTGATGATTTTATTGTTCCAGTATTGTCGATAGTTGTTCCACCAGTGTTTCTAGCTATTTGTATTGCCGCTCCAAACGTCGACTCTATAGTTCCACTATTAGTAATGGTGTGAGCGTCGTCACTATCTCCTTGTCTATCAATAAGAATCGTGCCTGTATTAGTACCTGTATTTGTTGAGCTGATTGTTCCTGAATTTGTAAATGTAACTCCAGAGCACTCTCTACAATAAAAAGTATTCCTATCTGAAGTTATTGTTCCACGATTATCTATTGTAATATTTGATCCATTTTCAGCTAGTATACCATATCTACCTGCACTCTCGATTGTTCCTCCCTCATAATTTATAATTTCACTATCTGTAAGATATTTTGCGATAATTGGGTTATTACCTGATGTAGATTTAATTGTTCCTCCGTCATAGTTATAAATTTTAACACCTCGACTTCGTGGGTTTCCTCCTCCTCCAGTGCCTAACAAAATTGTTCCTTGTGTTGCACTAATCATGCCGTGATTATGCAATATTACCCCAACTGCAGTAGAGCCCGAGGATGATAAACTAGATTGACAATTATCGTTATTTCCAGCCTTATTGCACCAACCAACATTTCGACCCTCAATCGCATTTCCTGCTTCAGCGCTAATTGTGGCACCCGCATTATTTGTGATTGTTATATTTTCTGCGTAATCTATATAAATTCCTTCATTATTGTCTGAGTTGATAGTTCCATTATTAGTTATTGTTGTATTTAAAGATGATTGAGCATGAATTGCTTTTTGTTTATTAGTTCCATCTTCAGTTTCAATTGTTCCATCATTTGTAATCTGAACTCCAGTTTCATCCTCTAGATCAACAGCCTTATGGTCATTGTAGGTAATAGAACCAGCAGAAGTAACATTTAAAATATCATCATCTGCACAAGCTAGTTGGTTCGTTGATGCACTAGCTATTGTTGTTAAACAAGGACCAGCATAACTTATGGAACTAAATAAAAAGAATAAGACTATACTAAGTAAAATCTTTTTCATAATTAAATATTTGGATTAATAATTATTTTGTCTCCAAGAACTTCTATATCCAGAGACTTGTCCTGAACCCGCTTTTATATTAATCAAATCTTTTTTCGAGCCGTCTTCACATTCTTTTCTTTTCTTAGCATCTTTAATTTTGCTACAGTCAACTTTACCTGCAATATTTGCAAATAATGTGTCTCCAAAAGTTACAATTTTTGATAGCACACCTTGTCCAACCCAAGCACATTTATTACTTTTACCCATTGCTTGATTTAGTTGCGATGAATTATTTGTTCCACACTCGTCATCAACCCCACAAATGTATGCATCACCTAAACTACACTTATTAACTGATTTAGTAGGTTCATATACTGGGAAGTAAACTTGGCCTTGGAACACTGTTGGTTCAGCAGTAACTTTTGCAAAATCTTTTAAATTTATATACCAACCTTTGTCGGCATTTTCAGGACACTTAGCGCCTGTTGTGTCATCAGTTGTATTTTTACATTCGGTTATGGTGTCTGCTTTAGCTGGAGTAGCAACGTCTTTATAGTAGGGATAATCAACATCTTTAATTCCAATCATCAAGTTTTGAACACCTGAAGTAGTATCATTTATTCTCTCGTAATCACCAGTGCCCGCGAATAACCACATAGAATTTGTTGTCTGACCAACAGTGGCATCCATTGCGTGATACATATATCTTCCATTTGCTTTTGATGAACCTGCATTAAATAAAGTTGTTGTATCGAAAATTTTAATTGTATTTCCACTGTTGTCATCGGTCATGTTTGTTAAATTTACTTTTGTAATTTTACCCTCTAAGTCGCTGACATAAACTAAACCACCTGAATAATTTAATCCAACTGAAGTATCAGGCGTTACTAATACTACAGAAGATGGAACTGAATTAACTATGTCACTAGCAGCTGTGTCTTCAATTTGTATTCTCTTATATAAGCTTCCTGGATTTGAAAAATCCTCTAAATTTATTAATGTCAGGTTTGAACCAACGCCCTCAAATTGAGTTCCAAATCCTCCACCCATTACAGCAACATAAATGTCATCGAGTATATTCGTATCACCAGCACCAGTATTTGGTATTCTAAATATTCTTGGATCAGACCAAGTTTCACCTAATTGACTATAATCATATTCAGGATGAGTTTGAACTCCTGTTGCTTTAGCACCAGCTTTAATAAATACCCCTAAACTTGAAGTTTCATCTGGAACATCTGGATCTGCAGCATATATCATCTCAGTTCCAAATGTAATTACAGTATCGTTACTTGAATTTGTTGATACAGAAAAATTAGTATAATTGTTTCCATTATAGATAACCGACAGGTCTTTTTTTGTAACACCTTGCACAGGGAATGTCCAAGTTGTGCTTTTATAGCAATTTGTAGTTAAAGATGAATTACAAGCTAATTTTGTTCCTCCACCATTGTAATTATCTGTTACATCTTGAGCTTCTTGAAATGATGCAAGTGAATAAGAATTAGAAATATAATCATAATTATAAATAACCTGATTATGATCCACTCTGTAAACTCTATTATTAATTTTATCATTGAAAATTGACCATAAGTGTAAAGGTTTGTTTGGATTTGTAACATCTAACACACTCATTCCAGCACCCCCTCTACCATATGGAACAAAAAGAATAGTGTGCCATTTCTTCGATGTGTCTAATGGACTTCTAAAGTACATGTCATGCGCAACTATAGACCCATCAACTCCAAATATTGCATTCGATCCACCACCTTTTGGTAAATTAAGATTATTATTCATCGTCAAAGGTAAATATGGAGCAACTAATGGCGGTACAAATCCCCAAATTTCTTTTCCTGATCCTGCATCAAAAGCATGAAGAACTCCGCTATTAGAACCAGCGTAAATTATAGGATCCCTCGCACTTAAAGAATTTTTCCATGTGTCATATCCATTAACTTTTCTAAAATATGCTTCCTGATTTGTGTTTGTAAATTCTGTATCAGCTGATGGCGCTCCAACAACAAGTAGTTGTGAGTGATATATATCTCCTAGATAAATATTTTTTCCACTTTTGGTTCTTTTCTCTGTAAGATTACAATCTCCATCATAATCAAAATAATCAGTTCCTCTAACAAAATTAATTAATCCTTTTAAGTCATCGTCTGTTCCATCCAGAACTCCTGCTGAGTTTGCACATCTTCTTAGCAAACTGGATCCACTCGCTGTATCGGTTTTTCTGTGATAGTCTATTATATCATTTTCGTATAATGCCATAACATTTCCAATCTCAGTTGCGTAAGTATCTCTAAAGTTATTATAGTCAGCTTTATAGTCTGTACCTGGAATTACACTCCATATTTTTCTTGATCCTGGAGCTGGAACTCTCTCAGCAGCTGACCAATTGCCAGCATCTTTTTCATCAATGCTTCCATCTGGATTAACTTTTGTCCTAGTTAAAGTTCCAATCCATTCTTTATTTTGTTGGTAATCAAATTGAGCTTGATACAAAGAACCACCATCTTGAATAGTTGCAGTAATAGCAGGTGCTGTAAATGAAAGTTTTTCTGCAATTATTTCACCAATTTTTTGTTTAAGTTGAGCAGTCAAAGCTGCACCAGTTGTAGCTATAATAGCTTTTTCTGTTCCACCTGCTTTTGCAACATCTTCAAAATATCTATATCCCCTTGAACTAATTCCAGTACCAAAAGCTATTGCAAAAGTTTTAATTTTATTATTATTATAAATATCTTTTACAATTTTCAGTCCTCTGGTATGTGTATGACTAAACCAATCTCCGTCTCCGATTAGGATTACATAAGAATTTTGACATGGTGAATTTTTATCAATTGGTGAAAAAGTACTGTTTTTATAGTACCTTGATGCAATTCTCATTGCAGAATCTAAGTGTGTTCCTCCACCTGGATTGACAGTTCGTATCATTTTTGCGATTTGAGCAGCTCCACCTTTATATATGGGAACCTTCAGACAATTGTAATAAGTGCACGGTCTAGCATAACCTTGACCGGTTTTATGATTTCCGTGCCATCTTGTAAATCCGGATGCACCTGCAGACCAATAAGCAAAACCAAAATCTACTCCTGAAGTTAATGATGAGTCTTTAACTATTGCTTCTATAGCTTCATAAGCAGCTTGCATCCTTGTTTTTGGAGCACCACCTATAGATTTAATCCAGCCACCATTACTATCTAGCACATGAACTTGTCCATTGTTTAGATTTGCGCCTAAAAGCCTATTATTACTTTCATCCCAACCTAAACCCCAAGGATAATAAAAATATAAATTACTTGAATTTGACGCTGATTTACTTCTTCTTCCTTTTGTCCAGTTCGTAGTTGCACCATTACCTGAAGCATTTACTGTGATTTTTTTTAATCTGCTTTGATTCCATGATAGAGTAAATAAAACATTTGAATTATTTGGATCTCTCTCCAGTCCGAGATAATTACCTTCTGGAAAATAGAAATTTGTGTTGCTATTATAATAAGGACAATTACCGCCAGTTCCAGAAAATAGTTGAGCTCTATAAATACGATTATATCGGTAATAATAAATATAGTTACCCGATACTTTAGTTCCGTAGCTATATCTTAAGTTAGTTTGTACGTTGCAGTTGTACTGCTGGTTATTATTTAAGTTTATGGCTTTAAATCCATTACTATGCCCGACATACAACATGCCTGTACTTGGATTAATTGTCATATTGTAAGTGTATCCACCCAAATAATACTTCGCCATACATCTTCCATCGCTTGTTCTGATTGCTACAACCGATCTCTCATAATATGCCGTCGTGTAATAAATACCGTTATATGTTTCTCCACTGTATGAATATGATGTTCTGCAGTTGCTGTTACCTTCATATCTAGAATTTCCTTTTCCAGAAACTCCTCTATATCCAAAACCAGTATCCATCGAAGCTGTATCATATAAAAATTTTTTTACTCCATCTCTGTTGTATTGAGAAACAAGTATGTTACCACTGCTATCTGCATCTGCATCGTAAGGATATCTCATACTTGCTAATCCTCCGCTCATACGCCAACCCATACTTCCAGATTTATCAAGTAAGATTAAAACATTTGCTGGTACATCTCCAATTCCAGTGCCCGGTGGTAAAGCCTTAGCGAATAAATTTTCTGTAGTTAAGAATACAAATAAAAAACTAAATATTAATTTTTTTAATCTCATCATTAATTTTTTTGCATCTCCATTTCTTTTTCTGCATAAAATTTAGATAACTTTTCATCTAATTTAGGAGTTGATAAATAAATCTGCTCATTTTTAATTCCATCATCTCCAGTTATTCTTTGGTAAACCACAAATAAATTCGTTTTCTCAATTACTTCAATTCCTTCATATGAGTTAGGGTTTTTACCAGTATCAAATCTTTTATAATTATTTTTTACATAATTCATTAAAGTTAGTTTTTCTGAAACTAAATTTCTATCATCATTGAGCGCAACAAAATTAATTGCAATTAATTCATCGTTTAAAAATCTATACTCGATACCAACATCTTTTAATCTTTGATTTGGACAAATATCATCTGCTAATACTGGATAAACATCTAATTCTGGATATTCTAATGGAAATGGTCTTCCAGTTATCTCACGTTTTTCAAAAACTTCTTTTTTTTCACCAAATTCAACTTTTAAATCACATGCAGAATATGAGCTGACTATGGATAAGATTATAATGATAAAAGATTTTACTAATATTTTCATAAAATAATTCTAAATATTACATTAAAATATTTTTTTTTATAAACAAATTTGCCATATTTATTTCGGTAAAACAATTACACTTTCTAATGCTACTACTAAGTTAATATCATCTTTCTCTTTTTTTATGCCACATCCATAAACTCTATAAGCAACACCATCACTTCCAGTATTTCCAGCTCCTTTTTTTACGCTTGTACCTGTGCCCTTAAATGGAGCAGAGCCTACTTGCTCGATAAAATATTGATAGTAAAATTTTTTCAATTTATCTATCTCACTCTTAGGAATAGTTTTTGAGCCCATACTGTCATCCAGAATTACTCCAAAGTTCCAACTTTCAGCAACAACGACTTTGTAGTCTTTTGGTTTGTTTACTTGAAAAGAATTATAACAAGTATCTGATTGTGATAGGTAATTATCTGAGCTCATAGATTTGGAATTATAGTTTTTTTGGGTCATATTAGATGGAAAACTTACTGTATTGTTAGGAAGATTTCTTTTACTCATATCCCTTTGATGATTACTAATATTCCAAGGTCCAAGAGATTGATTGAGCACATATCTTTCTCCTTCAAGAAGAGCTGTTTCTGCAACATAAAAGGTTTGTTGATATTCATCACTTCGATTATTGCTTTGATGGTCTCCAGCAGAAATTACAATAAGAGCACCACCCATCAATGACATTACCAACATCAAAACTAATGAAAGAACTAGCGCAAAACCTTTTTCGTTATTATTTATCATTATAATGTTCCCATATTTCTTGCATGTGCAGTTACAACTATTGTTTCTCTAAAATATTTATCATTCCTAGTTTTTTTTCTAGAAGGATTATTTAA
This sequence comes from uncultured Pelagibacteraceae bacterium, assembly GCA_902542235.1. Taxonomy (GTDB): domain Bacteria; phylum Pseudomonadota; class Alphaproteobacteria; order Pelagibacterales; family Pelagibacteraceae; genus Pelagibacter. Next base: position 59,935 of record CACBTT010000006.1, read on the forward strand.
TGTAAACTTAGTTCTATCTTTATTAGATCTATAGAATTTTTTTGTTGATCTTATAGAAAGAGCTATATCAACAGTTTTAATTTTATATAATTTATTTTTTGTTGCATTATTTGTCGTTGGTGGAGGATTAATTAATTTACCTTCATCATCTATTGGTAAAAAAACTAAATCTTCAATATAATCTGCAACTAATTGTTTTTCATAAGTTGCATTATTTCCGTCTGTCCTAGGATTTTTCCAATTACTTCCAGACTCATCCCAAATAACTTTAGTTTTATAAACAGCAAATGCATTGATAGGTGGAAATTTATTTCCTGGTAAAGGAGGCGCGTTTTTGTCAGGAAGTTTTGAAGGTTCACAGCTATAAGTTACTTTATATCTTTGAAAAGTATATTTTGGTGTTTTGGTTTCATCATATTTCATGTCACCATAAACAATATCTATTGTATCACATGCAGTATTAAAATTTGATGCTTTAGTAATCAGAATTGGAACATGTTCATTTGTGGTTTTCACTGTATCACCATAATATTTAAAACCAGCGTTTCTAATGTCAGCCATTATCATACTCAAAACTACTTTACCTTGATTAGATATCTTTGCTTTATCAGTAACTTGTGAATATGAATTATTTACAACATTATACGATGTTAACATTGCACCCATCATTATGACGGAAATTACAATACCTAATAAAATTTCAATTAAAGTTACTCCAGATATGTTGCTTAGTTTTTTCATTATCTAATTTGAAAATATAAATATCCTTTCTTGGGTTTTTTATTTCCCTGATTATCAACTCTTCCTGTACTGATATTTACTTCCATTCGACCAATTACCATTTGGTCATAAAGTCTTGTTCCATTATAATTTTTATTATTATTGTAAGTACAAACATTACCAGAAGCGGCATTATTGCAAATGTCATATACCTTAAGTTCTTTCTTATTTTCTGCTCCCTTACATTTTAATCTTCTTTTAGAAAATCTATTTGCCCACTTATATTTTTTAGCATCAACAGTATTGGTGAAGGTTTGAGATGTCGTAGATCCAGAATTGCAACTAGGCGCGTTCCAAGAAGTTTTTCCGCTTTTTTCTTGGGAAATTAAGTAATCAGTTAAAGAAACTTTACTTGTTGGCGATGATGCATTCTTCTCTGATATTAAATCTTCAGCAACCATCGAAATTAGAAGGCTAGATTTGGTTCTTTCGCCTGATACATCAATTGAACGTATTGAATATTGAACCATCTGAAAAATAGCAATAAATCCTATAGCAATTATAGCAGTTGACACTAAAGCCTCTAATATGGTTATCCCCTTGTCAAATCTATTTTGTTTACATTCTTGTCCAAGCACCACTTTTACTCCGTTTAAATTTATTAACATTTCCAAATCTTGTCCATTCAATCAAGTATGAATATTTTCCAGGACAACCCGAGCCACTTCGACAAATCATTATAAATTTATCCGTAACATTTGAAGAATTTTCTAAGTTGATATTTAATTGTCCATTAAAGATACCATCAGTTCCATAATTTTTTTCTCTCAAAGAAAAACAAATTGACGATTTTTTCGTCAAGTTTGTTGCAACAGAAAAAGTTTGCTGATCAATAGTTTTAGTAAACCAATTCGCATCATTTTTACATTCTACGTCCAAACCTCTATTCAGCCTGTCAGAAAATTTTTTTCTGTCAATTCCAACAGTAGTAACACTAGTAGATGACGTAGTACTTTCAAAAGTAATTTTTACAACTTCTAGACTTCCATTTGCTGTACGTGTATTGGCCATATTAATAGCATTTGCAATTTTTTCGGCTGCTGTTCTAACTTCCCTATCTTTTTGCCAACTCATAAAGTTAGGCATACCTATGGCCGAGACCAATGCTACTATTGAAATAACAACAAGTAACTCGAGTAATGTAAAACCTTTAATGTTCTGATCTTGCAGCACCTGGATCTATTTTCCCTGCTTTAGCTAATTCCTCTAAAGATTTTTCCATAGTGATCATCCCATCTCTTACAGCAGTTTGCATGATACTAGGAATTTGATGAATTTTAGCTTCTCTAATTAAATTTTGTATTGGTGCTGTACATTTCATAATTTCAAAAGCACCAACTCTACCAGCGCCATCTCTTGTTTTTAATAATCTTTGTGTAACAACCATTTTAAGAGATGTTGAAATTTGAGCTCTTATTTGTTCTTGTTGTTCGGGTGGAAATACATCTATAATTCTATTAATAGTACTAGGCGCACCACTAGTATGAAGAGTTCCAAATACTAAATGACCTGTTTCTGCAGCAGTTAATGCTAGACTAATAGTCTCTAAGTCTCTCATTTCTCCAACTAAAATTACGTCTGGATCTTCTCTAAGAGCCGCCTTTAAAGCTGCAGCAAATGTTTCTGTTTGTTTTCCAACTTCTCTATGAGAAACAATACTTTTGTTATCTTGATGAATAAATTCAACAGGATCTTCTACAGTAATAATATTTGCAGTTCTTGTTTTATTTATTTCATTAACAATAGCTGCAAGCGTAGTTGATTTACCTGAACCAGTTGGACCTGTAACTAAAACTAGTCCTTTGTGAAAGTCGACAATATCATAAAGAGACTGAGGTAAATTAAATTGATCCATTTCAGGGATTTTACTTTCCACTCTTCTACAAACGCATGCTGGACCTTTAATTGTTTTATAAAAGTTTGCTCTAAATCTTAATCCACTTAATGTTACTGAAGTATCTAATTCGTGCGTTTTATCAAATTTATTTAATTCATGTTCACTACAGTTCATTGATAATAAATCTTTTATATCTTGAGCAGTAACCATTACTTCTTGAACCTTAATAATCTCACCAGTTTGTCGGTAAGCAAGAGGAGCACCAGCTCTTATGTGGAAATCAGAAATTTTTTTATTGTTTTTCGCAAGTTCTTCTAATTTTTCAAACATTCAATATTGATACTATAAATATAAGTTATTTTTACTAATTTATTTCAAAAAAACTCATTATGTACTACTCGGGCTTTTTATTCTAGTAAAAGTTGAGTATATAGATAAAATTCGAAATATAAAAATATGAAAAATCCTTTTGCAAATCTCTTTAAAAAGAAAAGTAAAGATGGTGCGCCAGATAAACCTGTGCCAAAGCCAGACGCAGGTAAAAAGAAAGAGAGTTTTTTTGGCAAACTATTAAAAAATAGATTAGGGAAATCCTCAATAAAAGGTGAAGAAATTTTAGGTGTTGAATTGACACCAAACGAAATTAGACTTGCACAAGTATCCAGCAATAAAGCAAACCAATGGGTCTTAGATAAATTTTATGTTCATAAATTTGAAGGAGTTCCTGATGGCGGAACAGTTTTAGAAAATCAAGACAAAATTGCTGAAGAGCTAAAGTTAGCTTTATTAAAATCAAAAGTATCAACAACCAATGCTGCAATAGCAATTCCAGTTACAAGTGCAATCATTAGGGTTGTAACCGCGCCTTTAATGACTGAAGAAGAATTGAAAAAAGCTATCGATACAGATTCACTTTGGGAAAATTTAGTTCAACTTACAGATAATTTAGCAGACTATTCAATATTTCATCAGGTAATAAATAAAGATGAAAAAGCTAATACGATGGATATCTTGTTTGTTGCCTCAAAACTTTCAGACATTAATAGTTATACAGCAATAATTAAAAAAGGTGGATTAAACGCTGTAATCATTGATGTTAAATGTTTTGCATTAAAATCTGCAGTAGACCAAATTAATCAAATAGCTGGATCAATTGAAGATTCAAATTTAACAGCAGTTCTAGAATTTGGACTTGATGAAAATTATGTAATGATACTTTATGAAAATAATCCGATCATAACTGACATATTTATTAGAGCTCAAGATAGGAAAACTTTATCTGAAAGTAATAATCAAGAAGAAATGGATGCTTTAGTCAGAAGGTATATGACCCAGGTTAAACAAGCAGTTCAAGATTTTGAAACAAAATATGAAAAAAGAATTAGAAATTTAAAAGTAACATCTAATTTACCGAACGTAGAAGATTATTTAGCAAGCTTTAGAAAAAATATGGTTAATACTGGCTATAATCTTTTTAATCCGTTCGATGGAATAAAGATACCTGCACAAATTGAAAACGAAACTAAATTGAGTAATCCATCTTATTTTTCAACTGTTATGGGATTAGCTTTTAGAAAGTTAGATGTATTTGGTTATTATAAATTTGTAACTGCAGTAAAAAATATCAATCTTCTTCCAAACAGAGAAAACATGATTGCACAAAAAAAAGCTAAAGCATTTTCAAATTTTGCCTTTAAAGGAATTGCTGGAATAGTGGTAGCAATATATGTTGTTCTTTTTGGATTTTCATTTTGGCAAATTACAGATTTAAATAGTAAGATAGCTGGATATGAAGAAGTTATTCAAACTCATGAGCTAAAGACTTTAGAAAGAAATAAATATCTTAAAGAAAAAAATTTAATGGATAAGGCACTTGAGCTTAGCCAGTCAATAAAATCTAACAAGACTATTAGCTTTAGAGTTTTGGCTCAAATTGCATCAGCAGTACCAAAAAGAGTTAAATTTAGCTCAATTGATTACAATGGTTCAGACTTAATAGTTATAGAAGGTACAGCTTTTAGTGACCAAGATATTTTAAAGTTAATAAGCAATTTAAATAACAAAAAATTAATTTCACAAGCATCTCTAGCAAGTATGACCTTGCCTAGTGATCAACAGAGCTCTCAAACAATGAAGGGCTTTAAAATAGCTTGTATTTTGGAGAGCGTATAATGGATTTAAAAAATATGACAATGGATGACTTGAAGCAAAAGCTATCAGGCATCGACAAAAAAACATTAATTAAATTTGGAATTGGAGTAGGAGCTGTAATTATATTTTTGATTATTTATTATGTCATTTTAAGTCCAATGGTTAAAGAAAGAAAAGCTAAATTTGATGATAAAATTTTGAAAGAAAATGAAATCAGTAAGTTTGAAAATGATATAATTACTTTAAAAAATAATATAAAAAAAAGAAAACCTGAATTTGAAGCTAGCTCAACTTTGTTTCATTCAAAAGCTGAAGTTGAAGGTTTATATGAAAGTTTGAGCAAGCATGCAGCTGTTAATGGATTGGTTATCTCAAAAATACAGAAGAAAAAACCTAAACCAGTTTTAAAAGCTGGAAATGCACAGCAATCTGAAAACAATTTAACAATGGAAATGGTTTCTTATTATAAAATTCCAGTAGACTATGAAATAAAGGGTAATTTCCTTGGATATATTAAGTTTAAAAGAGCAGTATCTAAACAAAAAAAAATGTTAAATTTTGACAAAGAGACGATAAGTGTAGTACAAAATGATTCAACTGGAGCGATAGTAGCCAAAGGTGAATTAACAATTGTAGGAATGCCAGATGAATTTTTTTAAAATAATAATTCTTTTATTTTTTACATTAACCAATTCGATAGTGCATGCTGATAACCATGATCAAAAGCAGGAGGTGTTAGATAAAGTTGATGAAATTGCTAAAGAGTTAGAAAATGAAGAGGAAGTTCCTTTAAATGATCCTTTTGCAGGAAACGAGGGGACAAGTTCAATGTCTGGAAATATACCTGATGATGAACAAGAAAACGAATTAAGTTTATACAATTTTAAATTAGCTGGCCTTATATCTGGAAAAGATCACAGCTACATTTCAATAGTCAACTCTGGAGGTGAAGTTTTGACTTTAACGCTTGGTCAATTTTTAGGAAAAATTCAACTTGTAGATTTAAGATTGACTGAAGCAATTTTTAAAAAAGAGGACGGAAAATTTATGATTATTGATTTTAATAATCAAGTTAGAGAGGCAGATGATTATTAAAAAGTTTTTTAACATATTTTTACTATTAACTATTACACTTATTTTTAGTGCTTGTGGTCCAAATTCACAATTTGGAAAAAAATATAATAAACCCTTTAAGCATAATACCCCTTTAATAAAGGATAAAAATATAGTTGATTCTGGAAAGTCGGAAGTTGCAAAAACTTTAGAGATGGGACCGAAACCTATTGAAGGTGATTCCAGAAAATTAGGTAAAAGAAAAAAAATTTCATCTGAGTCACAAAGAAATTACTTAATCATTTCAGATGACTATCCGCTATTGAAACAAAGAGTTACATTAAAATTTAAAAACTTAGATTACAAAGAAACGATGAAATTAATGGGTAAAATTGGTGAAATAAATATTCTTGTTGGTGACGAGGTGGCGGGTGCAATATCAGCAGAATTAATAGATGTTCCATGGGATAAAGCTTTTCAAGCATTGTTGGATATGAAAAATTTCGCTTCAGATGTTGATGTAGCTAGTAATTTAATAAGAATACACTCACCAGAAACTTTAACAGCTCAAGAAACTTACAAATCTGAAAGAGCTCAGGCAGTTAAAAGAAAAGTAGAATTAGAAGATAGTGTTGAACCAATTTATTCAGAAATTTTTAGACTTTATTATATAACCCCATCACAAGCTAAACAGACAATTGAGGAATTATTTACACAATCTGCAGGTGGAGACAGTTCCTTCACACCAATTCAAATTACTGAGGAAATAACAACTAGATCAATTATTGTAAGAGGTAAGGAAAAAGATTTAGATGTTGTAGATAAAGTAGTAAAAGAAATTGATATTAGAACTAAGCAGGTTTTAATAGAGGCGTTTATTGTTGAAGCTAACTCAGACTTCGAGAGAGCTCTTGGCTCAAGATTAGGTGGTTATTATAATCGAAGCGGTAAGATTTCAGGTGGTACTGCTGGAACTAGTAGCGGGAGTGCTTTTGGAACAGATTTAGATACTGCTGCTGGTCTAGGTTCTGCCACAGATAGTTTAGCTAATTTTCCTGTTACGGGAGCGACAAGTGGTATTGGAATCTTGAGAAGAACTGGATCAGGAGTTCTTAAAGCTGAAATAACAGCGTTAGAGAGTATGGGAATGGGTAAAACAATATCAAATCCGAAAGTATTTACGTTAGATAACCAATTAGCAACCGTAACACAAGGTGAAGAAATTCCGTATCAAACAACATCAGATGGAACAACCTCTACATCATTTAAAGAAGCTGCATTAAAATTAGAAGTTACTCCAAGTATTATTGGTGATGGCAACGTTCTTCTAACTATTAAAGTAAACAACGACACTCCAAATAGATCAGCAGGAGGGGACGAACCTCCTATTAATAAAATGGAAATTGTTACAAAATTATTGGTTGCAGATGGAGATATTGTTGTAATTGGAGGTATTAAGAAAAACATTGTTTCTCAAAATAAAAACCAAACTCCAGGTATTGGAAATGTGCCTGTAATAGGTAATCTCTTTAAAGGTAAGTCAAATTCTGATAACCTAGATGAATTATTGGTATTTATTGCACCAAGAATATTATAATGATTAATATAAGTAGAGAGTCTGAGATTAATTTGATTAATATCTTGATAGATCAAGATATTATTTCAGGAAAAGACTTAGCTGAAATAAAAAAAATTTCTAGTGATGGAAACAAATCTCAATTAGATGCAGTTTTTGAGCTTAATCTTACTGATGAGCAAAAAATATTAGATTTATTAGTTCATGATCAGTCATTAGATGTTATAGATTTATCAACAATTGAAGCGACCGAGGAGCTAAAGGCTGTACTTCCCTCTAATTATATAAATATGAATTTTATAGCACCATTTAAAATTGAGGGAAAAGTTCTCCACATTGCAATTTCCGATATTTCAAAATTAAGCCTAATGAGAAATTTAAGAACTATAACAAAAATGGATATAGAGTTACATGCAGCAAAAGTTTCAGATATTTCAAATTTTGTAGATAAACTTTTAGCAGATGGTGAAAAAACCATATCTGATATTAGGCAAACGCAAGCTGAAAAAACCAAAACATTTGATTACGATGTTGATGAACAAGCAGAAGTTTTAGAAAGTCAACCCGAAGAGGATATTGAAGCAATTGAAAACGAGTCTGAAGTTATTAAATTTAGTACAGCAGTTGTTGCTGATGCTATTAAATCTGGTGTATCTGATATTCACATTGAACCATATAGATTCTCATCAAGAGTAAGATATAGGTTGGATGGTATTCTTACTGAGCAAGAGCATTTCAAAAAATTTTTACACTCTAATTATGGTGCAGTTGTCACAAGATTTAAAATTATGGGAAAACTGGACATAGCAGAGAGAAGACTACCGCAAGATGGTGCCATACCATTTAAAATCGATGGAAAAGTTGTTGATCTTCGACTTTCTATTTTACCAACCGCCACAAATGAAAGAATTGTAATGAGGGTTCTAAATAAAGACGCAGGAGATATTAGTTTAGAACAATTAAATTTTGAAGAAACAGATTTAAAAAATTTAAGAAAGGCAATACACGGCACACAAGGATTAGTACTTGTAACAGGTCCCACTGGTTCAGGAAAAACAACTACTTTATACAGTATTTTAAAAGAAGTTTCTAAACCCCATTTAAATATTTTAACTGCTGAAGATCCAGTTGAGTATGAACTTGATGGCGTGGGACAAGTTCAAATTAAGGATGATATAGGTTTTAATTTTGCAACTGCTTTAAGATCATTTTTAAGACAGGACCCTGAAATAATTCTAGTTGGAGAGATGAGGGATAAAGAAACAGTTGATATTGGTTTAAAAGCAGCACTAACAGGACACTTAGTTTTTAGCACGCTTCACACAAACGATGCACCAAGCACAATTACAAGATTACAAAATATGGGAACTCCAGATTATTTAATTAGTGCAGCTGTCAGTTTGGTTTTGGCGCAAAGATTAGCAAGAAAAACTTGTACAGAGTGCAGAGAGCCAGATAATGACATCACTCCAAAAGCTTTAGCTGATCTTGGTTTTACAGTAGAACAGGCTTCTAGAGCAAAAGTTCAAAAAGGAAAGGGTTGTGCAAAATGTAAAGATAGTGGATACAAAGGTCGAATGGGTATTTACGAAATTTTAAATGTTACTAAGCCTATCAAAGAAGCAATTTTAAGAAAAGCTACAACGCCAGAGCTAAAAGAAATTGCTGCCAATGAAGGTTTTAGAACTATGCAAGATATGGGAAGAGAACTTATATTAACTGGAGATTTAAATTTCAGAGAGTTTGATAGAGTTCTTTCAATGGATTAATAAATGTCCTCTGAAACATTTACATATAAAGGTATTTCTGCTGGAAAATATATAGAGGGGGAAATAGAAGCTCTTAATCAAGAAGAAGCGTCTTATAAATTAAAAGAACAAAAGATAATAATCACCAATTTAGTCAAAACCAAAAAGAAAAAGGCAGCAAAAGAAAAAGGTAAAAAAAGTAGTTTTTCATTTGGAAAGAAGAAAGTATCTCCCCAAGATGTGATGATCTTCTCAAAACAGTTTGCCACAATGGTTAAGGCAGGTCTTCCAATATTAAATGTCCTTTCTATGCTTCGTGATCAAATTGAACACCCTACAATGAAGGAAATTATTGAAGATATAAGAAAAAGTCTAGAGGGAGGTGTAACTTTATCTAAATGTTTTGAAAAATATCCTAAAATTTTCGATAATATTTACATAAACTTAATAAAGGCAGGAGAAGCGAGTGGTAAGTTAGATGTTTTTTTACTTAAATTGGTAGACTCACTTGAGAAAAGAGAGAAAGTAAAAAAAAAAATCAAAAGTGCATTAACTTATCCGGTAGTAATGTTTGTTGTTGCTATAACAGTTATGGTTTTCATGTTAATAAAGGTTGTTCCAATATTTGCCGAAATGTATGAGGGTATGGGAGTAGCATTACCAACTCCGACAGCAGTTATTATGAATGCAAGTAATTTTATGAGAGGGGCAGGTGGTTTGATTTTAGCTTTAGTTTGTATAACTGGCTTTGCGTTATTTAAATATACAACAACAAAAATACCAGCTGTAAGATATAAATGGCACAATAGAGTTTTAAAAATGCCTGTATTTGGAGATATGATTTTAAAATCACTAATTGCAAGAATATCTCTCATTATGGGTAATCTTAGTTCTGCAGGTGTAAACCTGCTTGAGAGTATAGAAATTGCAAAACAAGTAAGTAATAATGATGTAGTTACTCAAGCTTTGGAAAATGTAAAAAAAGGCGTTTTCTCTGGTGATACTTTAACAAAATTATTTTTAAAAGAACCAGTGTTCCCTCCAACTTTTAGTCAGCTAATTTCAGTTGGTGAACAGACAGGTAATTTGGATGAAATGTTTACATCAGTATCAGCTTACTATGAAGAAGAGTTTGATACAGCTGTAGATAATATGTCGAGTTTAATTGAACCCATCATGATAGTGTTTATGGGGACTATGATTGGTGGTTTGATGATAGCGATGTATTCACCGATCTTTAATGTTGGTGCAATTATAGGTCAATAATCTATTTTTTTTGACAAAATTAAATGGTTGATCCAAGGTTTTTCCCCTTCTCTAAATACTACAGCATCCATTATTTGTTGAATAAAAAATGTTCCAAGGCCACCCGGTTTAATATCATCTATTTTTCTATGTCTAATTTTATCTTTTTCAACTGGTCTTCCTTTATCAAAAAAGCCTATTTCTAAATTCCCATTTTCTAGAGAGATCTTAATTTCCATTTTATCATCGGTATCTTCACCTTGGTAAGCATGCTTAACTATATTTTGAGCTGCTTCTGCAATTGCTAATACTAATTCGTCTTTTAAATCTTGATCGATGTTCACTTTTTCAAACACTTCTCTAGAAAAACTTCTAACGTCTTTAAGGCTAGATGAACTTACGACAAAATCTCTTTGTTCAGATATTTGAGCAAGATTATTCATTGTCTATCCTAAGTTTAAAATTTGCTCTAGTTTTGCCATCATAATAACTTTCAAAACAGACTTGCTTATATCTTTTAGAATAACTTTTGTTCCAAGTTCTGTTGCCTTTTGATGACTTTCAATCAAAACTGATATACCTGATGAGTCCATATATTGAACTTCTTTTAAATTTAGATGAACTTCTTTTTTTGCCTCTATTAAAGGCATTATAATTTCTTTTGCTTTTTCTGTTACATCCATATCAATTTCACCATCAAGGTGAACAATTGATATTCCGCCTTCTTCTGTAACTTTGTATGACATAAATATTAATATTTATTAAATTTCCCTGTGAAATCAACAAAAATGACCCATTTTGATTAGATTTCATATATAGATATTGACTTTCAAAAGATATAATTATTATGTATATACATATTTTTTATTTAAAATAGGATCATAAATTATGAAAAAAAATAATAAAGGTTTTACCCTTATAGAATTATTAGTTGTTGTAGCCATCATCGGTATTCTTGCCGCTGTTGGAGTTGTTGCTTATTCTGGATATACATCAAGTGCAAAAAAGTCTGGAGCAAAGTCTAACCATGCAACAGTTGTTAAATATGTAGCTGCAGAATTACAGAAATGTAATATTGGAGAGTCTTCTGCGATGAAAAATAAAAGTGGCGCAGATCAACTAACATGCAGCTCAAGAAAAACTGCTGGCGAAGTTAGCAAAGCAGCAACAGCAGCATTATCAGAATTTAAAAATGCATATGGTGAAGTAGGTAGCTCAAAACTAGCAATATTTGATGCTGCAGCATTTGCAGATAAATCAGGTTGTACAAGTTCAACAGAGGGTAGAACAAACGTTAAAAATACTACTACTCAAGTTACAGTTTCAACATGCGTAGCTTCAGGAGAAGATCCACTTAACGATACTCTTCTTATTGAATAAAAGTAAAACTTTTATTTTGAAAAATTCTTTTATTACTACCAAAAGCTCTGGGTTCTCACTCATTGAGCTTTTGGTTGTAGTAGCAATACTAGGAATAATATCAGCTATAGGAATTGTTAGTTACAACGGTTACG